>NZ_JBITFN010000020.1:0-4535 GCF_044456085.1 Streptomyces sp. NPDC051018
CTGCAGGGGGGACCCTGTGGGAGAGTAGGACACCGCCGAACAATTATTCAGGACCCTTGGTCCAGCGTTCACGCTGGACCAAGGGTCCTTTTTTGCATTGCTTCGTATGCTCGGGCGTAGTTGGTTCCGGGGTGATGTCGATTCGAGTGAGCCGGTTCGTCGGGGCTGGTTCAAAGCAGGGGGCGACTCGGGGTATGCTTTTGCTCGTTGCCCCAGGGCGGCAGGCCCCAATAGCTCAGTCGGTAGAGCGTCTCCATGGTAAGGAGAAGGTCTACGGTTCGATTCCGTATTGGGGCTCGGTGCATCAGTACATGAGAAAGGCCCCCGCCTTATGGCGGGGGCCTTTCTCATGTTGCGTCAGTCTCTGCGGGGCTCCGGGATGCGCATCGCCAGGATGGCCATGTCGTCGGAGGCCGGCTCGGCCGCGAAGCGTTCGACCGCTCGCAGGACCCGGGAGGCGACCGCGCCCGCCGTGAGGCCCGTACAGCCGGTGAGGACTTCGGTGAGGCCCTCGTCGCCGAGCATGCGGGTGCCCTCGCGGCGTTCGGTGACGCCATCGGTGACACAGAGGAGGACATCGCCGGGAGCGAGGGTCACGATCTGCTCGTACAGCTCCAGATCGTCCATGACGCCGAGCAGGGGCTGTGGTTCGGCCGCGGCCTCGACCGTGCCGTCCGGGCGGAGGCGCAGGGGGAGCGGGTGGCCCGCGCAGACGACCTTGAGCTGGGCGCTGCCGTCGTCCTGGGGCCAGAGTTCGCCGTAGAGCAGCGTGAGGAAGCGGCTGCGGGCGCCCTCATCGAGGATGGCAGCGTTGAGGCGCTCCAGTACGGCCGGGCCGCCGAAGCCCTCGCGGGCCAGCAGACGGAGGGCATGCCGGGCCAGGCCGGTGACGGCCGCGGCTTCCGGGCCCGTACCGCAGACATCGCCGATGGCGAAGCCGTACGCGCCGTCACGGATGGGGAACACATCGTAGAAGTCGCCGCCCACCTCGTTGCCCTCGCCGGCCGCGCGGTAGATCACCTCGACCTCGACGCCGGGGATCTGGGGCGACTCGGGCGGGAGCAGGCTGCGCTGGAGGGACTGGCTGATGGCCATGCGCTCGGAGTAGAGCCGGGCGTTGTCCAGGGCGAGGGCGGCTCGCCGGGAGAGATCCTCCGCGAGTTCCAGGATCTCCTGGCGGAAGTGGTCGTCCGAGGGTTTGCCGAGCGTGAGCATCCCGATCACACGGTTGCGGGCGACCAGCGGCAGGACGACTGTTTCCCCGCCGACCGCGGCGGCGGTGGCGAGCGTGGTGCCGATACCGGAGGAGACGGGGGTCGAGGAGCCGAGGCCGAGTTCCCGCTTGGAGGTGAGGAGGGCTGCCTTCTGGGCCGCCTCCGCGGGGGCCGTCCAGACGCGGGCCCCGGGAGTGGGGACCGGGTCGGGCGGGGCGACCTTGGACAGCAGGGCCTTGAGCCCGTCGATGCGGTCCTCGTCCTCGTGGAGCACAAAGCTGAGGTACGGGTCGGACGCCTGGTCGGCGATCGTGTAGACGGCGCACCAGGTGGCGAGGGTGGGAACGGTCATCTGGGCCATCAGGGCCAGTGTCTGGTCCCGGTCGAGGGTACCCGCGAGCAGGTCCGAGGCCTCGACGAGGAAGGAGAGCGAGCCGCGGCGCAGCCGTTCCAGTTCCCCGAGGCGGGCGGATTCGACGGCGAGGGCGATACGGTCGGCAGCGAACTGAAGGCGCAGGGCCTCCTCGTTCGTGTACCGGCCGGCGGATTCCGCGGCGACGCCGAGGGAGCCGGTCAGCCGGCCCTCGACCTTGAGCGGCACGGTGACGACGGACCGCATCCCGGTCGAGCTGAGCAGGGGAACCGCGCCGGGGACCGAGGCGAGGTCCTCGTGGACGGCGGGCATCCTGGCGGAGCCGTACCGGCCGGTGCCGGCTTCGACGGGGACGCGGGCGAAGCGCTGGCGGGCCGAGGGGAGCCCGGTGGTGGCCCGTACCTCCAGCTCGGTCTCGTCGTCGGTGGCGAGCAGCAGGAAGGCCGAGTCGCCGTCGAGCATGTCGCGGGCGCGCTCGACCGTGCGCTGGAGGAGGCCGTCGAGGTCGTCGGGGGCGGGTGAGCCGATGAAGACCTCGAAGGGGTCCGTGCTGTGGCTCTCCGAGCCGGACTCGCTGACGGGGTGCCGCTGCGGGGTCTGGAGGACAGCGCGCTCGTCGTCCCGTACGAGGAGACAGACCGTGGAGGGCTCGCCCTGGGTGTCACGGACCCGCAGGTGGGAGGCGTACACGGGGATGACCCGGCCGTCGTGGTCGCGGACGCCGTAGCTGCCCTCCCAGCGGGAGAGCTGGAGCGCCTCGGCGATGCCCGTACCGATGCCGGGGGTGTGCGGCCACGCGGCGAAATCGGTCAGGGGCTTGCCGATGACCTGCTCGGCCGCGTAACCGAAGAGATGTTCGGCGTCCTCGTTCCAGACGGTGATCGAGCCGGTTCTGTCGATCTGCGCGACGGCGACGCGGACGCGCTCGTCGGCGACGGGGAGCATCGGGGTGGGCAGCACCGGACCGGCGGTGCGGGTGCCGACCGGGCGCTGGGGGAGGTCGAGCTGGAACCACACCTGTTTGAACGTGGAGGTGTACTCGACGCCCCAGCGGGAGGCGAGGGCGGAGCACATGAGGAGTCCGCGGCCGTTCTCGCTGTCGAGGGAGGCGAAGGCGTGGCCGGTGCCCTGGATGGGGACCTCGCGCTCAGGGTAGCGGTCGGCGACCTCGACCCGGATGCTGTCCTCCGTACGCAGACAGAGCACATCGGCGGCGGTGCCCGCGTGGACGACGGCGTTGGTGACCAGTTCGCTGGTGAGGACGACCGCGTCGTCGACGACGTCGCTGTACCCCCAGCCCTGGAGTGTGTCCCTCACAAAGGCGCGGGCGGTCGCCACGGACCGCCCGACGGGGTCGAAGCTGGCGGCCGCCCGAGCGGTGATCACTGAACTCCTCGTACGCGTCTCGACGCCCGGCTCTGCCATGATCGGCCTGTCCCTCCCGGTGCCCGGTCATAGTGCTCGCGCCCGTGTCGCCCAGGCCGGGCGGACCGGGGCGGTTGGACAGCCGGATGCCAGGTTACTTACCTTCGCAGTCCGAGCGGATGCCGGTTGCCGCTGTTTCCGCCCTCCGGGGGCGGGGACGCTATGCGAAGCTGCCGAACTGTTATGGCCTGGTTCGGCACGGGTGAAACACTGGGCAGGCTGCCGGTGGGAGCCCCGGGCAGTACGGTCAACCCCTGCGGGAGGGACACGGTGGAGTCTGGCGTGACGGCGCGTGCACAAACCACGCGCGCGAAAGGCGGACGATCCCGGAGTAATGGGACGACAGAGGTGGAGACGGCGGCTCTGAACAAGCTGCTGGCCGCCCTGGTGGCCATGCGTGACGGGAACTTCCGCAGGCGTCTGACCGTGTCGGGCGACGATGTGATGGCCCAGATCGCGGCCGTCTACAACGAGGTCGCGGACCGGAATGTTCATCTCACGGGTGAGCTGGCCCGGGTACGCAGAGTGGTCGGCCGGGAGGGCAAGCTCACCGAGCGGCTGGAGACGGGCGCCTGTGAGGGCTCCTGGGCCGCCGCGGTGGACGCCTCGAACGCGCTGGTGGACGATCTCGCGCGGCCGGTGTCCGAGGTGGGCCGGGTGCTCTCCGCGGTCGCCGACGGCGATCTGGACCAGCGGATGGAGTTGCGCTCCCAGGGCGGGGACGGAGTCGTACGCCCGCTGCGCGGTGAGTTCCTCAGGGTCGCGCGTACGGTCAACAGCCTCGTGGACCAGCTGTCGGCGTTCACCGACGAGGTGACGCGGGTGGCGCTGGAGGTCGGCACCGAGGGCAAGCTCGGCGGACAGGCCCAGGTGCGCGGAGTCTCCGGTTCCTGGAAGGACCTGACCGACTCCGTCAACACCATGGCGCACCGGCTGACCGCTCAGGTGCGGGACATCGCGCTGGTGACCACGGCGGTCGCCAAGGGCGATCTGTCACAGAAGGTCACCGTCCATGTGGACGGCGAGATGCTGGAGCTGAAGAACACCGTCAACACGATGGTGGACCAGCTGCAGTCCCTCGGTTCCGAGGTCACCCGGGTCGCCCGCGAGGTCGGTACGGAGGGCGAGCTGGGCGGCCAGGCCGAGGTGCCCGGTGTGGCCGGTGTGTGGAAGGACCTCACCGACTCGGTCAACACCATGGCCGGCAATCTGACGTCCCAGGTGCGGGCCATCGCCGAGGTGACCACGGCGGTCGCGAACGGTGATCTGTCGCAGAAGGTCACGGTGAACGCGCGCGGGGAGGTCGCCCAACTCGCCGAGACCGTCAACCAGATGACCGAGACGCTGCGTACGTTCGCGGACGAGGTCACCCGGGTCGCGAGCGAGGTAGGCGGGGAGGGGCTGCTCGGCGGCCAGGCGCAGGTGCCGGGCGCGGCCGGGACCTGGAAGGACCTCACCGACTCGGTCAACACCGTCTTCCGTAATCTGACCACTCAGGTCCGCGATATCGCGCAGGTGACACG
>NZ_JBITFN010000020.1:4631-134427 GCF_044456085.1 Streptomyces sp. NPDC051018
CGACGGCGGTCGCCAATGGTGATCTGTCGCAGAAGGTCACGGTCGATGTGGCCGGGGAGATGCTGGAGCTGAAGAACACCGTCAACACGATGGTGGACCAGTTGCAGTCCTTCGGTTCCGAGGTGACGCGCGTCGCCCGGGAGGTCGGTGTGGAGGGGCGCCTAGGGGGGCAGGCGGGCGTCCCCGGCGCGGCCGGGACCTGGAAGGACCTCACCGACTCGGTGAACACGGCCTTCCGTAATCTGACCGGCCAGGTACGGGACATCGCGCAGGTGACGACGGCGGTCGCCAATGGTGATCTGTCGCAGAAGGTCACGGTCGATGTGGCCGGGGAGATGCTGGAGCTGAAGAACACCGTCAACACGATGGTGGCTCAGCTGTCCTCGTTCGCCGACCAGGTCACGCGTATGGCCCGGGACGTGGGGACGGAGGGCCGTCTCGGCGGTCAGGCGCGTGTCGACGGTGTCAGCGGTACGTGGAAGGAACTGACCGACTCCGTCAACTTCATGGCGGGGAACCTGACCTCGCAGGTCCGGCAGATCGCCCAGGTGACGACGGCGGTGGCGCGGGGTGATCTGTCGCAGAAGATCGATGTGGACGCGCGGGGCGAGATTCTTGAGCTGAAGAACACCATCAACACGATGGTGGACCAGCTCTCCGCCTTTGCCGAGCAGGTGACACGGGTGGCCCGCGAGGTCGGCACCGACGGCCGGCTGGGCGGTCAGGCGCAGGTGCCGGGCGTCGCCGGTGTGTGGCGCGATCTGACGGACTCCGTGAACGGCATGGCGGGCAACCTCACCGCTCAGGTCCGTAACATCGCGCAGGTCGCCACGGCGGTGGCGCGGGGTGATCTGTCGCAGAAGATCGATGTGGACGCGCGGGGCGAGATTCTTGAGCTGAAGAACACCATCAACACGATGGTGGACCAGCTCTCGGACTTCGCCGAGCAGGTGACCATGGTCGCCCGCGAGGTCGGCACCGAGGGCATGCTGGGCGGGCAGGCGGAGGTGCAGGGCGTCTCCGGGACCTGGAAGGACCTCACCCAGTCCGTCAACTCGATGGCGAACAATCTGACGTCCCAGGTCCGCAGTATCGCCGAGGTGACCACCGCCGTCGCCAAGGGCGATCTGTCGAAGAAGATCACCGTCGACGCCAAGGGCGAGATCCTCGAACTGGTGACGACCGTGAACACGATGGTGGACCAGCTGTCCGACTTCGCGGACGAGGTGACCAGGGTCGCGCGTGAGGTCGGTACGGAGGGTGTCCTCGGCGGTCAGGCGCGGGTGCGGGGTGTCACCGGCATCTGGAAGGACCTCAGTGACAACGTCAATCTGATGGCCAACAACCTGACCAACCAGGTGCGCAACATCGCCCGGGTCTCGGCGGCCGTCGCCAACGGCGATCTGACGAAGAAGGTGACGGTCGAGGCCCGCGGTGAGTTCGCGGAGCTGGCCGAGACCGTCAATACGATGGTGACGACCCTGTCGTCGTTCGCGGACGAGGTCACGCGGGTCGCGCGCGAGGTGGGTACCGAGGGCGAACTCGGCGGTCAGGCACAGGTCCCGGGGGTCTCCGGCACCTGGAAGGACCTCACCGAGTCGGTGAACTCGATGGCGTCCAATCTGACCTGGCAGGTGCGGCAGATCGCCACTGTCACCACCGCGATCGCCAAGGGCGATCTCACCAGGAAGATCGACATCGACGCCCGGGGCGAGATCCTGGAGCTGAAGACCACCATCAACACGATGGTCGACCAGCTCTCCTCGTTCGCCGGGGAGGTCACCCGGGTGGCCCGGGAAGTGGGTACGGACGGGCAGTTGGGCGGTCAGGCCCGCGTACGGGACGTCGACGGCACCTGGCGCGATCTGACCGAGTCCGTGAACGAGATGGCCGGGAATCTGACCCGGCAGGTGCGCGCGATCGCCGCCGTCGCCACCGCGGTGACCCGCGGTGATCTCAATCTGAAGATCGATGTGGACGCGGCCGGGGAGATCCAGGTCCTCCAGGACAACATCAACACGATGATCGCGAATCTGCGGGACACCACACTCGCCAATGAGGAGCAGGACTGGCTCAAGGGCAATCTGGCCCGGATCTCCGGTCTGATGCAGGGCAGGCGCGATCTCGACGATGTGGCCTCCCTGATCATGAGCGAGCTGACGCCGGTGGTCTCGGCGCAGCACGGCGCGTTCTTCCTTGCGATGCCGACGGGCGGCAGCTCGGATGTCTCGGGCAGCGGGGAGATCTCGTACGAGCTGGTCATGCGCGGCAGTTACGGCTACTCCGCCGGTCTGATGCCCACGTCGTTCCGGCCGGGAGAGACGCTGATCGGGACGGCGGCGGAGGAGAAGCGGACGATTCAGGTCAATGTGCCGCCGGGGTATCTGAAGATCTCCTCGGGGCTCGGGGAGGCGTCTCCGGCGCATGTGATCGTGCTGCCGGTGCTCTTCGAGGGGAAGGTGCTCGGGGTGATCGAGCTGGCGTCGTTCCAGCCGTTCACCCAGATCCAGCGGGACTTCCTGAACCAGATCGCCGAGATGATCGCGACGAGTGTCAACACCATCAGTGTGAACACCAAGACCGAGGTGCTGCTGAAGCAGTCGCAGGAGCTGACCGAGCAGCTACGCGAGCGGTCGGCCGAGCTGGAGAACCGGCAGAAGGCGCTCCAGTCGTCCAACGCGGAGCTGGAGGAGAAGGCGGAGCTGCTGGCGCAGCAGAACCGTGATATCGAGGTCAAGAACACCGAGATCGAAGAGGCCCGGCAGGTGCTGGAGGAGCGGGCCGAGCAGCTGGCGGTCTCGATGCGCTACAAGAGCGAGTTCCTGGCGAATATGTCGCACGAGCTGCGGACACCGCTGAACTCGCTGCTCATCCTGGCGAAGCTCCTCGCGGACAACGCGGAGGGGAATCTCTCGCCCAAGCAGGTGGAGTTCGCCGAGACGATCCACGGCGCCGGTTCGGATCTGCTGCAGCTGATCAACGACATCCTCGATCTGTCGAAGGTCGAGGCGGGCAAGATGGACGTCAGCCCGACCCGGATCGCGCTGGTGCAGCTGGTCGACTATGTGGAGGCCACCTTCCGGCCCCTGACGGCGGAGAAGGGGCTCGACTTCTCCGTACGGGTCTCTCCGGAACTGCCCGCGACCCTGCACACCGACGAGCAGCGGCTCCTTCAGGTGCTGCGCAATCTGCTGTCGAACGCGGTGAAGTTCACCGACTCCGGTGCGGTGGAGCTGGTGATCCGGCCGGCGAGCGCGGATGTGCCGCAGTCGATCCGGGAGCAGCTGCTGGAAGTCGGCTCGCTCCAGGACCCGGACGCCGATCTGATCGCCTTCTCGGTCACCGACACCGGGATCGGGATCGCGGCGGGCAAGATGCGGGTGATCTTCGAGGCGTTCAAACAGGCCGACGGGACGACGAGCCGCAAGTACGGCGGTACGGGGCTGGGGCTCTCGATCAGCCGGGAGATCGCGCGGCTGCTCGGCGGTGAGATCCACGCGGCGAGTGAACCCGGCCGTGGCTCGACGTTCACGCTCTATCTGCCCCTTCACCCCAGTGAACCGCCGGCCGGCGGCTCGGGGCCGGGGGCCGACCAGATGGCGGAGATCAGCGCTCCGACCGAGCGGCCCGAGCGGATGGTGCCGGGTGAGTCCGGTCCGGCCGCGCTCTTCCGCCGTCGCCGCAAGGCGCTGAGCGGTGCGCGGGAGCGGGCGGCGCTTCCCACGGCCGCAGGGCAGGCGGACGGCGGAGCCGGGTCCGGGCAGGAGGGCGCGGCCGGGAGGGCCCGGGGCGGCCGGGACGAGGGGCCCCAGGAGGCGGCCCCGGAGCCGAGGCGTACGTTCAGCTTCGACAATGAGAAGGTACTGATCGTCGACGACGACATCCGCAATGTCTTCGCGCTCACCAGCGTGCTGGAGCAGCACGGTCTGTCGGTGCTGTACGCGGAGAACGGCCGGGAGGGTATCGAAGTCCTGGAGCAGCACGACGATGTGACGGTCGTGCTGATGGACATCATGATGCCGGAGATGGACGGGTATGCCACGACGACCGCGATCCGCAGGATGCCGCAGTTCGCGGGGCTGCCGATCATCGCGCTGACCGCCAAGGCGATGAAGGGCGACCGGGAGAAGGCCATCGAGTCGGGTGCCTCCGACTATGTGACCAAGCCGGTGGATCCCGACCATCTGCTCTCGGTGATGGAGCAGTGGATGCGAGGAAAGTGAGCGAATTGTGTTCGGATCTCTGTCAGTTGTTGACTGACTGTGGCTGAAGGTGTGTGAGACGGTGTGTTTCGGGGAACCTTCTGGTCTCCCGCTGCGTTTCCGCTGCGTGCACAGTGACATCCCGGTGACAGGGTGTGTCGACGGGCAGGGTGCGGCTACCATGACCGGCACAAGGACGGGCGGCGCAAGGGAGTCGTCCCCTGGGGCGGCGCCCGGTGCGCCCTCCGTGCTCATGGAGCCGGGGAGGCCCCAAGCCGGGGCGAGGAGGACGGGGCATGGTGCAGAAGGCCAAGATCCTCCTGGTCGATGACCGGCCGGAGAATCTGCTGGCGCTGGAGGCCATTCTCTCCGCGCTCGATCAGACGCTGGTGCGGGCATCGTCAGGGGAGGAAGCGCTCAAGGCGCTGCTGACAGACGACTTCGCGGTCATTCTGCTTGATGTGCAAATGCCCGGAATGGATGGTTTCGAGACGGCCGCACACATCAAGCGGCGTGAGCGGACGCGGGACATCCCGATCATCTTCCTCACCGCGATCAACCACGGCCCCCACCACACCTTCCGGGGATACGCGGCCGGCGCGGTCGACTACATCTCGAAGCCGTTCGACCCCTGGGTGCTGCGTGCCAAGGTGTCGGTCTTCGTCGAGCTGTATATGAAGAACTGCCAACTGCGCGAGCAGGCGGCCCTGCTGCGGCTCCAGCTCGAAGGCGGCGGCAGGCCCGCGGCGGGATCCAACAACAAGGAGCCGGCCGGGCTGCTCGCCGAGCTGTCCGCGCGGCTCGCGGCGGTCGAGGAGCAGGCCGAAGCGCTCTCCAAGCAGCTCGACGACGACTCCGCCGACGCGGCGGCCGTCGCCACCGCCGCCCATCTCGAACGCAAACTCACGGGTTTGCGCAGGGCCCTGGACGCACTGGAGCCCGGCACCGGCGGAGCGCCGACGCTGCCCTCGCAGAACTGACGGGGTGGCCGGAAAGGTGCCCCACCGGTAGGTCCCAGCTGGGACGGGCGTCCAGCAGAGGTCCGAAGCCCCTGCGCGCCGTACGCGCGCGGGCCGGGGGAGCGCTGTCGCGGCGTGGCCACCTCGTTCTGATCCGATCCGCGGAAAACGCGCGGCGGCCGGGCAAAAGGCCGGGCAGTGGCGGGGCGGGACAGGCAGGGGCGGGCCCGCCGCGTCGCGCATGAAGGGCCATGCCGCGAGGAACGGCTCGCTCACGCTCGGTGGCTGAGGGGGCGTCACCTCGGCGCCTCTCCGGGGCGACACGTGGGGGTGAACCCGTGGGACACGTGTCCCACGCCTCTCGCACCGGTAACCTCACCATCATGGCCTCACGTACGTCCGGCAAGGGTTCCCAGGGCACGGCCGGCACCGCGAAGCCGCGCCCCGGGCGTACGAGCGGTGCCCCCGCGGCCGCGAAGAAGGCGGCTCCCGCGAAAAAGGCGGCGGCCAAGAAGTCCGCACCCGCGAAAAAGGCAACTGCCAAGCCGCCCAGGAAAGCGGCGGCCAAGAAGCCCGCGCCCAAGCCGGCGCCGTCGCCCACAGGGGGCGTGTATCGGCTCGCGCGCGCCCTCTGGCTCGGTCTCGCGCACGCCGTGGGAGCGATGTTCCGCGGTATAGGGCGTGGAGCCAAGGGACTCGACCCCGCCCACCGCAAGGACGGCCTCGCACTGCTGCTGCTGGGCCTCTCCCTGATCGTCGCGGCCGGGACCTGGTCCAATCTGCGCGGCCCGGTCGGCGACCTGGTCGAGATGCTGGTGACCGGTGCCTTCGGCCGGCTCGACCTGCTGGTGCCGATACTGCTGGGCGCGATCGCCGTGCGCCTGATCCTGTATCCCGAGAAGCCCGACGCCAACGGCCGGATCGTGATCGGCCTCTCCGCCCTCGTCATCGGCGTACTCGGCCAGGTCCACATCGCCTGTGGCTCCCCGGGACGGGACGACGGCACCGAGGCCATGCAGGACGCCGGCGGTCTGATCGGCTGGGCCGCGTCCAGGCCGCTGATCTTCGCCATGGGCGAGGTGCTCGCCGTACCGCTGCTCCTTCTGCTCACGGTGTTCGGTCTGCTCGTGGTCACGGCGACGCCCGTGAACGCCATTCCGCAGCGTCTGCGGCAGCTCGGTGTCAGGCTCGGTCTCATCCAGCCCGGGTACGAGCCCGGCGCGGACGGTGAGGCCACCGGTGACGACGAGCGTTACGAGGAGCAGTGGCGTGATGCCGTACCCGTGCGCGGGCGGCGCTCCGCGCGCCGGAGCGATGCGCCGGAGTACGACCCCGACCAGGCCGAGGCCGATGCCCTCCGGCGCCGCAGGCCCCGCAGGGCGTCCGTGCAGCCCGCCATGGACCGTCCGATGGACGCCGTGGACGTGGCGGCGGCAGCGGCGGCGGCCCTCGACGGCGCCGTGTACAACGGTCTGCCGCCCTCCCCGCTGGTCGCCGATCTGACCAAGGACGTCACGGCCGACCGGCAGCGGGCCGCGTCCCCGGTGCCGTCGGCGCGTGAGCCGGAGCGGCCCCCCGCCGGACCCGGGGCGGGTTCTTCCGTACCGGACCTCACCAAACCCGCGCCCGAGGAGAGCCAGCCGCTTCCGCCGCGTGCCGAACAGCTCCAGCTCGCCGGGGACATCACCTACTCCCTGCCCTCGCTCGATCTGCTGGAGCGCGGCGGCCCCGGGAAGACGCGCAGCGCCGCCAATGACGCCGTGGTCGCCTCGCTGACGCAGGTCTTCACGGAGTTCAAGGTCGACGCGGCCGTCACCGGGTTCACCCGGGGGCCGACGGTCACACGTTACGAGGTCGAGCTGGGCCCGGCCGTGAAGGTCGAGCGGATCACCGCGCTCACCAAGAACATCGCGTACGCCGTCGCCAGCCCCGATGTCCGGATCATCTCCCCGATCCCCGGCAAGTCCGCGGTCGGGATCGAGATTCCCAACACCGACCGCGAGATGGTCAACCTCGGTGATGTGCTGCGGCTGGCGGACGCGGCCGAGGACGACCATCCGATGCTGGTGGCGCTCGGCAAGGACGTGGAGGGGGGCTATGTGATGGCCAACCTCGCGAAGATGCCGCATGTGCTCGTCGCGGGCGCGACCGGATCCGGCAAGTCGTCCTGCATCAACTGCCTGATCACCTCGATCATGATAAGGGCGACCCCCGAGGACGTCCGGATGGTGCTCGTCGACCCCAAGCGGGTCGAGCTGACCGCGTACGAGGGCATTCCGCATCTGATCACGCCGATCATCACCAACCCCAAGCGCGCGGCCGAGGCGCTCCAGTGGGTCGTGCGCGAGATGGATCTGCGCTACGACGACCTGGCGGCGTTCGGGTACCGGCACATCGACGACTTCAACCAGGCCATTCGCAATGGCAAGGTCAAGCTGCCGGAGGGCAGCGAACGCGAGCTCCAGCCCTACCCGTATCTGCTGGTCATCGTGGACGAGCTGGCGGATCTGATGATGGTCGCCCCGCGCGATGTGGAGGACGCGATCGTCCGGATCACCCAGCTGGCGCGCGCGGCCGGGATCCATCTGGTGCTGGCCACCCAGCGGCCGTCCGTCGATGTGGTCACCGGTCTGATCAAGGCGAATGTGCCCTCGCGGCTCGCCTTCGCCACCTCGTCGCTCGCCGACAGCCGGGTCATCCTGGACCAGCCAGGCGCGGAGAAGCTGATCGGCAAGGGCGACGGGCTCTTCCTGCCGATGGGCGCGAACAAGCCGACTCGTATGCAGGGCGCCTTCGTGACCGAGGAGGAGGTCGCGGCCGTCGTCCAGCACTGCAAGGACCAGATGGCCCCCGTCTTCCGCGACGACGTCACGGTCGGCAGCAAGCAGAAGAAGGAAATCGACGAGGACATCGGCGACGACCTCGATCTGCTGTGCCAGGCCGCCGAACTGGTCGTCTCCACCCAGTTCGGGTCCACGTCCATGCTCCAGCGCAAGCTGCGCGTCGGCTTCGCCAAGGCGGGCCGGCTGATGGATCTGATGGAGTCCCGGAACATCGTCGGACCCAGCGAGGGCTCCAAGGCGCGTGACGTTCTGGTGAAGCCCGACGAATTGGATGGAGTGCTGGCCGTGATCCGGGGGGAGTCTCCCTCCTAGGACGTCCGAGGCGTCCTGGGCGTCAGCGCGTCGGGGCGTCACGGCGTCCCGGAGCCAGGCGTCACCGGCCGAGGATCGGAGCGAGGAGGCGGGGACTGGCCTTCAGATGCCGCTCAGACGTCGGTGTCCGCCCCGGCTCCGGCTTCCGCTTCGGCGTCGGTGTCCGCTCCGGTTCCGCCGGCGGTGGCCCTGGCTCCGGTTCAGGTGTCGGTTCGGTGTCGGTTCAGGTGTCGGCGGGTGTCCCCCGGGGCCCGTCCGGCCCCTTCGGGAGAGGCGCCTCCCGCCATTCGGGCGGGCGCGACTCACCCGTACGGGAGGCAGAGCAACCGTTTCCCCCGGCGCTACGTCAAGTTGGAGAAGGGGACGGAAAAATGCGTTCCACCATCACGGATGTGCCGGCCATTCCGATGGCGTACAAAGTCCCTCCGACCGGTTGCCCCACCCTTTCGTACCACCCATAGACTGAACCTCCGGCAGGTGGTTACACGCTCGAAAGGCGCCCTCGTGTCCATCGGCAACTCCCCCGAAGACGACCGGCCTTCCGACCAGGACGCCCGGCCTTCGGTCGGCTACGTGCTCCAGCAGGCCCGTATCGATTCCGGCCTGACCGTCGACGAGGTCAGTGCCACCACCCGCGTACGCGTCCCGATCGTCCACGCGATCGAGGAGGACGACTTCTCCCGCAGCGGCGGCGACGTCTACGCCCGCGGGCACATCCGCATGATCGCGCGCGCCGTCGGCCTCGACCCGGCCCCGCTGGTCGAGCAGTACGACGCCGAGCACGGCGGGCGGCCGGCGCCGACCCCCGCCGCGCCGCTGTTCGAGGCCGAGCGGATCCGGCCCGAGCCCCGCCGCCCCAATTGGACCGCGGCGATGGTCGCCGCGATCGTCGCCGTGGTCGGATTCGTCGGCTTCACCCTCTTCAGCGGCGACAGCGACGACGGCGGCAAGAGCGGTCAGGTGGCGGAGGGCCCCACGGCCGACAAGTCGAGCGGCACGAAGAAGCCGTCCACCGACAAGCCCCCCGGCCCCAAGCCTGTCCCGTCGGGGAGCGACGCCATCGCCGCCGTGCCCAAGGACAAGGTGACGGTGAAGCTGACCGTGCTCCAGGGCAGGAGCTGGATTTCGGCCAAGTCCCACAACGGCAAGCAGATCTTCGACGGAACGCTCGAAAAGGGCGAGTCCAAGATCTTCCAGGACGACCGGCGCATCGACCTCGTCCTCGGGAACGCGGGGGCGATCGAACTGTTCGTGAACGGCAAGCAGGTCCGGAACGAGTTCGAGCCCGGCCAGGTCGAGCGGCTCTCGTACACCAGGGGAGACCCCGAGGCAGGCTAGAACAAGCGATTCCCAGGGCCGGTTCACACGGCTGACACCGCAGCTCGCAGGGCCCCCGGCGCCGCAAGGCCGGGAGCCTCGGGCAAGGGTGCCCGCCTGGACGAAGTAGTGTTGAGCCCATGCCCGAACGCCGTACCGTCGCCCTCGTCACTCTTGGCTGCGCCCGTAACGAGGTGGACTCGGAGGAGCTAGCAGGCCGTCTGGCAGCGGACGGCTGGGAGCTGGTCGAGGAAGCCGCCGACGCGGATGTCGCGGTCGTCAACACCTGCGGCTTCGTCGAAGCGGCCAAGAAGGACTCCGTCGACGCCCTCCTGGAAGCCAACGATCTCAAGGACCACGGCCGCACCCAGGCCGTGGTCGCCGTCGGCTGCATGGCCGAGCGGTACGGCAAGGAACTGGCCGACGCGCTGCCCGAGGCCGACGGCGTCCTGGGCTTCGACGACTACGCCGATATCTCCGACCGGCTCCAGACCATCCTCAGCGGTGGTGTCCACGCCTCGCACACTCCCCGTGACCGGCGCAAACTCCTTCCGCTCAGCCCGGTCGAGCGCCAGGGGGCGACCGATGTGGCCCTCCCCGGGCACGGCGGGGCCGCCGTGCTTCCCGAGGCGCCCGCCGATCTCCCCGAGGGAGTCGCGCCGGTCTCCGGCCCTCGCGCACCACTGCGGCGCAGGCTCGGCACCAGCCCCGTCGCGTCCGTCAAGCTCGCCTCCGGCTGTGACCGGCGGTGCACCTTCTGCGCCATCCCGTCGTTCCGGGGCTCCTTCATCTCCCGGCGCCCCGGCGACGTCCTCGGGGAGACGCGCTGGCTGGCCGAGCAGGGCGTGAAGGAGGTCATGCTCGTCTCGGAGAACAACACCTCGTACGGCAAGGACCTCGGCGACATCCGGCTGCTGGAGACGCTGCTTCCGGAGCTGGCGGCGGTCGACGGCATCGAGCGGGTCCGGGTCAGCTATCTCCAGCCCGCCGAGATGCGGCCCGGGCTGATCGATGTGCTGACCTCCACACCCGGCGTCGCGCCCTACTTCGATCTCTCCTTCCAGCACTCCGCGGCCGGGGTGCTGCGGTCGATGCGGCGCTTCGGCGACACCGAGCGCTTCCTCGACCTGCTGGAGACCATCAGGGCCAAGGCCCCGGACGCCGGTGTGCGCTCGAACTTCATCGTCGGTTTCCCGGGCGAGAGCGAGGCGGACTTCGCCGAGCTGGAGCGCTTTCTCACCGAGGCGCGGCTGGACGCCATCGGGGTGTTCGGCTACTCGGACGAGGAGGGTACGGAGGCGGCCTCGTACCCGGACAAGCTGGACGAGGAGATCGTCGCCGAGCGTCTCGCGCATCTGTCCCGGCTGGCGGACGAGCTGACCGCGCAGCGCGCCGAGGAGCGGATCGGGGAGAGCCTGGTCGTGCTCGTCGAGTCCGTCGACGGCGAGGACGGCGCGATCGGCCGGGCCGCTCACCAGGCGCCGGAGACGGACGGCCAGGTCGTCTTCACCTCCCGCGAGGGACTGGTACCCGGCAGCATGGTCAGGGCCGAGGCCGTCGGTACGGAGGGTGTCGACCTGGTGGCCCGGTACCGCGGTCTTCCGGAAGGGGATCATCAGGTTCCTGCGGTGGGTGCGGTGGCAGCCGGTACGGGTGCGGCTCCGGGGCCGGAGCATGCGGTCACGGTGGGTGCCGGTGCTCCTGGTACCGGTACCGCGGCTCCGGCCGGCGCCGGGCAGACGGTGACCCTGGCCGCCTCGCATGCCTCCGGCGGGCCGGAGGGCGGCCGCCGGGTCCCGGGCGAGGAGGCGGGCAGATGACCGGAGTGCCGGCATCCGCGGGGGGCGGGACCGGAAGGCCCGCACCCGGCGGCAAGCTGGGCGCTGCGGCCGTCAATCAGGCCAGCCTCTGGAACATCGCCAACATCCTGACCATGATCCGGCTGGTGCTGGTGCCCGCCTTCGTGCTGCTGATGCTCCAGGACGGCGGATACGATCCGGTCTGGCGGGCCTGGGCCTGGGCCGCGTTCGCCGTCGCCATGATCACCGACGTTTTCGACGGCCATCTCGCACGTTCGTACAACCTTGTCACCGACTTCGGGAAGATCGCCGATCCGATCGCCGACAAGGCGATCATGGCGGCCGGTCTGATCACCCTGTCCGCGCTCGGCGATCTGCCGTGGTGGGTGACCGGTGTGATCCTCTTCCGTGAGCTGGGGATCACGCTGATGCGGTTCTGGGTGATCCGGCATGGAGTGATTCCGGCCAGCCGCGGCGGAAAGCTCAAGACCCTCGCCCAGGGCACGGCAGTCGGGATGTACGTCCTGGCGCTGACCGGGGGGCTGGCGACGCTCCGATTCTGGGTGATGGCCCTCGCCGTCGTGCTGACGGTCGTCACGGGCCTGGACTATGTACGCCAGGCGGTCATGCTGAGGCGCAGGGGACTGGCCAAGGAGCGCGGCACCGCCCTGGACGAGCGGTGACGCAGGCCCGCACCACGGCGGAGCGGGTGCTCGCGCTGCTTGCGGAGCGTGGCGAGACCCTTGCCGTCGCCGAGTCCCTCACGGGCGGTCTGGTGGCCGCGGAGCTGACCTCCGTACCCGGGGCATCGGCGGCCTTCCGCGGGTCCGTGACGGCCTATGCGACGGCTCTCAAACAGGAGCTTCTCGGTGTGGACGGGACCCTTCTGGCGGAGCGTGGCGCGGTGGACCCCGAGGTGGCGCGGCAGATGGCGGCGGGAGTCCGGACCGCCCTGGGGGCGGACTGGGGCATCGCCACGACCGGCGTCGCGGGCCCCGAGCCCCAGGACGGCCGCCCGGTCGGAACGGTCTTCGTGGCCGTATCGCGACCCCGCGGAGGTGAGAAAGTGGCCGCGCTGCGGTTGAACGGCAGCCGGGCGGAAATCCGTAGAGAGAGTGTACGGAGCGTGCTCGGGCTGCTCTCCGGCGAACTCCGGGAAAATGCGCGGGCACAGGATACGGAACAGAACGGGGGGAATTGATGTTTGCAGCCCTGAGTGAACACGACATCGCTCCCCGCACGGCCGCAGCGCGAGGCGGTACGGTGGGGCGTGAAGGATGCGGCTACGCGGTCCGAGGAGGGAGCCACCGATGATTCTGCTCCGTCGCCTGTTGGGTGACGTGCTGCGTCGGCAGCGCCAGCGCCAGGGCCGTACTCTGCGCGAAGTCTCCTCGTCCGCCCGAGTTTCGCTCGGCTATCTTTCCGAGGTGGAGCGGGGGCAGAAGGAGGCTTCCTCCGAGCTGCTCTCCGCGATTTGCGACGCGCTTGACGTACGGATGTCCGAGCTCATGCGTGAAGTGAGCGACGAACTCTCGCTGGCCGAGCTGGCCGAGTCGGCAGCGGCGAGTGAGCCGGTGCCTGCGCCAGTACGCCCGATGCTCAATTCCGTCTCCGTGACGTCGGTGGCGGGTGTGCCGACGGAGCGGGTGACGATCAAGGCGCCGGCGGAGGCCGTCGACGTCGTTGCTGCCTGACCCGTCGTCCCTGCGGCCCCTGTGCCGCCGGTGCGAGGTTCGGAGCGGTCCGGTTCGAGTGGCTCGGTTCAGGTCCGAGCCGTAGTGAATACGGGCCGAGCCCCGGTCGCTGCCCCGTGAGGGCGGCGGGCCGGGGTTTCTGCGTTGGGCGGGGTTGTTGCGTTGGCCGGGGCTTTTCGTTGGGCGGGTTTTTTCGTTGGGCGTGAGTGGGTACCCGCGGTGATGGCCTGGTCATGGGCGTGGAGACGGGTACCAGGTGTGCGGTCTGCCCGAGGCGCGGGGTGCCGGGGCGGTGCTCCCGGGTGGGGGTGGTCGCTCAGGGGTGTGCGTGGGGCGCGGTGGCTGTGCGGGGTTCTGGGGCCGGTGGCCGGTGACCTGTGGCTTCGGCCCTCCGGGATGATCGACCGACCGGATCAGTACCGGGGTGAGGGCGGTGAGGGCATCGCGTACCCCCCGAAATGTTCCGTCGAGGCCGATATGTCATGGTGGGACATGGTTGTGCAATCGACTGGAGGAACGCATGTCTGTCGTGAAGAGCCCGCTGTCCGATGCCGACCTGAAGACGGTCGGAGAAGCACTTCAGGGGGCGCTCGTCGATCTGGTGGACCTCGGGCTCGTGGCCAAGCAGGTCCATTGGAATGTCATGGGGCCGCGCTTCCGTTCCGTCCATCTCCAGCTCGACGAGGTCGTCGACACCGCCCGGCTGCACTCGGACACCGTGGCGGAGCGCTGCTCGGCGATCGGGGTGACCCCGGACGGGCGTGCCGCCACCGTGGCTGCCCAGAGCGCGATCGGCACTACCCCCGACGGCTGGATCAAGGACGTCGACGCCGTCCGCATCCTGGTGGACGGGCTCGGCGCGGTGATCGCCCGTATGCGTGAGCGCATCGCGGCGACCGCGGATCCGGACCCGGTGAGCCAGGACATCCTGATCGGGCTCACGGCCGACCTGGAGAAGCACGCGTGGATGTTCCAGGCCGAGAGCGTCTGACCTGGTCGGTGGCGCCTGGCGAGCCGGAGGTTCTGTGGTCGGCAGGTTCGGTGGTCCGGGAGGTTCGGCGGTTCCGTGACCTGATCGATCAGCCTTCTGGTGGGCGGTGGCCGCCTGCCGCATCCGGGGGCGTCCGTCAGGCGGCCCCTGATGGCGAGGAAGAGGGTCCCGAGGCCCCCGAGGAGTTGCGCACTCCTCGGGGGCCGTCGTGCTTCCAGGGGCGGGGTGCCGGGCACGGGCCGAAGGTCTGCCGGTGGCGGACAGGGGGTGTGGCGTCCGGGCGATACGGATTCGGTGCCGGTGCCGGTGTCTGCCCGGGAGCTGTGACTACACCTTGCAGAATCCGTCCTTCAGGGCCTGGTTGAGCTCCTTGCCCTGTGACTCGCTCGTGTTCACACCCTTGTAGCTGAAGCGCTGCGCCGCGAGCCAGTCCAGCTTGGGGGCCTTCGCGTGGATCGCCGCGCACTGGTTCAGCGCGCCGAGGACGGCCTTCTCCTCGTGCTTGGCCGCGTCCGGGGCCACCTTGGCGATGGTGGCGATCAGTTCGGCGCGCTCGGCCCCGGTGGGCTCCTCCGGGACGCCCGCGGCCTTGCGGGCACTCGCCTGTTGCTCCGAGGTCACTCCGTCGGCAGTGCCGGTGCCCTGGGTTGACGGCTTGTCCGAGGCCCGCTTCTCCGGCTCGGGCTCCGCACCGCAGGCGGTGAGAGTCAGGAGCACGCTGATGACGGCGGCCGTGGTGATGCGGGTACGCATGTTTCTCCTGGGACAGTTGTTGGGACCGTCATCATCGAGCACCTGTGCGCATGGCGTGGGGAAAACGGCGAAGCGCGCACCCCGGCGGGGTCATCGGTGTCCTGGCACACCGGACTTGTCATGCCTTGGCGGTCGCGGTCGGCGGGAGCGGGGGTGCGTTGTGGGCGTGAACCGCGTGCGTCCGGCGTTCTCGGGGTGGAGTGGGTCCATGGGCGTGTGGGGGGTGCGGGGCGGGAGGGCCCGCGAGGCGGACAGGAGGGCTTCTCGGGCTCAGCCGGGCCCCGAATGGGCGTGCCGTCCGTTCTGCATGGTTCTGGATGCGGCACGGGTGGTCCCGGGGGAGACTTCCGATGGATGTTCCGGGCGCAGGTGCGTGGACCGGGAGCGTACGGGCCGTGTGAGCCCCCTGGGCGGGCCCGGCGCCCGGTGCCGGGCGTACGACTGTCGTGCCGGTGCCAGGTGCTGATGTATGCGTTTGGCGCCTGGCCGGTACTTCGGGCCGGTCCGGTGTACGGGTCCGGCGAACGGAGCCATGGACCCGTGGACAGGCGTGTGGGCACTCCGCGCGCGCCCAGGTCCCGTGCGCCGGGCTTGCATCCGGTGCGCCTCCCTCGGTGGGGTGGCGCCGGGCTAGCGTGGACCGGAGGGAGGCAGCCATGGTGCGACGCGAGTGCGTCCTCGTGCCGGTGGCCGCTCGCGGGCTCGTGCTGGCCGTGCTGATGGGCGGCGGGCTGTGGTGGTGGGCCGTCCTGAGGCTGGTGCTCGTACCGGAGCGGACCGGGCTCGTGGAAGGAGCCGTGGCCGCAGGCGGGTGGGGGCTGAGCCTGCTGCCGGTCCATGTGACGGCGTTCAGAGGCACTTCCGCGGGTGCGGGTGCGGGTGCCGGTGGTACGGGTGGTGCTGTGGGTGCCGATGGTACGGGCGCTGTCGGGGATGCCGGGGGCGGTGAGGTCACCAGGGCATGGCGACACCGCCGTTCGGGCGGATGATCTGACCGGTTGTGAACGAGGAAGCGTCCGAGGCCAGATACAGCACCGCGTGGGCGATGTCCTCGGGCTCTCCGACGCGGCCGAGCGGGGAGATCCGGACCATCGCCGCCTCTGCCTGCCGTTGGAGCGAGGCGTCATGGCGGTCGGTCATGGGTGTACGGACCCAGCCTGGGGCGACGGCGTTCACCCGGATGGCGTGCGGCCCCAGTTCCGTCGCGAGGGTCCGGGTCAGCTGGACCACCGCCGCCTTGGCCGCGCTGTAGCAGAGGAGGCCGGAGTTCGCGGCGTCCACGGCCCCGGAGGCCATGGTGACGAGGGAGCCGGCGGTGCCCGCCGCGATCATGGCGCGGGCCGACTCCTGGCACGCGTACAGGACGCCCTTGAAGTTGACGGCCAGCACCCGGTCGAGGTCCTCGTCCCGGGTCTCCAGGACCGTGCCGCTGTGCATGATCCCGGCGATGGCGGCGAGGATGTCGAGCCGTGCCGCCGCGGTCACGGTGGCGACCGTGGCCTTCACCTGCGCGCGGTCGGTCACATCGAGTGGGTGGACGTACGCCGTTCCACCGGCGTCGGCGATCAGTTCGCGTGTGCCGGCCAGTCCCTTCTCGTCGATATCGGCGCAGTGGACCGTGGCCCCGGCCTCGGCCAGCAGCGCGGCGGATGCCCTGCCGATCCCGCCCGCCGCCCCGGTGATCAACGCGGTCCGTCCCGTGAGGTCGTACGCCTTGAGTGGCATGCCGGGACCGTACGACCGAATCTGATGGGTAGTCAATTATCTTGCCGGGCACCGGCCCACGGGGCGGCGGGTGGGTTCGGCCGGGGAGTTCGTCGACCGGCCGGTCCAGCGGGTGGCTCGCCGGGCGGCCGGTCCGTCCCGTCCGCCGGTCCTCAGGGGGCGGTTCCGTCAGGGCGCCGATGCGTCAACGGCTGGTCCGCGAGGCTGCCGATCTGGGAGGTGACTGGCCCGTGAGGCGGCTGATCTGGGAGGCGGCTGGCCCGTGAGGGGGGCCGGTCCGTCAGGCGGTCGGGCCGGACTGACAGCCCGGGCACCAGTAGGTGACGCGCTCGCCTCCGCCGCCGTCGCCCTGGGTCGCCTTGCGGATGAGGGATCCGCAGCGCAGACAGGGCAGGCCCTCGCGGCCGTAGACGTACAGCCGGGAGCTGCGGGCGGCAGCGGTGCCTCCGGGCGTGGTCCGGCGGTCGAAGGTGCTCTTGTTCGCGTCGAGGAGCCGGTGGGCGGTGACGACCAGCCGCTCGGGAACCCCTTCGGGCAGGCCGCCGACCGGGAGCCAGGGAGTCACCCGCGCCAGGAACGCCAGCTCCGACTTGTACACATTGCCGATCCCGGCGAGATTGCGCTGGTCGAGCAGAGCCTCGCCGAGTGCGCGGCCCGGGTCGGAGAGCAGATTCGCCAGGGCCGTCCCCGTGTCCCAGTCGGGGCCCAGCAGATCCGGTCCGAGATGGCCCACGACCCCGGCCTCGTCCTCGGTGCGCAGCAGCGCCAGCACGGGCAGCCGGTAGCCGACGGCCGTGTGGGAGACATTGCCGAGGACGGCCCTGATCTGGTGCGCGGGGCCGCCGTGCCAGCGCCGGCCTGTTTCGAAGACGCGCCAGGCACCGTCCATCCGCAGATGGGAATGGAGGGTGAGGCCGCCCTCGATCCGGGTGAGGAGATGCTTGCCGCGCGGGGTGACGTCCAGCACCGTCCTGCCGGTGAGGTCGGCGGTGGCGAACCGGGGAACCCGCAGGTCGAACCGGGTGAGGCTGCGCCCGGCGAGGGCGTGGTGCAGGCGCTTCGCGGTCTGCCAGACGGTGTCTCCTTCGGGCATGACATCCATGATGCGGGACGGTGGCGTCCGCTGTGTCAGGGCCGCAGTCGCAGCCCCCGGGGTGTGGCGTGGAAGCCCGCCGACTCCAGGAGCCGGGAGAGGGGCGAGGACAGCGCCGGGACGCCGTTGGCCCGCTCTACCGTCACGGTGCCGAGCGCGCCCGCCCGGGCGGCTTCCGCGAGGGCCCCTGCCGCCGCGAGGAGCGCGGGGGAGTCGTGGTCGGCCGACCAGGCCAGCAGCGACTTTCCGCCACGCTCCATGTACAGCGTCAGCTCGCCGTCGACCAGGACCACCAGTGAGCCGGCCTTCCGGCCGGGCTTGTGGCCGGCCCCGTCCGGGGGCTCGGGCCAGGGCAGGGCGGCTCCGTACGCGTTGGCGGGGTCGGCGGCGGCCAGGACCACCGCCTCGGGCGCGGTACGTCCGTCGCCGCGCTCCCTGGCGGTCGCCGCCGCGCGCAGCCGGTCCACCGCGCCGTCCATGGCGAACTGGGCGGCCCCCAGCCCCTCCACCACATAACCCCTGCGCGCCTGGCCGCTGTCCTCGAAGGCGGACAGGACCCGGTACGTTGCCGAGAACCCGCCCTCGACCCCCTCGGCAGCGACCGCGCCCCGGGTCACCACCCCGTGGCGGTCCAGCAGGGTACGGGCCAGCGCGTGCGCGCGGTGCGTCGGATCGGGCTCGGCGGCCGGGAGCAGCGACCATCGGCCGCTCACGGTCGGCGGGCCGCTGCGGGAGGCGGGCCGGGCCGCCGCCGTGAGGCTTCCGTATCTGCCCCGGGGCACGGTCCGCTTCGCCCGGTGGGCCGTGGAGCCGGCGGTGCGGCCCGAGCCGAGCAGCGAACGCAGCGGTGACAATGTGTCATTGGTGAGCCGCCCGGACCAGGCGAGATCCCAGATGGAGTCGGCCAGCTGCGGATCCGTGGCGTCCGGGTGGGTGGTGGCCCGGACCTGGTCGGCGATCTGACGGAAGAACAGGCCGTACCCGGGCGCGAGGGCGGTCAGTACGGATTCGTGGAGTGCGGTGAACTCCAGGGGATGGGGCCGGGGGAGGAGCATCGGCGCGGCATCGGCGAGATAGAGGGAGATCCAGCCGTCCTTGCCCGGCAGAGCGCCCGCGCCCGCCCAGACGACCTCGCCGGTGGTGGTCAACTCGTCCAGCAGGGCCGGGCCGTACCCCTGGACGCGGGAGGGCAGGATCAGCTTCTCCAGTGCGGAGGCGGGGACGGCGGCTCCCTGGAGCTGCTCGATCGCTCGCGCCAGCCCGTCGATCCCGCGCAGACCGTGGCCGCCCAGATGCTGCCACTGGGGGAGGAAGGTGGCGAGCGCGGCCGGCGGGACGGGCTCCAGCTCATGGCGCAGCGCCGCCAGGGAGCGGCGGCGCAGCCGGCGCAGCACGGTCGCGTCGCACCACTCCCGGCCGATGCCGGAGGGATGGAACTCGCCCTGCACCACCCGGCCTCCCGCGGCCAGCCGCTGAAGGGCCCCGTCCGTGACGGCCGCGCCGAGACCGAAGCGCTCCGCCGCCTGTGCCGAGGTGAACGGGCCGTGGGTGCGGGCGAACCGGGCCAGCAGATCGCCCAGCGGATCCCTGACGGGCTCGGTGAACGCCTCCGGGACTCCCACCGGCAGCGCGGTGCCCAGCGCGTCCCGCAGCCGGCCGGCGTCCTCGACCGCCGCCCAGCGGTCCTCGCCCGCGACCCTGACCCGGATCGCCCGGCGGGACTTGGCGAGCTCTTCCGGCCAGCGTGGATCCGAGCCGCGCTCGGCCAGTTCGGCGTCGGTCAGCGGGCCCAGCACCCGCAGCAGATCGGCGACACCCTCCTCGTCCTTGATCCGACGGTCCTCGGTGAGCCACTGGAGCTCGCGCTCCAGCTCGGTGAGGACATCGGGGTCGAGCAGCTCACGCAGCTCGGCCTGGCCCAGCAGCTCGGAGAGGAGCCGGGAGTCCAGGGAGAGGGCTGCCGCGCGCCGCTCGGCGAGCGGTGAGTCCCCCTCGTACAGGAACTGGGCGACATAGCCGAAGAGAAGTGAGCGGGCGAAGGGCGAGGGCTCGGGTGTCGTCACCTCGACCATCCGGACCCTGCGGGACTCGATGTCGCCCATCAACTCGGTGAGTCCCGGCACGTCGAAAACGTCCTGGAGGCATTCCCGCACCGCTTCGAGGACGATCGGGAAGGAGCCGAACTCGCCGGCCACTTGGAGCAGCTGGGCCGCGCGCTGGCGCTGCTGCCACAGCGGAGTGCGCTTGCCGGGATCGCGCCGGGGCAGCAGGAGGGCCCGCGCGGCGCACTCGCGGAACCGTGAGGCGAACAGCGCGGAGCCGCCCACCTGGTCCGTGACGATCGAGGCGATCTCGCCCTTGTCGAAGAGGGCGTCGGCCGCTCCTACGGGGGCCTGCTCGCTGTCGAACGCCGTGTCCGTATGGACCGGGTCCTGGTCGAGCAGGTCCAGGCCCATCAGATCGGCGTCCGGGAGCCGCAGCACGATGCCGTCGTCGGCGTGCATCACCTGTGCGTCCATGCCGTACCGCTCGGCGAGGCGGGCGCCGAGGGCCAGTGCCCAGGGTGCGTGCACCTGGGCGCCGAAGGGGGAGTGGATCACCACCCGCCAGTCGCCCAGCTCGTCGCGGAACCGCTCCACGAGGATCGTCCGGTCGTCGGGCACATGCCCGCAGGCGCGGCGCTGCTCGTCGAGATAGGCGAGGACATTGTCGGCGGCCCAGGCGTCCAGGCCCGCGGCCAGCAGTCTCAGCCGGCCGTCCTCCTCGGAGAGGGCGCCGACCTCCCTCAGGAACGCGCCCACCGCGCGCCCCAGTTCGAGCGGTCGGCCCAGCTGGTCGCCCTTCCAGAACGGCAGCCTGCCCGGCACCCCGGGGGCGGGGGACACCAGCACCCTGTCCCGGGTGATGTCCTCGATACGCCAGGAGGTGGTGCCCAGGGTGAAGACATCGCCCACCCTCGACTCGTACACCATCTCCTCGTCCAGCTCCCCGACCCGCCCCCCGCCCTTCTTGGGGTCCGCGCCCGCGAGGAAGACGCCGAACAGCCCGCGGTCGGGGATCGTGCCGCCCGAGGTCACGGCCAGGCGCTGTGCGCCCGGCCTGCCGGTGACGGTGCCCGCCACCCGGTCCCAGACCACACGGGGACGCAGCTCGGCGAAGGCATCGGAGGGATAGCGTCCGGCGAGCATGTCGAGGACGGCCGTGAAGGCCGATTCCGGCAGCGAGGCGAACGGCGCGGCCCGGCGCGTCAGCGCCAGCAGGTCGTCCGCCTGCCAGGTGTCCAGCGCGACCATGGCGACCAACTGCTGCGCCAGCACGTCCAGCGGATTGGACGGGATCCGCAGCGCCTCGATGGAGCCCGTGCGCATCCGCTCGGTGACCACGGCGGCCTGGACCAGATCGCCCCGGTACTTCGGGAAGACGACACCCGTGGAGACCGCGCCGACCTGATGGCCCGCACGGCCCACCCGCTGGAGGCCGGAGGCCACGGACGGCGGTGACTCGACCTGGACGACCAGATCCACCGCGCCCATGTCGATGCCCAGCTCAAGGCTGGAGGTGGCCACCACGGCGGGCAGCCGGCCCGCCTTGAGATCCTCCTCCACCAGGGCGCGCTGCTCCTTGGAGACCGAGCCGTGGTGCGCGCGGGCGAGCAGGGCAGGGGCGCCCTGAGCGGCACCCGACTGGGCCATGATCTCGGCCGGTGTGCCCGCCCCGGGCCGGCCGGTGGCGGAGTCGGGCGAGTCGAACGGGGTGCCGGTGGCTCTCTCGTACGCGATCTCGTTCAGCCGGTTGCACAGGCGCTCGGCCAGGCGGCGGGAGTTGGCGAAGACGATGGTGGAGCGGTGCGACTGGACGAGATCGGCGATCCTCTCCTCGACATGCGGCCAGATCGAGGGTTTGTCGCCGCCGTCACCGGAAGAGCCCGGCGAGGACTCGGAGGCCGGTGACCCGCCCAGCTCCCCCAAATCCTCGACCGGTACGACCACCGACAGATCGAACTCCTTGCCCGACCGGGGCTGGACGATCTCCACCTTCCGCCGGGGGGAGAGATACCGGGCCACCTCGTCCACCGGGCGCACCGTCGCCGACAGACCGATACGGCGGGCGGGGCGCGGCAGCAGCTCGTCCAGCCGCTCCAGCGACAGGGCGAGATGCGCGCCCCGTTTGGTCCCGGCGACCGCGTGCACCTCGTCCAGGATCACCGTCTCCACGCCCGCGAGCGCGTCCCTCGCCGAGGAGGTGAGCATCAGGAACAGCGACTCGGGTGTGGTGATCAGGATGTCCGGCGGTCTGGTGGCCAGGGACCGGCGCTCGGCGGGCGGGGTGTCGCCCGAGCGGATACCGACCCGGACCTCCGGCTCGGGAAGTCCCAGCCGCACCGACTCCTGGCGGATGCCGGTGAGCGGACTGCGGAGATTGCGCTCCACATCGACCGCCAGGGCCTTCAGCGGTGATACGTACAGCACCCGGCAGCGCATCCTGGCCTCGGCGGGCGGGGGCGTGGACGCCAGCCGGTCCAGAGCGGCCAGGAAGGCCGCGAGCGTCTTGCCCGAGCCCGTCGGGGCGACGACCAGGACGTCCGAGCCCTCCCCGATCGCCCGCCATGCCCCTTCCTGCGCGGCGGTGGGCGCGCTGAAAGCTCCCGTGAACCAGCTCCGGGTCGCGGGAGAGAAGGAGTCGAGCGCAGTCCTGGCCATGCCCCCCATCGTGCACCGCACCACTGACAATCGACGGCCGCTCCGGGAAAGTGCAGCTCAGAAGGGGTGCGGCGGCGGATGCGGCGGCGCGGGAGGCACAATGGCCGCATGAGCGGTCCGGTACGGAGCGAATCGGCGAGGCACTGGCGGTACGACGGGCTGCCGGGCCTCGAACTGCTGCGCGCCCGCTATGTCCGGCACACCTTTCCCCGTCACAGCCACGAGAGTTTCCTCCTCGGCTCGGTCATCAGCGGCGTGGAACGGATGCGGGTACGGGAGGGCGTCGTCGACGCGGGCCCCGGCGAGGTCATCCTGTTCAATCCGGAGCAGCCGCACGCCGCCCGCTCCAAGGACCCCGACGGCTGGGCTTACATCGCCCTGTACCCCGCGGCGGAACTGGTCCGGGAGATTGCGCGCGAGGTGAGTACCGTACGCGGGACGCCCGGCTTCCGCGAGGTTCTCGTCGACGACCCCGGAACCGCCGCGCTGATCCCCGGCGTCTACCAGGCGGCCGAGGCGGGCAACGCGCTCGCCGCCGACAGCCTTCTGCGGGTCGCCGTGGCCAGGCTGCTCGGCAGTCACGGCGGCAGCCCGGCCTCCTCCCGTACGCCGAGGACATCCGGCGCCCGTACGGCGGCCCTGGCCAGGGCCCTGCTGGAGGAGCGTATGACCGAGCCGCCCTCCCTGGAGCGGCTCGCGCTCGAACTCGGCACCAGCCCCTTCGCGCTGCTGCGTGCCTTCAAGGCGCAGTACGGAATGCCGCCGCACACCTGGCTCACCGACGCCCGCGTACGCCGTGCCCGTGGCCTGCTGGACTCCGGGACAGCGCCCTCCGAGGTGGCGGTCGCCGTGGGCTTCAGTGACCAGCCGCATCTGAACCGTCATTTCACCCGGATCGTGGGTGTGCCACCCGGCGCGTACCGCAAAGAGCGCGCGGGGCGTGCGCGCTCCTTAGGCGCATCGCGGCCTTCTGGAGCGGGCCCGGCACGGAGCCCGAATCCGCTGCCGCCCCAGGGCCGGGGGCCGTGGGGGAGCCGGGGCGCGGTGCCCGGGGACGGGAACCGCGACGGAGACGGGACGCCGCGTGCAGGGCGCAAGAATGTACAAGAACGGTGAGCCGTCTTCCGCGTAGCCTGCGCCGGATGGCAGAGAAGACCGCTCCCATGGAGAGCCCTCCCCCAGACCGCCCGGCGTCCTCACCGAGGACGCCGGGTACCGCCGAGCCCGCGTCCAAGCCGGACTCCGCCGTCGTCCGTGACGCGCTGGGCGTGGGTGTGGCGGTCGGACTCTCCGGATTCGCGTTCGGTGTGACCTCCGCCGGGTCCGGGCTCAGTCTTCTCCAGACCTGCGCGCTCAGCCTGCTGGTCTTCACCGGAGCGTCGCAGTTCGCCCTGGTCGGAGCGATCGCGGCGGGCGGCAATCCGTTCACGGCCGCCGCCGGGGCCTTCTTCCTCGGCGTGCGCAACGCCTTCTACGGACTGCGGCTGTCGCAGCTCCTCGCCCTGCCCCGGTTCGTACGGCCCCTCGCCGCGCACTGGGTGATCGACGAGACGACCGCCGTCGCCCTGGCCCAGCCGACACGGCGGGCCGTGCGCCTCGGCTTCACCGTGACGGGCGCGACGCTCTATGTGCTGTGGAACCTGACCACGCTCCTCGGGGCGCTGGGCGCCGAGGCCATCGGGGACACCGACGCCTGGGGGCTGGACGCCGCAGGCCCCGCCGTCTTCCTGGCGCTGCTCGCGCCCATGCTGCGTACCGCCACCGAGCGGGCGGTGGCCGGGCTCGCCGTCGTTCTCGGGCTCGGCCTGCTTCCCGTGCTGCCCGCCGGAGTGCCCGTGCTGGTCGCCGCACTGGCCGCGCCCGCCGTGCTGTGGGTCAAGGGGCGGGGGATGAGACTCGGTACCGCAGGAGCGAAACGTTTCGGAGATGCGGGCGGCGGGAGCGCCCCCACGGCGACGGAGAGCAGCGACGGCACGGAGGACGACGAGGTGGGGACGGCGGACGGCAGGGAAGGGTCCCCGGACGGCCGGGGAGACACGCCGGAGGACAGGAAAGCCGGGCCGGGCGGCCGAGCAGGCACGGCGGACGGCGGAGCGCGGGACAGCCGGGAGGACGGTGGGAAGCGATGACCGTCTGGATCGCGATCGGAGCGACCGTCGTCGGCTGCTATCTCGTCAAGCTGGCCGGGCTGCTCGTCCCCGCCAGCGCCCTGGAACGCCCGCTCGTCCAGCGCCTGGCGGCCCTCCTCCCGGTCGCCCTGCTGGCCGCCCTCACCGCTCAGCAGACCTTCAGTTCGGGCGGCAGCCTGGAAGTCGACGCCCGCGTGGCCGGGGTTGCCGCCGCCGCCCTGGCACTGGTCCTGCGGGCGCCGTTCCTGGTCGTCGTCGCGGCGGCGGTGGTGGTCACGGCGGGGGTGCGGGCGATCGGCGGCTGAGGTGCCCGGGCCGATGTGCCCAGCCGAGGTGGCCAAGGCAAGGGGCCAGGGCCGAGGCGCCTGCGCTCAGGTGCCCGGGCTGAGTGCCCGAGTCGCCTGCACTCAGGTGCTCGCCCCGGGGGGTCTGCGCTCAGGTGTCAGGTGCTCGCGCGGAGCCGCCCGCGCCGGTCAGCCGATGACGCGTCCGTACGCACCGAGCGTGCGCAGCGCCTCGATCGTCACCATGGGCCGGGCCTCCAGCGCGATCGTCGGTGCCCACTGACGCCAGGTGACCGGCCAGCCGCCGTCCTCCCGCTGCTCGCCCGCCAGGTGCTCCAGCGAGCGTTCCATCTCCCTGTCCGTGAACCAGCGCCGGGCAAGCGACCGGGGCGTAGGGGCGTAGTCGTACGGATGGTGGTGCTCGCCCGGCGCGTAACCGTCGGCGACCGGGTAGTCGCCCGGCCGGGCGGGGTCCAGCACGGCGAGCCGCTGCTCGCGCACCAGCCGTCCCAGCCGGTCCGCGGCGGCCTCCGCACGGGCACGGTCCGGGACACCGTCCAGGAAGGCGACCGCGGCTTCGATCTCGTACGGATGGGACTTCTCCAGCGACTCCACGGCCGCCCAGCAGAAGTCCGTGGCACGGAACAGCCAGGCGTGCCACACCTCGTTGCGGTGCAGCAGCCCGACCACCGGGCCGGTCGTCAGCAGCTCTCCCGGCGGGTTGTCCACGACGGGGATGAACGGCGCCGCCGGATAGCCGCGCTGTGAGGGATGGATCGCCGGGAGAGCGCCGTCGGAGGTCGACACATCGGTGAAGTAGCGGCACATCCGCTCCACGCGCAGTCCGCCGCAGCGGCCGATGGAGTCCAGGACGCGCAGGGCGTGAGCCGTGTGCAGGGGCTGACTGACCGGACCGCGCAGATCCGGTTCCAGGGCGTGGCCGTAGCCGCCGTCCTCGTTGAGATACGGGGAGAGCGCCGCCTCCACGGCTTCGGGGGCGCCCCCCAGGAAGTGGAACGCGAAGCGCCGTTGTTCGAGCACCCGGGCGGTGAGCCAGATGAAACGCTCGGCACGGGCGAGGGGCGAGGCAGATGAGGGGCTTGTTCCGGATCCGGCCATGTCCCGACCGTACGGCGGAAAGGGCCGGCACGGTACGGAAGAGGCGGGTCGCACCCCCTGGGGCGGGATACTGACGTCATGCGGTTGACGATTTTCTGGGAGCGGATGGCGGACCACTTCGGGCCGGCGTACGCGGAATCCTTTGCGCGGGACCATGTGATGGCCGAACTCGGTGGCCGTACGGTCCATGAGGCGCTGGACGCGGGCTGGGAGACGAAGGACGTGTGGCGGGCCGTCTGCGCTGCCGTCGACATCCCTGCCGACAAGCGGTGATCCGCCCGGAGGGCAACCGGGAGCCCGATGAATCCCGGGGCCGTCGCCGAGTGGCCCGAGACCTTCAGGAACCCGGAACGCCTCGGGCACCCCGGAGGTCCGGGGCGATCGGAAGGCGCCGGGGGCCCGGTTCCCGCGGGGCGCCCGGTACGCGTTCGCTCCGGTCCTCGGGAGAACGCCGGGCGGCTCCTCACGGGCGCGGGACCTGGGCGACACTTTCCCGGTGGCCCCGATGAGCGACAGACATGATCAGGACAGAACCGACCGGAGAACCGTGCCTGCCCAAGGTGTGACCCCGAGCCAGTCGGCCGACGGCACCCCCGAGAACGCGCCCGGAGGGGGCGCCGCTTCGGGTGTGCCCTCGGAAGGCGTGACTCCGCCGAACGTCCCGCCGACCACTTCGGTGACCGGCGCCTCCGGGGCAGCCCGGATGCCCCGCTGGCTGCCCCGTGCCATCGTGCTCGCGCTGGCCCTCTACGCGTGCTTCCAGCTGGGCAGCTGGGCCTTCCACCAGCTCATCGGGCTGCTGATCAACCTCCTCATCGCCTTTTTCCTGGCGCTCGCGATCGAGCCCGCCGTGGGCAGGATGGCGGCCCGTGGAATGCGGCGAGGACTCGCCACCTTCCTGGTCTTCTTCGGAATCCTGGTCGCGGGGATCGGCTTCGTGGTCCTGCTCGGGTCGATGCTCGCCGACCAGATCGTGACCATGGTCGAGGACTTCCCCGAGTATCTGGACTCGGTCATCAACTGGATCAACCAGACCTTCAGGACGGAACTCTCCCGGGTCGAGGTCCAGGACAGCCTGCTGCGCTCGGACTGGCTCCAGAAGTACGTCCAGAACAGCGCGAGCGGGGTCCTGGACGTCTCCGCGACCGTGCTCGGCGGGCTGTTCAAGCTGCTGACGATCTTCCTGTTCTCGTTCTACTTCGCGGCCGACGGACCGCGGCTGCGCCGCGCGATCTGCTCCGTACTGCCGCCGGCCAAGCAGACCGAGGTGCTGCGCGCCTGGGAGATCGCCGTCGACAAGACGGGCGGCTACCTCTACTCGCGCGGTCTGATGGCACTCATCTCCGGAGTCGCCCATTTCGTCCTGCTGGAGATCCTGGGGGTGCCCTATGCCCCCGCGCTCGCCGTCTGGGTGGGTCTGGTCTCACAGTTCATCCCGACCATCGGCACCTATCTGGCGGGCGCGCTGCCGATGCTGATCGCCTTCACCGTCGATCCCTGGTACGCGGTGTGGGTGCTCGGATTCGTCGTGGTGTACCAGCAGTTCGAGAACTATGTGCTCCAGCCCAAGCTGACCTCGAAGACCGTCGACATCCACCCCGCGGTGGCCTTCGGCTCGGTCGTGGCCGGCACGGCCCTGCTGGGCGCGGTCGGCGCGCTGATCGCGATCCCCGCGGTCGCCACCCTCCAGGCGTTCCTGGGTGCGTATGTGAAGCGGTACGACGTGACCGACGATCCGCGGGTCCACGGCCACCGGCGGCGAGGCGGTCGGCTGCTGGACCGGATCCGCGCGGTGCCGGGGATACGGCGCCCCGCTCCGGACACCCCGGGGGCCCCGGGCGCTTCCGGCACCCGGGACACACCGGATTCTCCCGGTACTGCGCCCGACTCGCCGGACCGCGACTGAGGTACCGCCGGGGCGCATCGGCGGCCCGGGCGAGGTGAGCCGCGGCAAGCGACCCGTCATCCGGGGCCGCTCCCGTCCCCGCGCCCGGCGGTGGGTGGCGGCCCGGCGGCCGGGTCGGGGCTGGTGGGAAGGGGTCCGCGGCACCGGCGGATGGGCTCACGGGCGGGCGAGAACAGGCGGCGGCGCGCCGGGGCGTGTGCTTGACACTGAAATCGAACATCCATTCTTATGGAGGTTCCGGCGCTCCGGGAATCCTGGAGTTGTCCACAGGCTGGAGGGCGTCGGGGCCCATTGTCAGTGGCAGGGGTTAGCGTCTTTGACGTGAAGCGATCGACTCAAGCAAATCGGGTGGAACCCATGGCAGGAACCGACCGCGAGAAGGCGCTCGACGCCGCGCTCGCACAGATTGAACGACAATTCGGCAAGGGTGCGGTGATGCGGCTGGGCGAGCGGCCGAATGAGCCCGTCGAGGTCATCCCCACCGGGTCGACCGCGCTCGATGTCGCGCTCGGCGTCGGCGGGCTGCCGCGCGGCCGCGTGGTGGAGGTGTACGGCCCCGAGTCCTCCGGTAAGACGACCCTGACCCTGCACGCCGTGGCCAATGCGCAGAAGGCGGGCGGTGCGGTCGCCTTCGTGGACGCCGAGCACGCCCTCGACCCGGAGTACGCGAAGAAGCTGGGCGTCGACATCGACTCCCTCATCCTGTCCCAGCCGGACAACGGCGAGCAGGCCCTTGAGATCGTCGACATGCTGGTCCGCTCCGGCGCGCTCGACCTGATCGTCATCGACTCCGTCGCCGCGCTGGTGCCGCGGGCCGAGATCGAGGGCGAGATGGGCGACTCGCATGTCGGTCTCCAGGCGCGGCTGATGAGCCAGGCGCTCCGGAAGATCACCAGCGCGCTGAACCAGTCGAAGACCACCGCGATCTTCATCAACCAGCTCCGCGAGAAGATCGGCGTGATGTTCGGCTCGCCGGAGACCACGACGGGTGGCCGCGCGCTCAAGTTCTATGCCTCGGTGCGTCTGGACATCCGCCGTATCGAGACCCTGAAGGACGGCACCGACGCGGTGGGCAACCGCACACGTGTGAAGGTCGTCAAGAACAAGGTCGCGCCGCCCTTCAAGCAGGCCGAGTTCGACATCCTGTACGGGCAGGGCATCAGCCGCGAGGGCGGTCTGATCGACATGGGCGTGGAGCACGGTTTCGTCCGCAAGGCCGGTGCTTGGTACACGTACGAGGGCGACCAGCTCGGCCAGGGCAAGGAGAACGCGCGCAACTTCCTGAAGGACAATCCCGATCTCGCCAATGAGATCGAGAAGAAGATCAAGGAAAAGCTGGGCGTGGGCGTCAAGGCGGAGGCTCCGGCCGCCGAGCCGGGGACGGACGTGGCGGGTGCCGCGGCTCCCGCCGATGAGGCGGCGAAGTCCGTGCCCGCGCCCGCCGGCAAGGCCAAGGTGGCCAAGGCGGCGGCGACCAAGAGCTAGCGATGGCCCGGCGCACCGAATGGCCGGGCGACAGCTCCGACTCGTCGAGGGCCGGGAAGGAGCTGTCGCCCCAGGATCCGGCGGAGCGGGCGCGGGCGATCTGTCTGCGCCTGCTCACCGGCACCCCGCGTACCCGTAAGCAGCTCGCGGACGCGCTCCGCAAGCGGGAGATCCCCGAGGAGGTCGCGGAGGAGATCCTCTCCCGCTTCGAGGATGTGGGCCTGATCGACGACGCGGCGTTCGCCGGGGCGTGGGTGGAGTCCCGGCACCACGGCCGGGGCCTTGCCCGGCGCGCGCTGGCGCGCGAGCTGCGGACCAAGGGCGTGGACGCCGCCCTGATCCATGACGCGGTCGAGCGACTGGACTCCGAGCGCGAGGAGGAGACCGCCCGCGCGCTCGTCGCCCGCAGGCTCCCCGCCACCCGGGGCCTCGACCGCGACCGCCGTATCCGCCGACTCGCGGGAATGCTCGCCCGCAAGGGGTACGGGGAGGGGATGGCCCTTCGCGTGGTCAGACGGGCGCTGGAGGAAGAGGGGGAGGACATGGAGGACATACCCGGGGGTTTTTAGTGCGGCGGCCGGACGGTTCACCGCACTGGTGACGCCCGAGGCGCGGCCGTCCCACCGGGCGGGAGCCGGCCGTCCGTGCCCGGAGCGCGTGTCATACGCCCGCGCTCCGGTGCACATCGGGCGGGTGCCGGCTCCACCGGCCAGGATGCCGGCCTCACCGGCCGACGGCGGGCTGCGGCCGGCTCAGCTCTCTGTCGGGAGACCGGCCGCCTTCCAGGCCTGGAAGCCACCGATGAGGTCGGTCGCGCGGTAAAGGCCCAGACGGCGAAGGGAGACGGCAGCCAGGGAGGACGCGTAGCCCTCGTTGCAGACGACCACCACGCGGAGGTCATGGCCGACCGCCTCCGGAGCGCGATGACTGCCCAGCGGGTCCAGCCGCCACTCCAGTTCATTGCGCTCCACGACCAGGGCGCCGGGGATCAGTCCGTCGCGCTCGCGCAGGGCCGCGTAGCGGATGTCCACCAGCAGGGCTCCGGCTGCGGCCTCGTCGAATGCCTGCGCGGGCCCTATCCGGTCCAGCTCCGCACGGACCTGTTCCAGGAGTTCGTCGATGCCGATCGGCTCGCTCACTGCCAGTCCTCCGGACGCTCGACCTGCTCGAGACGGAGCACCGCGCCGGTCCGGCTGAAGCGGCGGATGAGCGGCAGCGGCGGATAGTAGGCGTGGACCGAGACGGCGTGCCCGGAAGGCGACTCGTTCAGCACCTCATGTACGTGGTGCCGGCCGAACGCGCGCCCCTGACCCGCCGTCACCCGCCGCTCGCGGTCCAGGTCCTCGTGCAGTTCGAGGGTCTTCCAGCCACCCGCGGGAAGCCGTACGGCGAGGGAGTTCTCGGTCAACTCACCTGCCGCTGTGGCGAAGGCGCCCAGGGACTCGGCGTGGTCGTGCCAGCCGGTGCCTGTGCCGGGCGGCCAGCCGATCAGCCACGCCTCACTGCCGCCCGGCCCTTCGAGACGTACCCAGGTGCGGCCCTCGGGGTCGAGGGGGAGGGAGGCGACCAGCTCGGCGTCGGCCGCTGCCTCCCGTACGAAGTCGAGCAGTTCGGCCGAGGTCGGTGACGCGGCCGGGGAAGACGTAGTGGATGTGCCGGGAGACGGGAAGGCGGATGGGGACATGGAGAACCGTCCTGGGAAATCGCTGGGGGCGCGCGGACACGGCGGGTGTCGCGGCGCGGGGAAAGGGCGAATTCAGCAGGACGGTCGACACACGCAGCCCGCGTAACGGAGGAGATCCATATGGACCCTCCGCCACAGGCGCACATCGGTGTCGGTCACGCTCCGGAGTACACCATGCGGACCCTCCATGGTCAATTGACGTCCGCGGTACGGTCACTGCGCGCCGAAGAAGGGGCGCCGCCGCGCGCCGCGTCGGCCGCCGCGTACAACTCCGCGGGCCGTACACCGCTGAACGCGGCGACGAGGTGTCCGTCCGGGCGTACGAGCAGGACCGCGTGTGCGGGTGCGCCCGGGTAGTTTTCCGTCACCAGCAGCTCGGCGCGTACCGGCAGCGCGGACACCGCCGCTGCCAGCCTCGGCATCACCCCGGCGCTCTGCCAGTGCCGCCGGTCCCAGACCCCGGTACCGGGCGCGACCAGCAGGACCAGCAGCTGTCCCCGCCCCAGCCGGTCCCGGAGCCGGGCGCTCGTCCCGTCGGGCGCCGTCACCCGTACGTCCTCGACCGGGGCGCCCGCCTCCGTGCCGACGGGGATCTGCGAGGGAGCGTATTCGGGTGCGAGGGGGGAGTGCGCGTAGACGGGGGGCGCTCCCAGGGGACCCTGCCCCAGATGCCCGTCGGTGAGGAGGGTGTCGTGGCCGCGCGTGGCGCCCGGCAGATAGGTGCGCAGGGCGTTGCCGCCGCGCAGTATCGGCAGTGCCTGGTCGGCGGCGCGCAGCCTGGCCGCCACACAGGTCCGGCGCTCGGCCTGGTAGCTGTCGAGCAGGGTGGGGGACCCGCCGTGGTGCCAGGCGAGCGCGAGCTTCCACGCCAGGTTGTCGGCGTCGCGCAGTCCCTCGTCCAGACCTTGTGTGCCGAGTGCGCCGAGCAGATGGGCCGCGTCGCCGGCGAGGAAGGCCCGGTCCACGCGCCAGCGGCGCGCGAGACGGTGGTGGACCGTGTAGACGCCGGTGTCGAGGAGTTCATAGGGCGGGGTGCCGTCGCACCAGCCTGCGAGGGTGTCGCGTACGCGGGCCACCAGGGTGTCGGGGGTGACCAGTTCGCCCCCGGACGGCAGCAGCCAGTCCAGCCGCCACACGTCGTCCGGCAGGGGCCGTGCCGTGACCTCCTCGCCGCCCGAGCGCCAGGGCGGCTGGCGGTGCAGCAACGCTTCGTCGGGCCAGGGGAGTTCGGTGCGCAGGGTCGCCACGGCGTGCCGTTCCACCGCCGTCCGCCCGGGGAAGCGGATGCCGAGGAGCTTGCGGACGGTGGAACGCGCACCGTCGCAGCCCACCAGATGGCTGCCGCGCCACCAGGTGGCCCGTGGACCGCGGGTGTGGACGGTGACTCCCCGGGAGTCCTGTTCCAGGGAGTCCAGCCGGCTCTCGGTGACCGGTTTGATCAACGGCTGGGCGGCGACCGCGTCCCGCAGACCGCGGGTCAGGGCGTGCTGGGGGATGTGGAGGGGGGAAGGGACGGTGTCGGTGCCCAGTGCCTGCTGCCGTACCTCCTGCTTGCGACGCAGGGAGCGCCAGCCCGTCCAGCGGGCTCCCTCGTCACGCACCGTGGTGCAGCCCAGCCGCTCCATCAGGGCCGCGGTGTCCGGGCGCAGTACCACCGTGCGGGCGGGCCGCGGTTCGTCTCTGCCGCCGCCCTCGTCGAGCACGACGGAGGGCACGCCCTGCTGTGCGAGGGCGAGCGAGAGCGCGAGTCCGACCGGACCGGCGCCGACGACGATCACCGGGTCCACGGCGTGACTCCTCGGGCTCGGACGGTCGTACGGCTGGGTGCGGTGGAGCCCCGGTACGCGATCACAGAACGTATGCAACCTACTGGGGGTGCCTGCGTCAAGTGACGAGGGAGCGGCATGGCGCCCACTGATCCCGCCGAAGCGGAAGAGGCGGGTTGGGCGGAGGAAAGAGGCGGAAAAGGGCGAGAGGGAGAGCGTAGACGGGCGGGGGAGCGCCGCAGGGGTGCCACGCCGGGCGCGCAGAGAGGCGGTGGCGCCGATGCGCCACCGCCTCCTGTGGAACGGGGAACTCCGATCCCACCTGTGCGGACCACGTCAGGTTGGCCACCGCCTCCGGCACCGGTGCGGTCCCGGCCTCCCGGTCACCGGGCGGCCGCCACCGTCCGGGCGGCGGACCCGAGCGCCGCCCGGACGGTGGTTCGGAGCGCCCGACACCTCCTCGTCCGCCGGAACTTCCGCGAACCTGCCGTCGGCCGGACACGAACCTCCGCCGTGAACCCGGCGGGGCCCTGCGTTGGCCGGATGTGAACCTTCGCCATGGGCCCTGCCCGGGCCCGCCCCAGGCCAGGTGCGGGCCCGGGCGGCCGGCCGGGAACCGCCGCCGGCCCGACGGATTACGCGGTCGGCCGACCGGGACCTCCGGCGGCCGTACACCGGAAGTCCCGATGGCACTCCGTCAGACCTTGCTGATCCCCGTGCCCATCTCCTCGATGTCGACGACCGCTCCCGTGCTCTTCTTCGCGCGCCGTACCCGGCCTTCCAGCCAGCTCGCGAAACCGGTGAGCGCGAAATTGAGGGCGATGTAGATCAAGGAGATGACCGTGAGTGCGGCGATGGTGTTGGCGCCGTAGTTGGCGGTGATCGCGCGGTTCTGGTACAGCAGTTCGGAGAAGCCGAGGATCGCTCCACCGAGGGCGGTGTCCTTGACGATGACCACCAACTGGCTGACCAGCGCGGGCAGCATCGCGGTGACCGCCTGCGGCAGCAGGACGTACGTCATGGTCTGGCCCTTGCGCATCCCGATCGCCTGGGCGGCGTCGGTCTGGCCCCGGGGCAGCGAGAGGATCCCGGCCCGGACGATCTCCGCGATGACGGACGCGTTGTAGAGGACCAGCCCGATGATCACCGCGTACATCGGCCGCAGATCCGAGTCCACATCGGAGAACTGGACGAGGAACTGGGAGGCGAAGACCATCAGCAGCAGGACCGGGATGGCGCGGAAGAACTCGATCACCGCTCCCACCGGGCCCCTGACCCAGGCGTGGTCGGAGAGCCGGCCGATGCCGAGAGCGGCGCCGAGCGGGAGGGCGATGACGACGGAGACGGCGGCCGCCTTGACCGTTTCCCAGAGCCCCGGCAGCAGGAAGGTGGTCCACGCCTTGGAGTCCTTGACGAACGGGCTCCACTTCTCCGCCGCCAACTGGTCCTTGTCGGCCATGGTGGCCAGGACCCACCACAGGGTGAGGCCGAGCGCCACCAGGAACAGCACGGTGTAGGCGATGTTCCGGGCCTTCGCCTTGGGACCCGGCTCGTCGTACAGAACGGAACTCATCGTTTCACCGCCACTCGCTTGGCCACCCAGCCCAGCAGCAGACCGGTCGGCAGGGTCAGGACGATGAAGCCGAAGGCGAAGACGCCGAAGACGGCGAAGAGCGCGTCGGACTCGTTCTCGACCATCGTCTTCATCAGGGCCGATGCTTCCGCGACACCGATCGCCGACGCCACCGTGGTGTTCTTGGTGAGTGCGATCAGCACATTGGTGAGCGGTGTGACGGCCGAACGGAACGCCTGGGGAAGAATGACCAGGGTCAGTACCTGGAAGAAACCGAAGCCCAGGGCGCGGGCGGACTCCGCCTGGCCGACGGGAACGGTGTTGATACCGGAGCGCAGCGCCTCGCACACGAAGGTGCCGGTGTAGGCGATAAGGCCCAGGACGGCCATCCGGAATCCGATGTCCGCGAGGTCCTTACCGCCGAGGGTGACACCCATGGTCGAGGCCAGGCCCAGGGAACAGGCGACGAGGACCACCGTCAGCGGGGTGTTGCGGACGATGTTGACGTAGCCCGTGCCGAAGGCCCGCATCAAGGGGACGGGGCCGACGCGCATACCGGCCAGCAGTGTTCCCCATATCAGGGAGCCCACCGCCGAGTAGACGGTGAGTTTGACCGTCATCCAGAACGCGTCGAGCAGGTCGTACTGCGGGGAATCGAGGAAATCGAACACGTTGACCCGCGATCTCTCCTGGTGGGTAGATGGCGCGTGCCACCGGCCGCCGAGGCCGGTGGCACGCCACCGCTGGCCTCAGCTCGCGTCGATCGCCGGCGCGGGCTCGTACTTGTAGTTGGCCTTGCTGAAGTTGGCCTGGACGAACTTCTCCCAGGAGCCGTCGGACTTCATCTTCTCCAGCGCCTTGTTGATCTTGCCCTTGAGGTCGCTGTTGCCCTTCTTGACACCGATGCCGTAGTTCTCGTCGCTCAGCTTGAGGCCGGCCAGCTTGAACTTGCCCTGGTGCTCGGGCTGGGAGGCGTAGCCGGCCAGGATGGCGTCGTCCGTGGTCAGAGCGTCGACGGACTTGTTCTCCAGGCCGGTCAGACACTCGGAGTATCCGCCGAGTGTCTGGAGGTCCGCCTTGGGGGCGAGTTCGTCCTTGACGTTCTGGGCGGAGGTCGAGCCGGTGACCGAGCAGAGCTTCTTGCTGTTGAGGTCCTCGGCCTTGGTGATGCCGGTCTCGTCGTTGCGGATCAGCAGATCCTGGTGGGCGAGGAAGTACGGACCGGCGAAGTCGACCTTCTCCTTGCGCTTGTCGGTGATCGAGTAGCTGGCGGTGATGAACTCGACGTCACCGTTGGCCAGCATGGTCTCGCGCTGGGCGCTCGGAGTCTGCTTCCACTCGATGTCCTTGGCGTCGTAGCCGAGTTCCTTGGCCACATAGGTCGCGACGTCGACGTCGAAGCCGGTGTACTTGCCGTCCTTGGTCTTCAGACCGACACCGGGCTGGTCGAACTTGATCCCGATGACGATCTTGTCGCCGCCGCTGCCGGAGTCGCCGTCGTCGCTGCCACACGCGGTCGCGGCCAGGGAGAGGGTCAGAACCGAGGCGATCGCCGCGGTTGCCTTGCGGGCGCGGAGCTTCATGGTGAAATCCCTTACGTCGTGGTTCGCCGTTGCGTGAGCCTGTCCGCCGGCTGTCGCGGGGCCCGGGTGCGGAATCCGGTTACGGGCCCGTCGGATCGGTACGGGCCCGGGCCGGACACGTACCCGGGGCGGCCGGAACCGAGGGGAGGCGCCGATCCTTTGGGACAGCCGGTGTGCTGAGGGGGTGACGTGACTGCTGGGGTCAGTGGTGCAGGATCTTCGACAGGAAGTCCTTGGCCCGGTCGCTGCGCGGGTTGCTGAAGAACGCGTCGGGCGCGGCCTCTTCGACGATCCGGCCGTCGGCCATGAAGACGACCCGGTTGGCGGCCGAGCGGGCGAAGCCCATCTCATGGGTGACCACGACCATGGTCATCCCGTCCCGGGCGAGCTGCTGCATCACTTCCAGCACCTCGTTGATCATCTCGGGGTCGAGCGCCGACGTCGGCTCGTCGAAGAGGATGACCTTGGGGTCCATCGCCAGCGCCCGGGCGATCGCGACCCGCTGCTGCTGCCCGCCGGAGAGCTGCGCGGGGTACTTGTCGCACTGCGAGCCGACGCCGACCCGGTCGAGCAGCTCACGCGCCCGGCGCTCGGCTTCGCCCTTGTCCTTCTTCCGGACCTTGATCTGGCCCAGCATGACGTTCTCCAGGACCGTCTTGTGGGCGAAGAGATTGAACGACTGGAAAACCATGCCGACATCGGCGCGCAGCCTGGCGAGTTCACGGCCCTCCTGGGGCAGTGGTTTTCCGTCGATGGAGATTGCACCGGAGTCGATTGCCTCCAGGCGGTTGATGGTGCGGCACAGAGTGGACTTACCGGACCCGGAGGGCCCGATGACGACCACGACCTCTCCTCTGGCTATGGTCAGATCGATGTCCTGAAGAACATGCAGCGCACCGAAGTGCTTGTTGACATTGCTCAGTACGACCAGGTCGTCCGCGGCGGGAACGGCATCCCCGACGACCTTGGACACTGACACTCCGCTCATCGGCCCACAGCTCCGTCCTCGTCGATTGGGAGGACCTTAGTGACGCGGTGCGACCAGCGTCATTACATCTGAGCGGAAATTGAGGATAACGATCCGGCCTCCGGCAGGTACTTTCGGTGAAGGGGTTTGAGAGGTGGCGTACCGGGTGGATAACGGAAGCCTGGAGGGGCTGAATCCCTCTTGACTGCCCGGTGGGAAATCGGCCTAGATGCCGTGGTACACCGGAGCGGGTACGCCGATCGTCCAGCTCGACCGCACCACCGTAGGGGGGCCATGAGACTGCTGCTCGTCGAGGACGACGACCATGTCGCCGCCGCCCTGTCGGCGGTGCTCGCCCGGCACGGGTTCGAGGTGGTGCATGCCCGCAACGGCGAGGAGGCACTGCACGCCGTACTCCCCGCCGCGCACCCCGGCAAGGCGCCTTTCGGGGTCGTGCTGCTCGATCTCGGGCTGCCCGATCAGGACGGGTACCAGGTCTGCGGAAAGCTCCGCAAGATCACGTCGACACCCGTGATCATGGTGACCGCGCGGGCCGATGTACGGTCCCGGATCCACGGCCTCAACCTCGGGGCCGACGACTATGTGGTCAAGCCGTACGACACCGGTGAGCTGCTGGCCCGTATCCACGCGGTCGCACGCCGGACCTCCCACAACGAGGAGGCGGCCGCGGCCGCCCCGGACCACTTCCTGCGGCTCGGTCCGGTGAGCATTGAGCTGCCCACCCGGCGCGTCAGCGTCGGCGGTGACGATGTGCAGCTGACACGCAAGGAATTCGATCTCCTGGCGCTGCTGGCCCAGCGGCCGGGGGTCGTCTTCCGCCGGGAGCAGATCATCAGCGAGGTGTGGCGCACCAGCTGGGAGGGGACAGGTCGCACCCTGGAGGTCCATGTGGCCTCCCTGCGCTCCAAGCTGCGGATGCCCGCGCTGATCGAGACCGTGCGCGGTGTCGGCTACCGGCTCGTCGTGCCGAGTGCGTGACCGACCTCTGTGCGTACCCGACTCCTTCCGCTGCTCATCGTCCTCATGGCGGGGGTACTGCTCGCCCTCGGCTTCCCGCTCGCCGTGAGCATCGCCGCCGCGCACCAGCAGAAGGTGGTCGTCGACCGGATCGACGACACCGTACGGTTCGCCGCGCTCGCGCAGTTCGTCACCGAGGGCCCGGGCGGAATCGATGAACGGGGGTCCACGCTCAAGGACCAGCTCAAGCGCTACCACGACACCTACGGCATCAACGCGGGCGTCTTCCACCGCGACGGACAGCGCTTTATGGCCCGGTCGCCCGAGAACTGGACCGTGCCCCCGGACGGCTCCGGTCAGCAGGCATTCAGGGAGGCACTGTCGGGACGGCGCAGCCAGGACCCGCCTCAGGTCTGGCCCTGGCAGGACGACGGCCGCCTGGTCGTCGCCTCGCCGGTCGTCCGGGACGGCGATGTCGTCGCCGTCGTCTTCACCGACTCGCCCACCGGGCAGTTGCGGGCCCGGATCCTGCGGGGCTGGCTGCTGATCGTGGCGGGGGAGAGCGCGGCGATGCTGCTCGCCGTGGGCGCGGCCTTCCGGCTCACCGGCTGGGTGCTGAGGCCCGTACGCGTGCTGGACGCGGCCACCCACGACATCGCGACCGGACAGCTGAACTCGCGTGTCGCGGTGGCCGGCGGCCCTCCGGAGCTGCGGCGCCTGGCCCGTTCCTTCAACGAGATGGCCGACAACGTCGAAGGGGTGCTGGAGCAGCAACGGGCCTTCGTCGCCGATGCCTCCCATCAGCTCCGCAACCCTCTGGCCGCTCTGCTGCTGCGCATCGAACTCCTCGCGCTCGAACTGCCCGACGGCAACGAGGAGATCGCCTCCGTCCGCACCGAGGGCAAACGCCTCAGCCAGGTCCTCGACGATCTGCTCGACCTGGCGCTGGCCGAGCACTCCTCCGCCGCCCTCGGACTCACCGATATCGGTGAACTGGCCGCCGAGCGCGTCGCCGCCTGGCGTCCTCTGGCCGAGGAGAAAGGCGTCCGGCTCATCGGGGACACCTCCGCCGTCACCGCTTGGGCTGACCCGATCGCGCTCTCCAGCGCACTGGACGCCGTCGTCGACAACGCGCTCAAGTTCACCCCGCCCGACGAGGCGGTGACCGTCGCGGTCGCCTCCCATGGCAACACCTCCACGATTGTGATCACCGACGGTGGTCCCGGGCTGTCGGACGAGGAACTGGCCCGTATCGGCGACCGCTTCTGGCGCAGCGGCCGCCACCAGAACGTCAAGGGCTCCGGACTCGGCCTCTCCATCTCCCGTGCCCTCCTCTCGGCGGGGGGCGGCACGATCTCGTACGCCCACCATGAGCCTCGGGGCCTGAAGGTGACCCTCAGCGTCCCCCGTACACCCCCGGCGGTTGTGCCCCGGGCGGACTGAACCGCCCGGCGCCCCGCCCCGGGGCCCACCACGGTCCCGCGTCATGACGCATGCCCCTCGGGCAGGTCGCCGCCGGTGGGAGTCATGAGCGGTGGGCCCGCGCGGATTGGGCCATGGCCCCGCTTGGGCCGACCGGTCTCAGCGGGTTGCCGGTCCGTGCAGACCGCAGGCACTGCGTGACCGCCGGTTCCCCGACCGCGCGGCCCGCGCCACCGCGGGCTGCGCGGGCTCCGTCAACGCCTACGGCTTGACCGAGCTGTAGTAGCGCTTCGCCCCTTTGTGCAGGGGCAGCGGAGCCGTGTATATCGCGGTCCGCAGGTCCACCAGCTGGGCCGGATGGACCGTGCGGCCTATTCGGTCCCTGCTCTTGATCACGGTACGGGTGAAGCCCTCGACCATCGCCTCGTCCATGGTGTCCGTGGTCACCAGGAGATTGGCCACGGCCATCGTCGCCACCGGGCGACCGCCCTGCATCTGGAGATAGGCGTCGGGCGGCATCACGGCCAGGCGGTAGTAGCTCGTCGCGTCGCTTGTGGTGTGCACCTCCTCTATCAAGCCGGACTCCAGTGGCACCAGGCGTATCGGATAGCGCTCCGACATCTTCTCGACGGCGCTGGTCGGCAGCCCGCCCGACCAGAAGAAGGCGTCGAGTCTGCCCTTCTCCATCCGGTCAGGTGCGGTGTCTATCCCCAGCGGCACGGGTGTGACGTCCCTGTCCGGGTCGAGCCCCGCCGCGAGGAGCAGCCGCTCGGCGATGATCCGGACGCCGGATCCCTCCTGCCCGACCCCGACGCTCTTGCCGCGCAGGTCCCCGACCTTCCGCACACGCGAGTCCCGGGGCACCACCAGTTGCACATAGTCGTCGTACAGCCGGGCACAGCCCCTCAGCCGATCGGCCCCCGGCCTGCCCTCTCGCTGGTACTTAGCCACGGCGTCGGCCGTGGCGATGGTGAAGTCGGCCTCTCCCGAGGCCACCCGGGCGAGATTCTCCTGCGAGCCCTCGCTCTGCCGGAGGTCTATGTCGACATCCGGCAGATCGCGGGCGAGGGCGTCCTCCAGCAGGACGCCATACCGCTGGTACACGCCGTTCTGGACGCCTGTGCTGAAGGTGATCCGGCCGCTGGGCGCGGAATCCCCGAGAGACAGGACCCACCACAGGAGCAGACCGAGCACCACGACGAACGCCGTGGCCGCGATGAGAACGCGACGACGGCTGACGCGGAGCAGGACCTGGAACATGCTTGCGATCCTGCCAGTCCGCTCGCCGTGCTGGCCAGGCCCTGTCCAGTTGACGCCAAAGGTGGAACGGGGGCCTCCGAACACCTGCGCCCGTCCAACGGCTCCGGGACGCCGCCCCCAGGCCCGATGGCCCTGGTGGATACGGGTCCGGGGTACCGGGCCGGAGGCGCTCGCACCACCGCCTACTCTTGATGCATGAGCAGCAGGGACCGGAGCGGAGCAGTGGACGTCAAGCGAACGTACGAGGTGCGCACCTACGGGTGCCAGATGAACGTCCACGATTCCGAACGGCTCTCCGGCCTGCTGGAGAACGCCGGGTACGTCCGCGCGCCCGAGGGCGCCGACGGCGACGCCGATGTCGTCGTCTTCAACACCTGCGCGGTCCGCGAGAACGCCGACAACAAACTCTACGGCAACCTCGGACGCCTCGCCCCCATGAAGACCAAGCGGCCCGGCATGCAGATCGCCGTCGGCGGCTGCCTCGCCCAGAAGGACCGCGACACCATCGTCACCCGCGCGCCCTGGGTCGACGTCGTCTTCGGCACGCACAACATCGGCAAGCTGCCCGTCCTGCTGGAGCGCGCCCGGGTGCAGGAGGAGGCGCAGGTCGAGATCGCGGAGTCGCTGGAGGCGTTCCCGTCGACGCTGCCGACCCGCCGGGAGTCCGCGTACGCCGCCTGGGTCTCCATCTCCGTCGGCTGCAACAACACCTGCACCTTCTGTATCGTGCCCGCGCTGCGCGGCAAGGAGAAGGACCGCCGCCCCGGCGACATCCTGGCCGAGATCGAGGCCCTCGTCGACGAGGGCGTCTCCGAGATCACCCTGCTCGGCCAGAACGTGAACGCGTACGGCTCCGACATCGGCGACCGCGAGGCATTCGGCAAGCTGCTGCGGGCCTGCGGGCGGATCGAGGGCCTGGAGCGGGTCCGGTTCACCTCTCCGCACCCCCGTGACTTCACCGACGACGTCATCGCCGCGATGGCCGAGACACCGAATGTGATGCCCCAGCTGCACATGCCGCTCCAGTCGGGTTCGGACGGTGTGCTCAAGGCGATGCGCCGCTCCTACCGGCAGGAGCGATTCCTCGGAATCATCCGGAAGGTGCGCGCCGCGATCCCGCACGCCGCCATCTCGACCGACATCATCGTGGGCTTCCCCGGCGAGACCGAGGAGGACTTCGAACAGACGATGCACACGGTCCGCGAGGCCCGCTTCGCGAACGCCTTCACCTTCCAGTACTCCAAGCGCCCCGGCACCCCGGCGGCGACCATGGAGGGCCAGATCCCCAAGGAGGTGGTACAGGCACGTTACGAGCGGCTGGTCGCACTCCAGGAGGAGATCTCCTGGGAGGAGAACAAGAAGCAGGTCGGCCGCACCCTCGACGTCATGGTCGCCGAGGGCGAGGGCCGCAAGGACGGCGCCACCCACCGCCTGTCCGGCCGGGCCCCCGACAACCGCCTGGTCCACTTCACCAAGCCGGCCGACGAGGTGCGGCCGGGCGACGTGGTGACCGTCGAGATCACGTACGCGGCCCCGCACCATCTGCTCGCGGAGGGCACGACGACTTCGGTACGCCGGACCCGCGCGGGGGACGCCTGGGAGAAGCGGAACGCGACGGACGCCGCGAAGCCCGCCGGCGTGCTGCTGGGTCTGCCGAAGGTCGGCGTCCCGGCCCCGCTGCCCGCCGCGGCACCCGGCTGCGGGACCGACTGACTGCTCGGATCACCCGGGCCCTTCGGCGCGGCCCCCGCCCGGAGCGACGCCGACACGGCCGTGTCCTGCGTCGCCGGGGCCCCGTACCGTTCCAGCTGTCGTCCCGTCCGCCGTCCGCACGCGGTCCGCCGACCCCGCTTGTCCCGGGCCGCCGCACCCGCGTCAGGCCGCCGATCACGCATTAAGGTGACGATCATGCTTGTCGCCGCCGCAGTATGCCCCTGCCCGCCGCTGCTCGTGCCCGAGGTCGCCGCGGGCGCCGCGCCCGAGCTCGACGCGGCGCGGACCGCATGCTCCGACGCGCTCGGAGTGCTCGCCGCCGCGCGGCCCGATCTGCTCGTCGTGGTCGGTACCGCGGGGCAGGAGGAGCGCGGTGCGTACCCGGCGGGAGCGACGGGTTCGTTCCGGGGGTTCGGTGTCGAACTGGAGGTACGCCTCGGCGCCGGGGACCAAGCGGAACGGCGGCTGCCGCCGTCCCTGGCCGTCGGAGCGTGGCTGCTCGACCACAGCCGCTGGGGCTCCCCGGTGGAGGGTCTCGGGATCGCCGACTCGCTCGCCCCCGGGCCGAGCCGGGAAAAGGGCCGGGAGATCGCCGGTCGGGCCGAACGGGTGGCCCTTCTGGCCATGGGCGACGGAAGCGCCTGCCGTACGCTCAAGGCCCCGGGCTATCTGGACGAGCGTGCCGCGGGCTTCGACGCCCTCGCCGCCGATGCCCTCGGTAGCGCCGACACCGGAGCACTGGCAGGGCTGGACGTGTCTCTGGCCTACGAATTGAAGGTGGCGGGCAGGTCCACCTGGCAAGTGCTGGCTGGAGCCGCCGAGGACGCGGGACTCACCGGCCGGCTCCTCTACGAGGACGCCCCCTACGGCGTCGGCTACTTCGTGGCCTCCTGGTCCTAGGCCCCCACAGAGTGCCCCAGGGCTCATGGAACCCGCTGCCGGGCCGGAAACACCGGGAGCTCCTCTGGGGGGAGCGTGCGGGCCCGGCGGCAGGGCCGAAACACACCGGACGGCCGCGGAGCGCTTGGTTCCGTGGCCGTCCGTGCGCCGTTTCCGCGCCCCGCTCAGGCGGCGGGCGGCGGCGAAGCGGGAGGCGGCGGGGTGCCGCCGTCGTCCTTGTGGGCGATGCGGTCCAGTGCCTCCTTGGCCTTGCCGGTACCGGACTCGATCTTCCCGCTGTACTTGCCCTTGGTCCGCGAGTCGACCGCCTTCGCTGCCTTGTCCAGGCCGCTCTCGATCTTGCCCCCGTGCTGCTGCGCGAGGTCGGAGACCTTGTCCTTGGCCGGGGCGAGCTTGGCCTTCAGCGTGTCCATGAGGCCCATGGGCCACCTTCCCTCGTAGCGACGGCGGCAACCGGCGGCTGCCGCCCGTACCGACTACTTGCGGGCGCCCTCTCCGGTCTCGCTGTCCGCGGCATCCCCGGCCGACTGCTGCCGGGGAATCTCCACGCCCTCGGCGACCGCGGCCACGACCTCCTCGGCCTCAGGGGCCTCGGCAGCCGCGGCCGTATCGCCGCTTCCGGTGTCAGCCGATGCCTCGACGGTCGTCCGGGACTTACGGCTGAACCATGAGAAAACGCCCATATTTACTCCATAGCGTACTCGTGCGGCCGAGGTTCCGCGCCGCCGGGTGCGCCCTGTTGCGTCTCCCCGGGAACGCCGGTCCGAAACCGGCGCGCGAAACCTCGGAACAGGCAACGAAGGCCCCGCTCCGTCGTCACCTCGCTCGTTCGGGGACACGTGCGGGCGTTTGGGAGACTGGGACCGTGAGAAGTGCAGCTCCCGCTCCGCGGGTCATCGCCGTCGTCGGCCCCACAGCGGCCGGAAAGTCCGATCTGGGTGTCTTCCTCGCCCAGCAGCTGGGCGGTGAAGTCGTCAACGCCGACTCCATGCAGTTGTACCGGGGGATGGACATCGGCACCGCCAAGCTGACGCCCGAAGAGCGCTGCGGTGTCCCACACCACCTCCTCGACATCTGGGACATCACGCAGACGGCGAGTGTCGCCGAGTACCAGAAGCTCGCGCGGGCCGAGATCGACCGGCTCCTCGCAGAAGGCCGTACCCCGGTCCTCGTCGGCGGCTCGGGGCTGTACGTACGAGGAGCCATCGATGCCCTCGAATTCCCCGGCACCGACCCCGCCATCCGTGCCCGGTTGGAGGAGGAACTGATCACCGCGGGCTCCGGAGCCCTGCACGCGCGCCTCACCGCGGCCGACCCCGAGGCCGGAAGCGCGATCCTGCCCAGCAACGGGCGCCGGATCGTCCGGGCGCTGGAAGTGATCGAGATCACCGGCAAGCCGTTCACCGCCAATCTGCCCGGCCATGACGCCGTCTACGACACGGTCCAGATCGGTGTGGACGTCGCTCGCCCCGAGCTCGACGAGCGGATCGCCAGGCGTGTCGACCGGATGTGGGAGGCGGGGCTCGTCGACGAAGTACGTGCACTTGAGGCGCGGGGGTTGCGTGAGGGGCGTACGGCATCACGCGCTCTCGGCTACCAGCAGGTCCTCACGGCGCTCGCGGGAGAGCGTACGGAGCAGGACGCGCGCGACGAGACCGTCCGCGCCACCAAGCGCTTCGCGCGCCGTCAGGATTCGTGGTTCAGACGCGATCCACGGGTGCATTGGTTGAGTGGGGCGGTGGAGCACCGAGGGGAACTTCCGCGACTGGCGCTGACGTTGATCGAACGAGCGGTTACAGCCTGATCACGTGATGGCATCGGGACGCCATGCCCGTCAATCAGGCGCCCCCGACCGTGCCATCATCGAGCATCGATCGACGTGGAGTCCGAGTTGGGAGGGCGCGTGGCGATGGAGGCCGGCCCTCACGACACCGAGCAGCAGCCACGGGACGCCGTGGACGGAGTGGCCCGTCTGAGCCCGGACGGACCGGACGACCAGGACCTGCTGACGGACGAGGTCGAGGTCGAGTTGCGTCCCGCCCGCAGGCTGCGGATCTGGCAGCTCGCGCCCATCGTGACCCTGGCCGCGGTCGGTTCCCTGATGTTCGCCTTCCCGCTCGCGTTCGGTACGGGTGACGGCGGTGCCGTCGTCGCCATGCTGGGCCTGCTGATCAGCTGCTGTGCCGCCGGCTGGGGCGTGATGGCCGCCCGCCGCGTGGGCCACACCTGGCCGGGCCTGCCGCCGCGCGGTTCCGGGGAGCGTCCGGACTGGCGTGTTCTCGCCCTCTACGTCGGGGTGGGCCTCCTGATGGTCGCCCTGGCCGTCTGGCGCGTGGCCCGCCTCCGCTGACTCCCTGAGCAGCCGGGCGTCGTCGGCGGCCGATGTGGTCCCCGTCGCGCTGCGCGGGCCGCTGTCGGCCCCTCCTCGTACGATGGACGTCGTGACCACCGCACAGCCTTCACCGACCGCGTCGACCGGTGCCATCGCCTTTCTCAAGGGGCATGGCACCGAGAACGACTTCGTGATCGTCCCCGACCCCGGCAACGAGGTCGACCTGCCCGCCTCCGCCGTCGCCCGGCTCTGTGACCGGCGCGCGGGCATCGGCGGCGATGGCCTTCTCCATGTCGTGCGCTCCGCGGCGCACCCCGAGGCCCGGGCCATGGCGGACGAGGCCGAGTGGTTCATGGACTACCGGAACGCGGACGGATCGATCGCCGAGATGTGCGGCAACGGCGTCCGTGTCTTCGCCCGCTACCTCCAGCTCGCGGGCCACACCGGGGCAGGCGACCTCGCCGTCGCCACCCGCGGTGGTGTGAAGAAGGTCCACCTCGCGAAGAGCGCGACACCCTCAGAGGACGGCGACATCACCGTCTTCATGGGCCGCGCCACCCTTCCCGGGGAGAGCGTCACCGTCACCGTGGACGGCCGCGCCTGGCCCGCGCGCAACGTCGGCATGGGCAACCCGCACGCGGTGGTGTTCGTCGACGACCTGGACCACGCGGGCGATCTGCGCTCCGAGCCCTCCTTCGCCCCGGCCGCCGTCTACCCGAACGGGGTCAACGTCGAGTTCGTGGCCGACCGGGGCGAGCGCCATGTCGCCATGCGGGTCCACGAAAGGGGCTCGGGCGAGACCCGCTCCTGCGGCACGGGCGCGTGTGCCGTGGCCGTCGCCGCGGCCCGCAGGGACGGTGCCGACCCTTCGGCGACCGGCGTTCCCGTCACCTACACCGTGGATCTGCCCGGCGGACGGCTGGTCATCACGGAACGGCCCGACGGTGAGATCGAGATGACGGGACCGGCGGTCATCGTGGCGGAGGGTCATCTGACACCTGCCCTCCTCGCACACTCCGGAACCGCCACCGGATAGAGCTTCGCTCGAATGGGTGATCCGGTTCACGCTCGGCAAGAGCCGGACTGCTCCACGTGGTGGGCTCGGTAGCATCAAGCACCGGCCCGGAGGGCACCCCTGCTCTTCCCACCGCCGGTCGAATGCCGCCCGGAGGTGCCCCATGAGTGCAGAGGCCGCCAACCCTGGTGCCCACAGCCGCAGACGCGGCCGCCCCAGGATCGACCTCCGCAGGCTGGGCCGCGCCGCGCTCCTCGGCCCGGCCGGCCGGGACCGCCTGCCCGATGCGATCGGGCATGTCGCCGATGCGCACCGGGCGCACCACCCCGACGCGGATCTCGCGACCCTGCACAAGGCCTATGTGCTCGCGGAGACGTCCCACCGGGGGCAGTTCCGCAAGAGCGGCGAGGCGTACATCACCCACCCGCTCGCCGTCACCCTGATCCTCGCCGAACTGGGCGCGGAGACCACCACCCTGACGGCGTCGCTCCTCCACGACACCGTCGAGGACACCGAAGTGACGCTCGAGCAGGTCAAGACGGAGTTCGGGGCGGAGGTCGCGTATCTGGTCGACGGGGTTACCAAGCTGGAGAAGGTCGACTACGGCGCGGCGGCCGAGCCCGAGACCTTCCGCAAGATGCTCGTCGCCACCGGCAACGACGTCCGTGTGATGTCCATCAAGCTGGCCGACCGGCTGCACAACATGCGCACCCTCGGTGTGATGCGCCCCGAGAAACAGGTCCGTATCGCCAAGGTCACCCGCGAGGTCCTCATTCCGCTCGCCGAGCGGCTCGGTGTACAGGCGCTCAAGACAGAGCTGGAGGACCTCGTCTTCGCGATCCTCCACCCCGAGGAGTACGAACGCACCCACGCCCTGATCGCCGGCAACACCACGGCGGGCGCCGCGCTCGACTCCATGGCCGAGCGCTTCCGGGCCGTACTGCGTGACTCCGGAATCACCGCCGAAGTCCTGATCCGGCCCCGGCATTTCGTCTCCGTGCACCGCGTCAGCCTCAAGCGCGGCGAACTGAGGGGCACCGACTTCGGACGGCTGCTCGTCCTGGTCGGCGAGGACGCCGACTGCTACGGGGTGCTCGGCGAGCTGCACACCTGCTTCACACCGGTGATCTCCGAGTTCAAGGACTTCATCGCCGCACCCAAGTTCAATCTGTACCAGTCGTTGCACACCGCCGTCGCCGGGCCGGACGGTGCGGTCGCCGAAGTCCTCATCCGGACCCACCAGATGCACAAGGTGGCCGAGGCCGGAGTGATCGCGCTCGGCAATCCGTATCCGCCCGCGGAGGGACCCGGGGCGGAACCGGCCGAGGGGGAGCGCGCCGACCCGACACGGCCCGGCTGGCTCTCCCGGCTGCTGGAGTGGCAGGAGTCCACCCCCGACTCCGACACGTTCTGGACTTCTCTCCGCGCCGATCTGGCGCAGGACCGCGAGATCACCGTCTTCCGCGCCGACGGCCGGATGCTCGGACTTCCCGCGGGCGCGAGCTGCGTCGACGCGGCCTACGCCCAGTACGGCGAGCTGGCCCACGCCTGCATCGGGGCCCGCGTCAACGGCCGTCTGGCGACGCTGAGTACCGTTCTCAAGGACGGCGACACCGTCCATCTGCTGCTCGCGAACGACGCGCAGGACCCGCACCAGACCCACGGCCCGCACCACCAAGGGGCCCGGCCCGGATCCGGCCTCCGGAGCGGCGCCCCCGAGGCCGAGAGCGCACGGCTTCCGCGTGACGGCGAGGGTGCGCGGGTCAACCCGGACACCGTGTCCGGGCCGTCGCCCGACTGGCTCGACCATGCCCGCACGCCCGCCGCGCGCATCGCCATCACCGCGTGGCTCGACGCCAACCCGGCAGGTGAGGACGTGCCGGCGGTGACGCGCCGCAGGCCCGTTCCCGCCGCCGCCGGCCGTCCCAGCACCGCGGACGCCGTCGTCGACGTGCCGGACGCGACCGTACGGCTCGCCGGGTGCTGTACGCCCGTGCCGTCCGACCCGGTCACGGGCTTCGCGGTACGTGGCGGAGTGGTGACCGTGCACCGTGAGGAGTGCCCCGCCGTCTCCCGGATGAAATCCCTGGAACGCGAGCCGGTCACCGTGCGCTGGGGAGACGCCGCCGGCTGCCGGGTGACCCTGGTCGCCGAGTCGTTCGGCCGCCCCCGGCTGCTCGCCGATCTCACCGAGGCCATCGCCGCCAAGGGCGCGGCCGTCGTCTCGGCCACCGTCGAACCGCCGAGCCAACAGCGTGTACGGCACACGTACACCCTGCAACTCCCCGACGCGGCCGGACTTCCCTCGCTGATGCGTGCCATGCGCGATGTGCCGGGGGTGTACGACGTCAGCCGCACCCAGCATCCAGCGGCCACCGGATGACCTCGTTCGGGTGGCGTGACGCGCGGCGCCGGGACCGGCGCCGCAGCTCGCTGGTAGCGGTAGTGCATGCTGCCCGAACCCCCCGCTCCCTCCGAGTTCCCCACGGGATCCCACCCGCCTCCCCTCGCGCGCCGCGGTGGGCCACGGCGGCTGCTGCGCGCGGCCCTGCCGGCCCTCGCGTCCGCCGCCCTCGTCGCCGCGGCCGTTCCGCAGCCCGCGCCGCCACCGCTCGGTATCGGTGACCCGCTCTTCCCTCAGCTCGGCAACCCCGGATACGACGTCCTCGCCTACGACATCGATCTCACCTACCACGGCAGCAACACCACCCCCCTGGACGCCGTGACCACGATCGACGCGCGTGTGACCGAACGCCTGGAACGGATCAACCTGGACTTCACCCACGGCACCGTGCACGCGGTCAGGGTGAACGGCGTCCGCGCCGACTTCGTGACCGCCGGGGAGGACCTGGTGGTGCAGCCGGTCAGGGCACTCCCGCGCGGCGCACGCGCGCGTGTCACCGTCGAGCACACCAGCGACCCCCGGGGTGCGAAGGAGGCCGGCGGCTGGCTGCGGACCGGTGACGGGCTCGCCATGGCGAACCAGGCGGACGCCGCCCACCGGGTGTTCCCGTCCAACGACCACCCCGCGGACAAGGCGTACTTCACCTTCCGTGTCACCGCCCCCAGCGAGCTGACGGCAGTGGCCAACGGCGTCCGGAAGTGGCGGAAGCGGAACGGCTCGACCACCACCTGGGCGTATCGCACCCGCCACCCCATGGCCACCGAACTCGCCCAGGTCTCCATCGGCCGCTCGGCCGTCCTGACCCGGGAGGGGCCCGGCGGACTGCCCCTGCGCGATGTGGTGCCCGCGAAGGACACCGCGGTCCTGGAACCCTGGCTGCGGAAGACACCGGCCCAGCTGGAGTGGCTGAAGCGGAAGGTGGGCCGCTACCCGTTCGAGACCTACGGAGTACTCGTCGCGGACGCCCGTACCGGCTTCGAGCTGGAGACGCAGACCCTTTCCCTCTTCGAGCGCCCGCTCTTCACCACTGCCTCCCTCCCCGAGTGGTACGTCGACTCGATCATGGTCCATGAGCTGGCCCACCAGTGGTTCGGCAACAGCGTCTCCCCCCGTTCCTGGTCGGATCTATGGCTGAACGAGGGGCACGCCACCTGGTACGAGTCCCTCCACGCGGAGGTGAACGGCGGCTACACCCTGGAGGCGCGGATGCGCGAGGCGTACCGGCGCTCCGATCAGTGGCGGGCCGACGGCGGCCCGCCCGCGGCCCCGAAGCCCCCGGCGCCGGGACAGAAGATCAGTCTCTTCCGGCCGGTGGTGTACGACGGTTCCGCCCTCGTCCTGTACGCCTTGCGGCAGACGATCGGGGCGGACGCGTTCGACCGGTTGCAGCGGGCCTGGGTCCGGGAACACCGTGACGGGACGGCGAGCACGGCGGACTTCACCCGGCTCGCCTCGCGGATCGCGGGACGCGACCTCACGGCCTTCCTCCGGGCTTGGCTGTACGAGAAGCGCACACCGCCGATGCCGGGCCATCCGGACTGGCGGAGCACCGCCCCGAGAGCCGGGGCCGAGGCTCCCGCGCGGCGACAGCCCGAGGTCCGCGGACACCCGTGGGCCGGGGCCCGGAGTACGGCGGACCGGGCACCGCGGAGCGTGGCGGGCGGACGTCCCCGGCCCGGTAAACCGGGATGACGGGCCCGGTGGCACCGTGCGACCATCGAGATGTCGGGCGATGCCGCCTGTGCCGGGTATCCGTCGCGTTCGAGGTGCGAAGTCATCGCGCACGCCATACGGGAATCAATCGGGACCGTCACACGTTGTGACCGACGAAGGCTGTTCGGAGGCCCGACCCTCCGATGCGGCCGGCAGTGCAGATCTCCCATCGACGTAAGGATCCAATGACCTCCTCTTCATCCCCTTCCCAGGACGAGCAGAGCTTCGACAAGCAGAGCTTCGCCGAGACGCGCACCGAGAGCCTTCGGGCCGATGCCCTGATGGAAGAGGACGTCGCCTGGAGCCACGAGATCGACGGAGAGCGGGACGGCGATCAGCTCGACCGCTCCGACCGTGCCGCGCTGCGGCGCGTCGCGGGCCTCTCCACCGAGCTCGAGGACGTCACCGAGGTCGAGTACCGGCAGCTGCGCCTGGAGCGTGTGGTGCTGGTCGGCGTATGGACCTCGGGGACGGTGCAGGACGCGGAGAATTCCCTCGCGGAGCTCGCGGCCCTCGCAGAGACGGCGGGTGCGCTGGTGCTCGACGGCGTCATCCAGCGCCGCGACAAGCCGGACCCCGCCACGTACATCGGTTCGGGCAAGGCGCAGGAGCTGCGGGACATCGTTCTCGAATCCGGCGCCGACACCGTCGTGTGCGACGGTGAGCTGAGCCCGGGCCAGCTGATCCATCTGGAGGACGTCGTCAAGGTCAAGGTGGTCGACCGCACCGCCCTGATCCTCGACATCTTCGCCCAGCACGCCAAGTCCCGAGAGGGCAAGGCGCAGGTCGCGCTCGCGCAGATGCAGTACATGCTGCCGAGGCTGCGCGGCTGGGGTCAGTCGCTGTCCCGGCAGATGGGTGGCGGCGGCAGTGGCGGCATGGCCACCCGAGGGCCCGGTGAGACCAAGATCGAGACGGACCGGCGGCGGATCCGCGAGAAGATGGCGAAGACTCGCCGCGAGATCGCGGAGATGAAGACCGGCCGTGAGATCAAACGGCAGGAGCGCCGGCGCAACAAGGTGCCGTCTGTCGCGATCGCCGGGTACACCAACGCCGGGAAGTCCTCGCTTCTCAACCGCCTCACCGGCGCCGGAGTCCTCGTGGAGAACGCGCTGTTCGCCACGTTGGACCCGACCGTACGCCGGGCCGAGACACCGAGCGGCCGTCTCTACACCCTGGCCGACACCGTGGGGTTCGTCCGGCATCTGCCGCACCACCTCGTGGAGGCGTTCCGCTCCACCATGGAGGAGGTCGGGGACTCCGATCTGATCCTGCATGTGGTGGACGGTGCCCATCCCGCGCCGGAGGAGCAGCTGGCCGCCGTGCGCGAGGTGATCCGCGATGTGGGCGCGGTGAACGTGCCCGAGATCGTGGTGATCAACAAGGCGGACGCGGCCGATCCGCTGGTGCTCCAGCGGTTGCTGCGCATCGAGCGGTACGCGATCGCGGTCTCGGCGCGGACGGGCCAGGGCATCGACGAGCTGCTCGCGCTCATCGATGTCGAACTGCCCCGGCCCGAGGTCGAGATCGAGGCTCTCGTTCCGTACACCCAGGGCGGTCTGGTTTCACGGGTGCATGCCGACGGCGAGGTTCTCTCCGAGGAACACACCACGGAGGGCACCCTGCTCAAGGCGCGTGTCCATGCGGAGCTGGCCGCCGCGCTGGCACCCTTTCTTCCGGTGACCAGCAGCTGACCGTTGCGTACGGCGGGTAGGAGTCCCGCGACCGCGGGTACGGGTGCGCTCGCCCGTCCGGCGCGGTTCCGACGGCCACCGAAGCGCCCGTTCCTCCAGGTGAGGGGCGGGCGCTGTGCTGTGCCGGGACGGCTGCCGGGGGACCGGGCCGATGAGCCGCCCGTTCGCCCACCGCGTAAGTGCTCGGCCGAGCTCAGAAACGCTCGAGTCCTGTGCCGGACGCCTTGGAGCGGACCGGCACAGGACTCGGAGGACGGTGCTCGATGAACCGTCCGGCGGGCTACCGGCCCGCGAACTTCTTGCTGACGGCGTCGTAGATGCCCTTCGCCTCCGGGCCGAGGCGCGGTCCGGCGAGCCAGCCGGCCGAGACCGGGCCGATCGAGGTGTTGGACACCAGGGCGGGCTTGCCGTCCTGGCCCCTGGCCACCCAGCCGCCGCCGGACGAACCGCCGGTCATGGTGCATCCGATGCGGTACATCGTCGGCTGATCGGCCTTGATGGAGAGCCGTCCGGGCTTGTCCCCGCACTGGAACATCCGCTGGCCGTCGAAGGGCGGCGCGGCCGGGTAGCCGGTCGCCGTCATCCTGTCGATCTTCGGTGCGGCCGGGGCGTTGAAGTCCACCGGCAGTGCCGAACCGACCGTCTCCTCCAGCGACTTGCCCGAACCGCCTTTCTCGGGGGTGACATGGATCACGGCGAAGTCATAGGGCGCGCCCTGGCCACCGGTCGGAGCACCCTGGTTGATCCACTGGTCCGAGGTCTGCGCCCAGTCGCCCCACCACACACCGTGCGGAGCGATCTCTTCCTTGGGCGCGCCCTCCAGCTGTGCGGTGGGCCTCGCGGTGTCGTTGTACGAGGGGACGAAGGCGATGTTGCGGTACCAGCCGCCCTTCTTTCCCGCGTGGACGCAGTGGCCCGCCGTCCACACCATGTTCGATTTGCCCGGGTTGGCCGGGTCCTGGACGACGGTCGCGGAACAGACCATCGAGCCCTGGGGGCCGTCGAAGAAGACCTTCCCGGCCTCCGGGGCGTTCGTCCGGTAGGGAGGCTTCACCTGCTGTGCCTCGACAGCGGCGGGGGTCGGGTCGGTGACAGCCTCATCGCCGGAAATGTCGTTGTCGACCGGCTGCTCCGGAGGCTTGTCGGCGTCCCGCATCCGGTCCGGGTCCCACAGGCCCTCGATGATCGGGTTGATGTAGTCCGTGGCTTCGCGGAGCCACTTCTCCCGGTCCCAGTTCTTCCACTCGCCGTCGCGCCACTTGTCCAGATCGATCCCGTGCTCCTTGAGCCTGTCCTTGATGTCGTCCGGGATGGTGATCCCGCCGTCGGTGGGCAGGCTCGTGGGAACGGTCGGCTTGTCGCCCGCGTTGTCCTCGCCCGGGCCGCAGGCGGTGGCCGTCAGCGCGAGCGCGGCGGCTATGGAAGCCGCCGCCAGCATTGGGCGAATGGGTCGCATGTCGTGATCCCCCTGGGACTTCGGTGCTTTTGAGCTTCTGAACAGTGGAACCGCAGTGGTGAACCGTGCAACTGCCGGAACCGCCGGGAACCTTACAAGCCCGCGCACCTCCCGGACGAGGCCCCCCATGGTTCCGGTGCTGATGGGGACGGCTCACAGGCGCTCGTCGGTTCCGTGGCTCCACGGTTCCACCACCGCGAACGATCTTTTCCCCGCCCGTGATCCACGGCGTCCACCGTCGTTGGTAGATACGGGGATACGGGAGTCGCAGAGACAGCGTGCGGCCTCGGACGGCGGCGTGGGGACGCCGTACCGATGTGCGACGCACCTGTGACAGCGCAACAGTTACCGCTGGAGGTCCAACAGCCGTGGCCGTGACCGAACCTGCGCCCGCGCCGCCGTCCCCGCACGAGGGGATCCTGCCACGCGAGTCCGCCGCCCGGACCTACGCCCGTTCGCTGCCCATCGTTCCCGTACGCGCGAAGGGCCTTACGATCGAGGGCGCGGACGGACGGCGTTATCCGGACTGCCTCTCCGGTGCGGGGACACTCGCCCTCGGGCACAACCACCCGGTGGTACCGGAGGCGAGCAGCAGGGTCGTCGACTCCGGGGGGCCTCGGCAAGTCCTGGACCTGGCCACCCCCGAGAAGGACGCCTTCACGACCGAGCTTTACGCCACCCTGCCCCCGGCATTCGCCCGAGACGCGCGGATCCAGTTCTGCGGACCGGCGGGCACGGGCGCCGTCGAAGCCGCGCTCAAGCCTGTCCGTACGGCGACCGGGCGCGGTGGGCTGCTCGCCTTCACCGGCGCGTACCACGGCATGACCGTGGGCGCCCTCGGCGCCTCCGGCGGCGCCACCGATGTCCGTGTGACCCGGCTGCCGTTGCCGCAGGACTACCGCTGTCCGTCCGGTGTGGGCGGCGAGCGCGGTGCCGAACTGGGTGCCCGCCGGATCGAGAACCCCCTGGACGATCCGAAGAGCGGGGTCCCCGCGCCGGCCGGGATGATTCTCGAACCGGTGCAGGGGGGAGGGCGGTGTCTTCCCGGCCCCCGGCACCTGGCGGCGCCGGATACGTCGGACCACCGCCGGCCGAGCGATCCCCCTGATCGCAGACGAGGTACAGACGGGGGTCGGGCGCACCGGCACCTTCTGGGCCGTGGAGCAGAGCGGGATCGTGCCCGATGTGATGGTGCTGTCCAAAACGATCGGCGGCTCCCTTCCCCTCGCGGTGATCGTCTACTGGTCCGAGCCCGACGCCCGGCGGCCCGGTGCCCACGGCGGCACCTTCCGCGGGAACCGGGCCCCCGTGGCGGTCGGCGCCGCCACCCTCGCCTTCGTACGTACGCAGGGGCTCGCCACACACGCCGCCGCCCTCGGCGCGAGGGTGCTGGGCCAACCGCGGGCGCTTGCCGCGGCACACCCCGTCGTCGGCGATGTACGAGGACGCGGCCTCATGCTCGGCGTCGAACTCGTCGGCCTGTACGCCGAACCGGCGGACACGCTGATGCACCGCCCTCGCCCCAGTTGGCCTCAGCGCTCCGGCAGGAGTGCCTGGACCGCGGGCTGATCGTCGAACCCGGCGGACGCCACTCCGCTGTCGTACGGCTCCCTCCTCCTCTCACGCTCACCGATGAACAGACCGGGTCCGTCCTCGGCCGCTTCGCCGAAGCCCTGGCCGCGGCCGAACGCTCCACTCGGCCGGAGCGCTGACCGGCCCCCTGCCACCGGGCCCTCGTCGGGAGTCCGGGCGCATCCGGCGCACCCGTTACCCGGCCACCCCTCCGATACGTCCGGCAGGACCGAAGCCGCGGAGCCGGCAGCCGGCACCCGTCGTCCGCACAGAACAAGGAAGCCCTCCGTGAACGCCACCCCCACCCCCGCACCCGACACGTCCCCGGCCACCGGGACCCACGGCCCGGCGGCCCACCTCCGAGGCCAGGGCAGAACCCACGGCCCCGACACGGCCGGGGTGCCGACGGTGCCGCGCCAGCACACGGGGACCCAAGGCGAACAGCGTTCGCACCCGGCGACTCCGGGCCCGGAAGCCCCGGCAGGGGAACTCCTCGACCATCCGGACCCCCACCGGGCCGCAGACGCGGCAGCCGTCGAGAACCTGCTCCGCTGCTGGGTGCGGGAGAAGGACATCGACCGGCCCTATGGGCCGACCCTCCGCATCCCGCTCCACAGCAGCGGCACGGCGCTGCTCGTCCCCGTCCGCTACTGGTCACCCGGGGGCTGGCACCGCTTCGGCGCGCCCGTACTGGAAGAAGCGCTGCGCGACGCACCCGCCGTCGACGCCGTAACACTCGCGGCCCTCATCAGCCGGGAGGCCGGACAGAGCACGGGAACCGACCTCGTCGGCCGGGTCGCCGACTCCGTGCGCCATACAACCGCCTTTGTCGCCGAGCGCCGTGCCCGTCCCGGACCCTCGCCCGAGGCTGACCTCTTTCTCACCGCCGAGCAGTCCCTGCTGCTCGGCCACCCCCTGCATCCCACGCCCAAGAGTCGCGAAGGGCTCTCCGAGACCGAGGCCCGTCGCTACGCCCCCGAGTTGTACGGCTCCTTTCCTCTGCACTGGATGGCGGTCGACCGGTCCGTCCTGGCCACCGAGTCGGCCTGGACCGAACAGGGCCGTCTCCTGAGCGCCGAGCAGCTCACCACCCGGCTGCTCGGGGACCTTCCGTTGCCCGAGCACACCGTCCCCCTGCCTCTGCACCCCTGGCAGGCCCGTGAGCTGATGCACCGGCCCGCCGTCGCGTCCCTGATCGACGCCGGGCTCCTCCACGACCTCGGTCCGTACGGCGACCCCTGGTATCCCACATCCTCCGTCCGGACCGTCCACCGCCCCGGCGCACCCGCCATGCTCAAGCTCTCTCTCGGTGTACGCATCACCAACTCCCGTCGTGAAAACCTCCGCAAGGAACTCCATCGCGGGGTCGAGGTCCACCGGCTGCTGCGGACCGGACTCGCGGGGCAGTGGCGCGCGGCCCACCCCGGCTTCGACATCGTCCGAGACCCCGCCTGGCTCGCCGTCGACCACCCCACCGGCAACGGGAAGGTCTCCGGTGCATCCCCGGGCGCCCCCGAGCCGGTGACCGGACTCGACGTGGTCCTGCGCCACAATCCCTTCGGCTCCCGGGACGACGCCGTCTGCATCGCGGGGCTGACATCGCTCCGGCCCTGGCCCGGCCGTAACACGGTGCACTCGCGGCTCGCCGACATCGTCACGCACCTGGCCGCGCGCACGGGCCGACCGACCGGAGCTGTCGCCGCCGAGTGGTTCCTGCGCTACCTGGACCAGGTCGTCCGCCCGGTGCTGCGGCTGGACGCCATCGCGGGCGTCGCCCTCGAAGCACACCAACAGAACACGCTGGTACTCCTCGACCCCGACGGCTGGCCCACCGGTGGCCGCTACCGCGACAACCAGGGCTACTACTTCCGGGAGTCCCGTCGTGCCGAACTCCAACACCGCCTTCCCGGTATCGGCTCACTCAGCGATACTTTCGTCTCCGACGAGGTCACCGACGAGCGGTTCGCCTACTACCTCGGCATCAACAACGTGCTCGGTCTGATCGGAGCTTTCGGAGCACAGCGCCTCGCCGATGAGCGCGTCCTCATCGCCGCCTGCCGACGGTTCCTCACGTCGGCGGCAGGCCTCGGCTCCCCACTTCCCGCCCTGCTCCTGGAAGCACCCACCCTGCGCTGCAAGGCGAACCTTATGACCCGTCTGCACGGCCTCGATGAACTCGTCGGCCCTGTCGACACCCAGTCCGTCTACGTCACCATCGCCAACCCCTTCCACTCCTGAACGGTCTCCCCGTCCCCTGCCATGTCCTGTCCATCTCCTTCATCCCCTTCCGTCCGCTTGCTGCGGCCCGTGGTGTTGCAAGCCCGTCACTCCAGGTGCGAGCCACCACCCGCCGATCCGCGAGAGAGGAGAGCGGTACATGCCTCCCACCGATGTGAGTTTCGGCACCGAAAGAGGTTCCGCCCCGCGGCACGTCCAGGGCTCCGCCCCCGTGCACACCGCGGACCACGGTGACGTCTTCTCCCCGGAGTCCGAGGACACCCTGGAGCTACGGCTCCCGGAGGACTTCCTCGTCCGGTTCCGCGACACCGAGCCACCCGGCTCCCCTACCTCCAGCGGTGACTCCGCCCGCGGCCCGCTGCTGGACGACATCGCCCGATGGGGATCCACCTCCACCGCGGCGGGAGCCTTCCAACTCGTCCCCGTCCGTCTCGACCGTGACCTGACCCTGATCAGCCGCTGGATGAACGACCCGGCCGTGGCCGCCTTCTGGGAACTGGCAGGTCCCGACTCCGTCACCGCCGCCCATCTGCGCGCCCAGCTCGACGGCGACGGCCGCAGTGTCCCCTGTCTGGGTCTGCTCGACGGCATCCCGCTCGGGTACTTCGAGATCTACCGCGCCGATCTCGATCCCCTGGCACGCCACTACCCCGCTCGTCCTCATGACACAGGCATTCACCTCCTGATCGGCGGCGTCGCCGACCGTGGCCGCGGCATCGGCTCCTCCCTGCTCGGAGCCGTCGCCGATCTGGTACTCGACAAGCGCCCGCGCTGCACACGCGTGATCGCGGAACCGGACCTGCGCAACACCCCCTCCATCGCCGCCTTCCTGAGCGGCGGATACCGCTACTCCGCAGAACTGGACCTGCCCGGCAGACGAGTCGCTCTCATGGTCCGTGACCGCACGCTCCGGAACGTGCTGTGAACGACCCGCTGCCTTACATACACCGCTCGCCCCGCATCGGTTCCACTCAAGGAGTCCCCGTGCCGAAATCCCCGCCCCCTCACGACTCCGACGAGCATCACGTCCCGGCTCTGTACACGCCGCCCGGCCTGAACGCCCGGATCTGGGACCGGGTGGCGGGCCGCCTCCTCGCCAAGATCCTGAGTGAGTTCGCGTACGAGGAGATCATCGAACCCGTTCGGGTCCAGCCAGGCGGCACGGCCCCTGCCGATCGGACCGACCCGGGTACGAACAGCCGAGCCGCCACCCATCGCTACACCCTCGAACTCGACGACGCAGAGGCCCCCCTGGCCTTCCTCGCGCGCCGTGGCGCGTACGGCGGCTGGCGGGTCGTCCCCGACTCGGTCAGCCGCGACGGCCGCCCGTACGCCGATCCCCTGGATTTCGTCGTCCGCGCCCGCCGGCTCCTCGGCCTCGACGGCACCACCCTCGGCCATCTGCTCAGGGAACTGACCGTCACCCTTGTCGCCGACACCGGTCTCGAGCACACCGCCCTGACCGCCGCGGAACTCGCCGACCTCGGCTACGCGGAACTCGAGGGCCACCAGACGGGCCACCCCTGGCTCGTACTGAACAAGGGACGTATCGGCTTCTCCGCCACCGACACGGCCACCTGGGCGCCCGAGGCCCGTACGCCGGTCGCGCTCCCCTGGCTCGCGGTCCGCTCCGGCCTCGCCGTCTACCGCGGGACCCCCGCCCTCGCCACCGCCGCCGACCTCTACGCCCGAGAACTGAGCGCCCCCGTACACGCCTGCTTCTCCGAGTTTCTGCGCTCCAAAGGGCTCGACCCCGACGGTTTTCTCCTGCTGCCCGTACACCCCTGGCAGTGGGACGAGGTGCTGCTTCCCCTGTTCGCGCCCGCTGTCGCCCGCGACGACATCGTCCCCCTGCCCACCGACGGGGATCTGCGCCTGCCGCAGCAGTCCATCCGGACGTTCCTCAATCTGGACCGCCCCGACCGGCACACCGTCAAGCTGCCGCTCTCCATCCTCAACACCCTGGTCTGGCGCGGTCTCCCCACCGAACGCACCCTTGCCGCCCCCGCCGTCACCGCGTGGCTGCAGGGCCTGCGCGACAAGGATCCCTTCCTGCGTGACGACTGCGGAGTGATCCTCCTCGGGGAGGTCGCGTCGATCACCGTCGACCACCCGCTGTACGGCCGCCTTCCCGAGGTGCCGTACCAGTACCGGGAACTCCTCGGCGCGATCTGGCGCGAGCCGCTGGAGCCCCGTCTCGCCCCCGGCGAACGGGCCCGGACCCTCGCGGCGCTGCTGGGCACCGATCCCGGGGGCCGCGCCTTCACGGCCGAGCTGGTCAGCCGCTCCGGTCTGGCACCCGATATCTGGCTCCGACACCTGCTGGCCGCTGTCCTCCGGCCCCTGCTGCACTTCCTCTACCGCTACGGCACGGTCTTCTCCCCGCACGGCGAGAACACCATCGTCGTCTGCGACGACAACGACGTGCCCGTGCGCCTCGCGATCAAGGACTTCGTCGACGACGTCAACATCAGCGCCCGTCCGCTGCCCGAGCACGGAACCATGCCCGACGATGTGCGGGCGGTGCTTCTCACGGAGGAACCTTCCTTCCTGACACAGTTCATCCACTCCGGGCTGTTCATCGGGGTGTTCCGCTATCTGGCACCGCTGTGCGAGGAGCAGCTGGGCGTACGGGAGGTGGTGTTCTGGTCGCTCGTACGGGCTGAAATCCTCCGGTACCAGGCACACTTTCCGGAACTCAAGGACCGTTATGAGACATTCGACCTGCTTGCTCCTCGCATCGAACGGCTGTGTCTGAACCGTAACCGACTGCGTCCGGACGGTTACCATGACCGGCCCCGGCGCCCCCACGCGGCTGTCCACGGGACCGTACGCAACCCGCTGGCGTGAAGGGATCTGGCGGGATCGGATCGGATTGTCAGTGCCGAGCCGTAGGGTTGTCGGCCTATGACGAAGCCAACCCTCCCCGAACTTCTCCATGCCGCCGTCACCGCCGTCGGCGGGGTGGAACGGCCAGGTCAGGTCAGCATGGCCGAAGCAGTGGCCGAGGCGGTCGACGACGGATCGCATCTGCTCGTCCAGGCCGGCACGGGCACTGGAAAGTCCCTCGGCTATCTCGTGCCTGCGCTCGCGCACGGAGAGCGCGTCGTCATCGCGACGGCGACCCTGGCGCTCCAGCGCCAGCTGGTCGAGCGCGACCTGCCGCGGACGGTCGAGTCGCTGCATCCGCTGCTGCGCCGGCGTCCGGAGTTCGCCATGCTCAAGGGCCGGTCCAACTATCTCTGCCTCCACCGGTTGCACGAGGGTGTTCCCCAGGAAGAGGAGGACGGGCTCTTCGACCCGTTCGAGGCGGCGGCGCCGACCAGCAAGCTCGGCCAGGATCTGCTGCGGATGCGGGACTGGGCCGACGAGACGGAGACGGGGGACCGGGACGCGCTGACGCCGGGCGTCTCCGACCGCGCATGGGCCCAGGTCTCCGTCTCGTCCCGTGAGTGCCTCGGCGCGAGCAAGTGCCAGTACGGGGCGGAGTGCTTCGCCGAGATGGCCAGGGAGCGAGCCAAGCTCTCCGACGTCGTCGTCACCAACCACGCACTGCTCGCCATCGACGCGATCGAGGGCGCCCCCGTGCTCCCGCCGCACGAGGTCCTGGTCATCGACGAGGCCCATGAGCTGGTCTCCCGGGTCACCGGCGCCGCCACGGGCGAACTCACGCCGGGCCAGGTCAACCGCGCGGTGCGCCGGGCCGCCAAGCTCGTCAACGAGAAGGCGGCCGATTCCCTGCAGACCGCCGCCGAGACATTCGAGCGGGTCATGGAGCTGGCGCTGCCCGGCCGGCTGGAGGAGATCCCCGAGGATCTCGGCTATGCCCTCCTGGCCCTGCGGGACGCCTCCCGTACGGTCATCTCGGCCCTCGGCTCCACCCGCGACAAGTCCGTCCAGGACGAGGACGCCGTACGCAAGCAGGCGCTGGCCTCCGTCGAGAACATCCACGACGTGACGGAACGCATCACCCAGGGGTCCGAGTACGACGTGGTCTGGTACGAGCGCCACGACCGCTTCGGCGCCTCGCTGAGGGTGGCCCCGATGACCGTCTCGGGGCTGCTGCGCGAGAAGCTGTTCACCGACCGGTCGGTGGTGCTGACGTCCGCCACGCTCAAGCTCGGCGGGGACTTCAACGGTGTCGGCGCTTCGCTGGGCCTGTCCCCGGAGGGGACCGAGGGCGAGGACGTTCCCCAGTGGAAGGGGCTCGACGTCGGTTCCCCGTTCGACTATCCGAAGCAGGGGATTCTGTATGTCGCCCGCCATCTGGCGACTCCCGGCCGGGAAGGGTCCCGGGGCGACATGATGGACGAGCTGGCCGAGCTGGTGGAGGCGTCCGGCGGCCGTACGCTCGGGCTGTTCTCCTCCATGAGGGCTGCTCAGGCCGCTGCCGAGGAACTGCGGGGGAGGCTTGAGAACCCCATTCTGCTCCAGGGTGAGGAGACGCTGGGCGAGCTGATCAAGGCCTTTGCCGCAGACCCGGAGACCTGTCTCTTCGGGACGCTCTCCCTGTGGCAGGGCGTGGATGTGCCCGGCCCCAGCTGTCAGCTGGTGGTGATGGACCGGATTCCGTTCCCGAGGCCCGACGATCCGCTGATGAGCGCCCGGCAGAAGGCGGTGGAGGAGGCCGGGGGCAATGGCTTTATGGCGGTCGCAGCGACGCATGCGGCTCTGCTGATGGCCCAGGGCGCGGGGCGACTGGTGCGCGCCACTGGCGACCGGGGGGTGGTCGCCGTCCTCGACCCGAGGCTGGCCAACGCTCGTTACGGCAGCTATCTGCGGGCCTCGCTGCCCGACTTCTGGTACACGACGGACCGTAACCAGGCGCGCCGTTCACTGGCCGCGATCGACGCCGCAGCCAAGGCGGACGGCAAGTAGCGGGCGGTAGGGAGGAGGGCAGAGCGGACGGCGGGCAGAGGGCCGTCCGCTGCTGCGGACCGGTGGCGTCGATCGGTGTCGGCCGTCTGCGGGCGAGCCGGGAGGCTCTCGGGGGACGGCTGTGCCGGGTGTCGGCCCGCCCCGTCGGAGCAGGTGGCCCCGTAGGAGCAGGTGGACCGACAGGGCCCCGGGACCGGCGCAGTGGGTCCCGGGGCCGGCCAGGGCCGACGGGGTGGGTCACACCCGCCGGAGCACCGCGACGACCTTGCCCAGGATGGTCGCCTCATCGCCGGGGATCGGCTGGTAGGAAGCATTGTGGGGAAGCAGCCACACATGCCCGTTCTCACGCTTGAAGCGCTTGACCGTGGCCTCGCCGTCCAGCATGGCGGCCACGATGTCGCCGTTCTCCGCGACGGGCTGGCGGCGCACCGTCACCCAGTCGCCGTCGCAGATCGCGGCCTCGATCATCGAATCGCCCACGACCTTCAGTACGAACAGTTCTCCGTCGCCGACCAGCTGCCGGGGGAGGGGGAAGACGTCCTCGACCGACTCCTCGGCGAGGATCGGGCCGCCCGCCGCGATCCGGCCGACCAGCGGGACGTAGGAGGCCGCGGGCTTGCCGGTGGTGTCGGTCGGCTGGGTGCTGGGCTGGTCGGAGCCGCGCACCTCGTACGCCCGGGGCCGGTGGGGATCGCGGCGCAGGAAGCCCTTGCGCTCGAGCGCCATCAGCTGGTGGGCTACCGAGGAGGTGCTGGACAGGCCTACGGCCTGGCCGATCTCGCGCATCGACGGCGGGTAACCCCGGCGCTGCACGGAGTCACGGATCACCTCGATGACGCGCCGCTGCCGATCCGTGAGCCCGGTGCTGTCGGCCCGGATGCCTGGGGGCCGGCCGGGCAGCGACCGTGTGGGCCGGGAAGGCTCGGCCCCTTCGGGGGTCGTGGCTGCGTCTTTCATGGCGTGCCCCGGCTCGAATCGGTTCTGGGAGCGGTCCTGGGCAGTGATGATGGCACTGTCTGCGGTGGTGGTCACGTCGGCCCCTCTCGAATGGTCTCCCTGGCTGGACAACGGTAGTTGGTTTCGAAAGGTTGCGCCAAACACACGTTCGAGTGAAAAATCGAGGATTGTCTTACGCGGACATGCGTTTGGGTGTATGCGGTGAGGGTCCCACGGCACGGTGAACTGCGGGGCAGGTGCACGGACCGACCGTCGTCGCCGGGTGATCCTCCCCGGGGGCGGTGCCCGGATGATCGCGCGCACCGAGATGCGGAGCGACCGGGATCAAGGCCGTGTGGGAGCCGACGGCTTCCGGGCGGTGTGATCCTGTCCGTGATCCAGTCTCGCATCCGGAGCCCGAGAATCCGAGGAGCCGCGCGTTTTTGCCCTGTGTGACCGTTCCGTCCTGGCATGGTTGACCCGCCGTGGGCGCGGTGGGGCACGATCGTCAGGTACCCGTTCCGGGCCCTCGGTGTCATGGCGTCACCGCCCGTGCGCCGTCTGCGATCCGGGGAGGGGCGCCGCGACACGCTTCACGGGCGAAAGCGCGCGCAAACCCCAGATCTAGTGGTTGGATTGTGTGCGCCGCCCAGAAGTTGTGGTCCCGGTCTTCCGAGATCGTGGTCATCGCCTATGCTGGGGGCTGCTTCGGAGGGCTCCGACAGTCATGTTGGGGCTATTCAGTCGTGTCCTGAGGGAGGGTTGGGAACCATGCACTGCCCCTTCTGCAGGCACCCCGACAGCCGCGTCGTCGACAGTCGCACCACCGACGACGGAACGTCGATCAGGCGCCGTCGGCAGTGTCCCGACTGCGCCCGTCGCTTCACGACGGTGGAAACCGCCTCGCTGATGGTGATCAAGCGCAGCGGTGTGACCGAGCCCTTCAGCCGTACCAAGGTCATCTCCGGCGTCCGCAAGGCATGCCAGGGGCGGCCGGTCACCGAGGACGCCCTCGCCCAGCTCGGCCAGCGGGTCGAGGAGGCGGTGCGCGCCACCGGCAGCGCCGAGCTGACCACCCACGACGTGGGTCTGGCCATACTCGGCCCTCTGCAGGAACTCGACCTCGTCGCCTACCTGCGCTTCGCGTCCGTATATCGGGCATTCGACTCGCTCGAGGACTTCGAGGCGGCCATCGCGGAGCTCCGCGAACCACGGCTGCCCGCAGAGAGCGGGACCCGCGGGGCCCATGAGGTCCCCGTTCCCGCCGCCGCCGCCGACTGAGCGACCCCGAAGGGGCGGTGCGGGCCCGCCCGGCCGGATCTCCGGTCGGCAGTCGGGCGGCAACCACATCTGTCACGGACGCTGTGGGGCGTTCGCGGCATTACACAGAGATCGTGCCACGGGAAGATCTGGGCACTTCAGGGCGTTTTTGCCCGTATATGGGAGGCGGCATGACAGAGACGACGAGCGGTCCGGCACGGGGGTCCCGCGCCAAGGGAGCCAAGGCGAGCAAGGGCCTGCGTATCGAGCGCATCCACACCACACCCGGCGTGCATCCGTACGACGAGGTGGCCTGGGAGCGCCGTGACGTCGTCATGACCAACTGGCGCGACGGCTCGGTCAACTTCGAGCAGCGTGGCGTCGAGTTTCCCGACTTCTGGTCGGTGAACGCGGTCAACATCGTCACCAGTAAGTACTTCCGGGGGGCCGTCGGCACGCCTCAGCGCGAGACCGGTCTCAAGCAGCTGATCGACCGGATCGTGAAGACGTACCGGAAGGCAGGGGAGGACTACAAGTACTTCGCCTCGCCGGCGGACGCCGAGATCTTCGAGCACGAGCTGGCGTACGCCCTCCTGCACCAGATCTTCAGCTTCAACTCGCCGGTGTGGTTCAACGTCGGCACGCCTCAGCCGCAGCAGGTCTCCGCCTGTTTCATCCTGTCCGTCGACGACTCCATGGAGTCCATCCTCGACTGGTACAAGGAAGAAGGCATGATCTTCAAGGGCGGCTCCGGAGCCGGCCTGAACCTCTCCCGGATCCGGTCCTCCAAGGAACTGCTCTCCTCCGGTGGCAACGCCTCCGGCCCGGTTTCCTTCATGCGCGGTGCCGACGCCTCCGCAGGAACGATCAAGTCCGGTGGTGCCACGCGCCGTGCGGCCAAGATGGTGATCCTCGACGTCGACCACCCCGACATCGAGGGCTTCATCGAGACCAAGGTGAAGGAAGAGGAGAAGATCCGCGCGCTGCGGGACGCGGGCTTCGACATGGACCTGGGCGGTGACGACATCACGTCCGTCCAGTACCAGAACGCCAATAACTCGGTCCGTGTGAACGACGAGTTCATGAAGGCCGTGGAGTCGGGCTCGAAGTTCGGGCTGCGGGCCCGGATGACCGGCGATGTGATCGAGGAGGTCGACGCCAAGGCCCTCTTCCGCAAGATGGCCGAGGCCGCCTGGGCCTGCGCCGACCCCGGCATCCAGTACGACGACACCATCAACCACTGGCACACCTGCCCCGAGTCCGGGCGGATCAACGGCTCGAACCCGTGCAGCGAGTACATGCACCTGGACAACACGTCCTGCAACCTCGCCTCGCTGAACCTGATGAAGTTCCTCAAGGACGACGGCGAGGGCCACCAGTCCTTCGACGTCGAGCGCTTCGCCCAGGTCGTCGAGCTGGTCATCACCGCGATGGACATCTCCATCTGCTTCGCGGACTTCCCGACCCAGAAGATCGGCGAGAACACCCGCGCCTTCCGTCAGCTGGGCATCGGCTATGCCAACCTCGGCGCCCTGCTGATGGCCACGGGTCACGCGTACGACAGCGACGGCGGCCGGGCCCTGGCCGGTGCCATCACCTCGCTGATGACCGGCAGGTCGTACAAGCGCTCCGCCGAGCTGGCCGCGGTCGTCGGTCCCTACGACGGATACGCACGCAACGCCTCCCCCCACAACCGCGTCATGAAGCAGCACTCCGACGCCAATGCCGCCGCCGCCCGCGTCGACGACCTGGACACCCCGATCTGGGCCGCCGCCACGGAAGCCTGGCAGGATGTGTTGCGCCTTGGTGAGAAGAACGGTTTCCGCAATGCGCAGGCGTCCGTTATCGCGCCGACCGGAACGATCGGTCTCGCGATGTCCTGCGACACCACCGGCCTGGAGCCGGATCTCGCCCTGGTCAAGTTCAAGAAGCTGGTCGGCGGCGGCTCGATGCAGATCGTCAACGGCACGGTTCCGCAGGCCCTGCGCCGTCTCGGCTACCAGCCCGAGCAGATCGAGGCGATCGTCGCCCATATCGCCGAGCACGGCAATGTGATCGACGCGCCCGGGCTGAAGACCGAGCACTACGAGGTCTTCGACTGCGCCATGGGCGAGCGCTCCATCTCCGCCATGGGCCACGTCCGCATGATGGCCGCCATCCAGCCGTGGATCTCCGGCGCACTCTCCAAGACGGTCAACATGCCGGAGTCGGCGACCGTCGAAGAGGTGGAGGAGATCTACTTTGAAGCCTGGAAGATGGGCATCAAGGCGCTCGCGATCTACCGGGACAACTGCAAGGTCGGCCAGCCCCTCTCCGCAAAGACCAAGGAGAAGGAGAAGGCGGAGATCACCGAGAAGGCCGAGGACACCATCCGGGCCGCGGTCGAGAAGGTCGTCGAGTACCGACCCGTCCGCAAGCGTCTCCCGAAGGGCCGTCCCGGCATCACCACCTCCTTCACGGTGGGCGGCGCCGAGGGCTATATGACCGCCAACTCCTACCCGGACGACGGTCTCGGCGAGGTCTTCCTGAAGATGTCCAAGCAGGGCTCCACCCTCGCGGGCATGATGGACGCGTTCTCGATCGCGGTCTCGGTCGGCCTCCAGTACGGCGTGCCGCTGGAGACGTACGTCTCCAAGTTCACCAACATGCGCTTCGAGCCGGCCGGAATGACCGACGACCCGGATGTGCGGATGGCGCAGTCGATCGTCGACTACATCTTCCGCCGGCTGGCCCTGGACTTCCTGCCCTTCGAGACCCGCTCCGCCCTCGGTATCCACTCGGCCGAGGAGCGCCAGCGTCACCTGGAGACCGGTTCGTACGAGCAGTCGTTGGACGATGCCGAGGTGGATGTCGAGGGACTCGCCCAGTCGGCACCGCGTCAGCAGGAGATCCCGGCGGCCGGTCCTCCGCCGGCTGCGGTTCCCGCCCCCAAGCAGGCGCACACGTCGGCCGAGCTGGTCGAGATGCAGCTGGGCATCAGCGCGGATGCTCCGCTGTGCTTCTCCTGCGGTACGAAGATGCAGCGGGCCGGATCCTGCTACATCTGCGAGGGCTGTGGGTCGACCAGCGGTTGCAGCTGACACCGAGGTCTGACATCGGGCAGAACGCCGGATGCGGTATCCGGCGCAACTGATCCCGAAGAGTGACCTCCGTAGGCGGGGCGTCGGCCATCAGCCGACGCTCCGCCCCGCGAGTGGATCGCAGGGCCGCCCGGCCCAGCCGCGGGTCCTCAGGCGCGGCCCATCAGGTCGATGAAGGCGCCGGGGTCGGCGTCGAATCCGCGGACGAGTTCTCTGAACTGCCAGCCGCCCGACTCGGAGCGCACGAACTCGCCTATGACCGCCGCGGTCGCCCCCGCGATCTCCGAGAAGTCGTTCTTCCGCAGCTCCGTGTGGCCCTCCGCCACCTTGACCAGGGGGTTCGCCACATCGCTGAACACCCGGCGGCCATCTCGCTGCTGGATGACCACACCGATCACCACTCGCCCGTATTCGGACGAGAGCCGGTGGAACTCCAGCTTCAGCACCTCGTCCGAACCGAACCCCTGTCCCGTCTTGCTGTCCCTGGTCAGGGTGATGGTGCCGTCGGGCGACCGGCTGTCGAAGTGGACGACATACGCCGGGGGGCCGGAGGGGGCGTCCGTCCGGTAGGTCGCCGCGACGAGGTCGAGGTCGTGATGCGCCTCGCCCAGCGGGCTCGGATCCCAGCTGAGGGCCACTTCCACTGTGCCGACGCCCTTGTTCAGGCTGCTCACCAGTATTCCTTTCCCCGTAACTGCCAGGAGTTCTCCGTCTATTGACCGTAGCCGCTGGGCGGGGCCGCCGCGAGGAGATGTCCGGTGTACGCCACCGCGGGCCCCGGTCACACCTCAAGTGGGGGTTGCTGATTCCGGACGCCGGAGGGAGCGCACTCGCCGGGACAGTGACGGGGGCCACGTTCCGGGCCGTACGATGGCGCGGTGCTGGTGAAGTGGATTCGCTGCACCGTGGTGGACCGTCATGGGTTCGAGCGGGGGCAGCGGAAATGGGCGGGGCTGCTGGGTGAGCCGGGATTTCGGGGACAGGGCGGTGGATGGAGCAAGGCGCGGCCTCATGTCGCCCATGTCTTCGCCTTCTGGGAGAGCAGGGCGTTCTACGACTCTTTTATGGCGCGGTCCCATGACCGGCTCGCTTCCGGCCAGTCGGGGACGTACAAGGACTCCCAGGTCAAGCTGTTCGACTACCGACTCGAAGTGAAGACGGGGTTCGAACCGCGGTTCACCGGAGTCGACGTGGTCCGGGTCGCGCACTGCAAGGTTCGTGCGGACCGGGTCGAGCACTACGCGCTCATGCAGGAGAAGGTGTGGAATCCGGCGATGGCCGGATCGCCGGGAATGGTGCGCGGGCTCTTCGGTGAGGCTCCGGAGAACGAGTTTCTGGTGATGTCGATGTGGCAGTCCGAGGCCGAGCACGGCAAGTACCGCCGCGAGCGGGTGGAGCGGCTGCTCGTGCGTGCCCAGACCGAGGCCGATGTCGTGGCGCTCGCCGGTGATGTGGTGCAGCTCGAACCCTCATGGACCGTCTGAACCCGGATCCGTGCCAGGGGGCTCGGCCGGGGGGGCAGGGACGGAGCTTCCGGCTCCGTCCCCGGTGTACCCCTCCGGACGGCGCCGGTGTGCTGCATGTCACCGATCTTGTACAGCGTAAGGGCGTGCTTGGGTCGCCCGTCCGGATGCGGCTCGATCTAGGGTCGAGGTATGGCAAGACCGCGACGCATCGTTCTCGTCCGGCACGGGGAGTCGGAGGGGAACGCCGACAACACCGTGTACGAGCGGGAGCCCGACCATGCCCTGAGACTCACCGGCACCGGGCGAGCCCAGGCCGAGCAGGCCGGGGCGCGGCTGCGCGAGCTGTTCGGGCAGGAGCGTGTCAGTGTCTATGTCTCTCCCTACCGGCGAACCCACGACACCTTCCGGGCCTTCGGTCTCGATCCCGGGCTCGTACGGGTACGGGAGGAGCCTCGCCTGCGTGAGCAGGACTGGGGAAACTGGCAGGACAAGAACGACGTGGAGCTGCAGAAGACGTACCGCGACGCCTACGGGCATTTCTTCTACCGCTTCGCCCAGGGGGAGTCCGGAGCCGATGTGTACGACAGGGTCGGGGCTTTCCTGGAAACCCTCCACCGGAGCTTCGCGTCGCCCGACCATCCGCCGAATGTGCTGCTGGTGACCCATGGACTGACCATGCGGCTGTTCTGTATGCGCTGGTTCCACTGGACGGTCGCGGACTTCGAGTCGCTCTCCAACCCGGGCAACGGGGAGATCCGGGTGCTGGAACTCGGTGAGGACGGGCGCTACACCCTTGACCGGCCGTTCGATCGCTGGCGCACCCCCGAACCGTACGACGTCACCGGATAGAGTGGCATGAAGATGACCGACTCCACTCTCGACCGGCGCTTCGAACGCGCCCTGGGTAGCCTGCGGGGACTGTCCGTGGGAGACGCCTTGGGCTCCCAGTTCTTCGTACCGTCGAATTACCCCCTTCTGAAGCGGCGTGAGCTGCCGACGGGCACCTGGCAGTGGACCGACGACACCGAAATGGCCTGCTCTGTGCTGGCCGTGCTGGCTGATCACGGCCGGGTGGACCAGGACGCGCTGGCCCGTTCGTTCGCCGACCACCACGACTTCGATCGCGGTTACGGCCCTGCGGTCAACCGTATGCTCAGACTGGTCAGGGAAGGGGGCGACTGGCGAGAACTCGCCGCGGGACTCTTCCAGGGGCAGGGTTCCTGGGGCAATGGCTCCGCGATGCGCATCGCCCCTCTCGGTGCCTGGTACGCCGATGACCCCGAGCAGGCCACGCATCAGGCCGAGATCTCCTCGTACACCACGCATCAGCACCGCGAGGCCGTGGTGGGCGCGATGGCGGTGGCGGCCGCGGCCGCGTTGGCCGCCGCTTCGGCGGGCCCGCCGGGACCGCGCGAGCTGCTCGACGGTGTCATCGCGCTCGTGCCGCGCAGTGCCGTGGGTGCCGGGCTCCGGCGGGCGCGGGACATGCTCGACTACGACGACGCGGGAACCGTCGCCGCCGTACTGGGCAGTGGTCGGCGGACGAGCGCCCACGACACGGTGCCGTTCGCGCTGTGGTCGGCGGCCAGGGCGCTCGACGGCTTCGAGCGTGGCTTCTGGACGACCGCGCAGGTGGGCGGGGATGTCGACACCACCTGTGCCATCGCCTGCGGAGTGATCGCGGCGGGCCAGGCGGGTGGGCCTCCGGCTCAGTGGCTGGAGCGGACCGAGGACTTGCCGGCCTGGTTGCGGCGGGACAGGTACTGACCGGAGGCGGACGTACGGCCTCACGCGCGCATAGCAGGAGCCTCGTTCCTATCCGGTGCGGCGGATACGCGGCCCGGGATCAGCCATGCATGGGCGTTCCGCTCGCCGCGGTCTCCCGGCCCGCCGGACCGTGGGGAAGGCGCCGGCCCGACCCTCAGGGTCTCCGGCGGCCCCTGCGGGTGACCCGGAACCCGGATGGGGCCCGACCCCACCTGCGCGTACAGCGCGAGTAAGGGCCGGGCCTTTGGTATACGGCCCTTACCGCCGAGTCAGGCGACGTGACCACCGGGCCCGGATCCGCCGCTGAGCGCGTCGAGGTCGCTCTTGCGGACGCGGATGACGAACAGGGCCGTGACGACGGCGAGGCCGACGAGCCCCACACCCGCCCAGAACGCGGTCGCGATGCCTTCTGCGAGCACCTGATGACCCCAGGGGGGTGGCAGTTGCTTCGTCTCGGAGAAGACGGCCTTCTGCGCCGGAGTCGATTCCGCGAGGAATGACGGGAGCTGCCGCTCCGTTTCCTCCCGGCCCGCGGTACTGAAGACGGTCATCAGAATCGACAGACCCAGGGAACCGCCGACCATCTGTGTAGCGTTGAGCAGACTGGAGGCGGCGCCCGATTCATGCTGGGCCACCCCCGAAACAGCCGTGAGTGTCGCCGTGACAAAGACCAGCCCCATACCGAAGCCGAAGAACAGCATCGGTCCCAGCACCCCGCCCACGTATGAGCTGTCGGGCTTCAAGGCGGTCAGCCAGGCCATGCCCACACCGGTGAGGGTGGCGCCGGACACCAGGAAAGGTTTGGGGCCCAGCACCGGGAGCAGCCGGGACGAGAGCCCGGCCGCGGTCACGATCATGGCTGTGACCGGCAGAAACGCAAGCCCGGAGCTGATGGGGCTGTAGCCGAGGACGTTTTGCACGAACAGCACGATGAAGAAGAACATGCCGAACATCGCCGCGGCGAGGCTCATCATGATCAGATAGGTGCCCGAGCGGTTGCGGTCGGCGAACATCCGCAGGGGGGTGATCGGCTCACGGGCCCCGCGTTCCACCAGGATGAAGGTGGTGAGCAGCCCCACGGCGAGGCCGAAGGAGGCCAGGGTGAGCCCGTCCCTCCAGCCGTCGTCCGCCGCGCGGACGAAGCCGTAGACCAGTGCTGCCATGCCCACGGTCGACGTCAGCGCGCCCACGATGTCGAACCGGCCCGAGTGGCGTTCGGACTCATTGATGAACATCGGCGCGAGGGCGGCGATCAGGATGCCGATCGGCAGGTTCACATAGAACACCCAGCGCCAGTCCAGCCACTCGGTGAGCATGCCGCCCGCCAGGAGCCCGATGGCGGCACCGCTGGCCGATACCGCGGCGAAGATACCGAAGGCGCGGTTGCGCTCCGGCCCTTCGCTGAAGGTCGTGGTGATCAGCGCGAGAGCCGTCGGCGACGCGATCGCTCCCCCGACGCCCTGGAGGGCGCGGGCCGCGAGCATCTGCCAGGGCTCCTGGGCTATGCCGCACAGCAGCGAGGCGAAGGTGAACAGCAGCACACCGAAGATGAAGACCCGGCGGCGGCCCAGGATGTCGCCCGCTCTGCCACCGAGCAGCAGGAGGCCGCCGAAGGTCAGGGTGTAGGCATTGACCACCCAGGACAGCTGGGTGGTGGTGAACTCCAGTGCTCCCTGGATATGAGGGAGGGCGATGTTCACGATGGTGGTGTCGAGGACCACCATGAGCTGGAGGGCGGCGATCACGGCGAGCGCGATACCGGGGCGCCCTTGTCTGCGAGCCGCCCCTGGTTTGCTGGTAGTTGTTAACTGAGAGGTTGTCACGGAACTCCCCACGCAATTTAGTGAACGAAGGCGTTCACTGCCCCGTCAACCGTAGGGAGTCCCCTTCAGTGAACGCAAGCGTTCACTGAAAATCCGTCCCCAACGGAGAGAAGGCGATGGTCAATTCGCGCTGGAAGGCCGCAGGTGAGAGTTCGCCGGCCGCGCCGCGCCGTCGAGGGCCGGTGCTGGAGCGTGCCATCCTCGACGCCGCACTGGAGCAACTGAGCACGGTCGGCTGGAACGGGCTCACCATGGAAGGTGTCGCGGCTCAGGCGCAGACCGGAAAGGCCGCCGTCTACCGGCGCTGGCCGTCCAAGAGCGACCTCGTCGCCGATGCTCTGCGGGCGGGGCTGCCGCCCTTGGACGAGGTCCCCGACCACGGGGCCATCCGCGAGGATCTCCTCCAGCTGTGCCGCCGGATGCGGGACTCGATGTACTCCCGGCCGGGATTCGCGCTTCGTTCGGTCCTTCACGAATGCGATACGTCCACGGCGGAGAAGTTCCAGACCGTGATCAGGCGCCAGGTGGTCGAACCCTCCATGAGGCTGTTCCGGGAGGTGGTCAGCCGTGGAATCGTGCGGGGTGATGTCCGCGCCGACGCCAGGGGCGACATGGTCTTCGAGGTGATTCCAGGTCTGATGCTGTACCGCTCAAAGGTGTGCGGCAGCGAATGGCCGGATCCCGAGATCGCCGAAATGATCGATCAGGTCCTGATTCCCCTCCTTGTGCCCCGTGAGGAGTGACTGCTCCCCGAATCGCGCCTTCGGCACCCGTTCCGGAACGTCGGGTTCCTTGGGCGCGGCCGCCCCGGGCGTCGCTGCCGAGCCCTGAGCGCAATCCGGTTGTCACAGGCAGGGGAGGGCGGCGTAACCTTGCTGGCGCCATGGCGTACGAACCACCCACACACAGAGTCGAGCGGTCGATCCGGGCGACCACCGGCGCCAAGATCATTGCCGGTGTCGACGAGGTCGGGCGTGGGGCATGGGCCGGTCCGGTCACGGTGTGCGCCGCGATCACCGGACTGCGCCGCCCTCCCACCGGGCTCACCGACTCCAAGCTCCTCACGCAGAAGCGCCGTGAGGAGCTTGTCGTCGAGCTGGAGCGATGGGTCACGGCGTACGCGCTGGGGCACGCCTCGCCCGAGGAGATCGACGAACTGGGGATGACCGCCGCGCTGCGGCTGGCTGCCTCCCGGGCGCTGGAAACCCTTCCCGTGCGCCCCGATGCCGTGATCCTGGACGGCAAGCACGACTACCTCGGTGGGCCCTGGCGCGTTCGTACGGTCATCAAGGGTGACCAGTCCTGTGTCGCGGTCGCCGCCGCCTCGGTGATCGCCAAGGTGCGCCGTGACGCGATGATGGCGGAACTGCCCGCCGAGTTCGCCGGCTATGCGTTCGCCACCAACGCCGGTTATCCCTCCCCTGTGCACAAAGCCGCCCTCGCCGAGCTGGGGCCCACCCCGTACCACCGGCTTTCCTGGGCCTACCTCGACGCACTGCCGAAGTGGCGGCATCTGAAGAAGATCCGGCTCCCCGCGGAGGCGGTAGCACTGGAGAGCGGGGGGCAGCTCGGCTTCGATTTCTGAACTGGCCCTGCCGACAGGGAAGTCGCGGTTATGTGCCCACCCGCCTATGCCGTTCGAACCCGCATTTGATAGACATCCACCCATGCCTCTCACCCCCGAGGAGCCTCAGATTCACGAGAGCGCCCAGGGTCCCCGCGCCACGCCGGCTGCCGGCCGTACCGCGCCGACCCCTCGTCCCGTACCTGGTCCGCGTTCCACCGCCACCCCGCGTCCCGGACAGCCGGGGCCCGGTGCGGCCCGGCCCGCGCCGCCGCAGCGTACGCACACCTCCGCCGGAAAGCCGCAGGCCGCCCGCCCGGAGAACCGTTCCCAGCCGCAGATCCAGCTGATCCCCGCTCCCGTGGACGGCGCGCTCGACGCCGCCGACGAGACGGTCGACCTGCTGCTCGACACAGGTCGGGCACCGAGTGACGTCCTCGTACTCACCACCGGTGAACGACATCCGTGGGCGGCCCATGAACTCTCCTTCGGGGAGGCCGCGTACTGGGCCCAGCACGATGCCGGCGACGATGTGTTCTACGCCGACGCCACCTCCGTGGACCGTGCTTCGTCCCGCCCCGTGGTCGTCGTCGCGCTCAACGGCGGTACCGACGACGAAGCGGCCCGTGTGCTGCCGACGGCGATGAGGAAGGCCGCCGCACTGCTGATCGTGTGCGGCGACCCCAAGCGGATCAACGCCCTGCTCGGCGCGGGCGTCTGACCCGTACAGGCACGCCGGACCGAGCCCGGCCATACGGCCGGGCGGCATCCGGATGTCCGGGGCGGTGGACAGCAGAGCACGGCACGGCGGGCGGTCCGTCCTGCCCGGGGGCCGCTGCCCCGTCCGGCAGGTACCGTGCCGCATTTCCGTTCGGTGTGGAGTGCGCGGGCGGGCACCTACCGGATCGGCGATGGGCGACCCGTCCCGGCCGGAGTGTTCCGGCCGGGGAGCGGTGGCTGCTACTTGCGTCCGGGCCGGCGGGGCACCTCCGGGCAGTGCCCGGAGGCGGTCAGCGCGCCGCCGAGCGGCGGAGGGCTTCCGGTGCGCCGCTGGCGGTACGGAGCTCCAGCGGCTCACTCACCACGGTGCCGACCAGATCACCCGGTGACGAGGTCGAGTTGGGACGGCGGCCGCCCCGCCCCTCGCCCAGTACCTGCCAGCCACCGCGTGTCAGCGTGATGTACGCCCCACAACGCAGCCCGTGCAGGGTGCAGGCGTCCCGCAGTCCCCACATCCAGGCGCCGTCCTCCTCTGTCCAGCGCTCGTCGCCTTCACGGCAGTAGAGCAGGACGGCCGTACGTACCGGAGTACGGCGGCGCAGATCGTGCGGGATCACACGGCGCAGATGAGCCAGCAGCGCATTCCGGAACTCCCAACCGTCCACGGGGGCGGAACGCCGGGCGAACGAGGCGCTGGCGGCAAGCCGTTCCTCGGGGTCGAGGACGGCGACGACAGCCGTCGCCGGCGTGGGCCTGTGCCGGGTGTGCAGCCCGCTGACCACCTCTCGGGGGTTGCGCAGCAGCGGGATCCCGGCAGCCGCCCACTCCGCGGGTTCGAGCATCCTGGCCAGGCGGTTGGCGGAGTTGGTCATCGAAGTGGCTGCGGACGAAGCGAATCCGAAGGTCACGTTCCTCCCTTCGCATACGCGCCCACAGTGCGGGCAGGGTCGGGTGAGGGCGCACCACGGCACAGCCCATGCGGATCGCAGACGGGCGGTGCGGGGAGCACTTCAATTCTTCCTGTCCGGTCCGATTGCGGCAACGAGCAATTCGATCCCACTGACAGGAATCGGGGGGTATGACTCTGATATCCCTGCCCATCAACTTCAACGGAGACCCCTTCCATGCGACCCTCGGGTCACGCCTGAACCGCCAGGACCAGGGGAAACACCCCCTTCGCGCCAGATCTGCGCAGCAAACGCGCCGCGACGGCCAAAGTCCAGCCGCTGTCGGACAGATCGTCGACCAGCAGCACGGAACCGTCCGCCCTGGTGAGGGCCTCGGCAAGATCGGCCGGTACCGTGAACGCCTCGTGCAGGGCGCGCACCCGCTGGGCGCTGTTCGTCCGTGAGGGCCGACCGTCCGGACTGCCGGAGGCGTACTCCACCGAACCCAGCAGAGGCATACGGCCGACCTCGGCGATCCGTGCGCCGAGTGAGGAGACCAGCCGGGGCCTGCCGCGGGACGCCACGGTGACCACTCCGACCGGCCGGGCGGGCGCGTCGGCCGCACCGGACGCCCAGCCGCCCGGTCCTCTGGCCCAGTCGGCGAGCACGGTCACCACCGCGCTGACCACTTCGTCCTGAACGGGACCGTCGGGCGCCTGGGGCGCCAGCAGTGGACGCAGCCGGTTGCCCCAGCCGATATCGGAGAGCCGCCCCAGCGCCCGGCCCGGGAACGCCTGTTCGCCTTCGGGAATACGGCCCTTGAGCGAGACACCGACGGCGGCCAGCCCGGTCGGCCACATCCTGCGGGGCTCCACCTCCACACCCGGCCTGCTCAGCTCCCCTCGCGCGGCGTCCAGCGCGGCGTCGGAGACCTTGTCGCTGAACCGGCTTCCCGCGCAGTTGTCACAGCGACCGCAGGGAGCGGCTTCCTCGTCGTCCAGCTGGCGGCGCAGGAACTCCATCCGGCACGCCGTCGACCGCGCGTACTCCCGCATCGCGTGCTGCTCGGACTCCCGTTGCCGGGCGACCCAGGCATACCGCTCGGAGTCGTACGACCAGGGCCGGCCCGTGGAGGTCCAGCCGCCCTTCACCCGGCGCACGGCGCCGTCCACGTCGAGGACTTTGAGCATGGTCTCCAGCCGCGTCCGCCGCAGCTCGACCAGGGGCTCCAAGGCGGGCAGGGAGAGCGGCCGGTCCGCCTGGGCGAGTACGTCGAGGGTGCGCCGTACGAGCCCCTCGGGAGGGAAGGCCACGGACGCGAAGTACTGCCAGATCGCCTCGTCCTCCTTGCCGGGCAGCAACAGCACCTCCGCGTGCTCCACTCCGCGGCCCGCACGGCCCACCTGCTGGTAGTAGGCGATGGGGGAGGAAGGGGAGCCGAGATGGACGACGAAGCCGAGGTCGGGCTTGTCGAAGCCCATCCCCAGTGCGGACGTGGCGACCAGGGCCTTGACACGGTTGGCGAGAAGGTCCTCCTCGGCCTGCTGGCGGTCAGCGTTCTCCGTGCGGCCGGTGTAGGAGGCGACCGTATGGCCGCACTGCCGCAGATACGCGGTGACCTCCTCGGCCGCGGCTACGGTCAGGGTGTAGATGATCCCGGAGCCCGGGAGCTCGCCGAGATGATCGGCCAGCCACGCGAGGCGGCTGGCCGTGTCGGGCAGCCGGAGCACCCCGAGGCTCAGGCTCTCGCGGTCGAGCGGCCCTCGCAGCACCAGCGCGTCGGTGCCCGCACCCGTGCCCAGCTGCTCGGCGACATCGGCCGTCACCCGGGCATTGGCCGTCGCGGTGGTCGCCAGCACCGGCACATCGGCGGGCAGATCCGTCAGCATGGTGCGCAGACGGCGGTAGTCCGGCCGGAAGTCATGCCCCCAGTCGGAGATGCAGTGTGCCTCGTCCACCACCAGCAGGCCCGTAGCGGCGGCCAGCTCGGGCAGCACCTGGTCGCGGAAGTCCGGATTGTTCAGCCGCTCGGGGCTGACCAGCAGGACATCGACCTCACCCGCGGCCACCTCCGCCCGGATCGTCTCCCACTCCTCCGGGTTGGACGAATTGATCGTCCTGGCGTGGATCCCGGCGCGGGCGGCGGCCTCCACCTGATTGCGCATGAGCGCGAGGAGCGGGGAGACGATCACGGTGGGACCACTGCCCTGCCTGCGCAGCAGCGAGGTCGCGACGAAGTACACGGCGGACTTGCCCCAGCCGGTCCGCTGCACGACCAGCGCGCGGCGCTTGTCGGCGACGAGTGCCTCGATCGCCCGCCACTGGTCCTCTCGCAGCCGGGCGGTGCCCGTGCCGTCCGAGACGAGGCGCGCGAGCACGGCGTCGGCCGAAGCCCTGAGATCCGCGGGAACTGCGTGGTCTGCGTTGGTCATGAGTTCATGCAACCCGATGGGACCGACAACGCGCGAACCAAGCCGCAAGCCTGTGGATAACTTGTCCACAGGGGGTCGCGGACCCGGTTCGGTCACGAGACCGTCATGCCATGGACAAGCACTACGAACCCATCGACCGTATTCACGAACCACAGATCACCCTGCGCGGCCCAGGCGAACTGGCCGACGCCCTGCCGTACATGTTCGGCTACCACCCGACCGATTCGGTCGTGATGGTCGCTCTGCACGGCAGCACCGGGCGCTTCGGAGGGCGAGTGCGGCTGGGCATTCCGCGTTCCTCCGGCGAATGGCCGCCCATCGCCCGCCAGCTCGCGGAGTCCCTGATCGAAGGCAGCCGGCGCTGTGGCTCGCGCCCGGACGGCATCGTTCTCTTCCTCTGCCAGGATCCGGGAGACGGTGAGACGAGCCGTCTCGTGATGGAGCGGCTGCGCCCCCTCGCGCAGGGGCTGCGAACCGCCTGCGGCGCACTCGATGTGCCCGTGTACGAGGCCCTGTGCATCTCCGACGGCCGCTTCTGGTCCTACTGCTGCCCCGACGAGAGGTGCTGCCCCCTGGAGGGAACCGCCCTGGTCACCCCCGGCACGTCCGTCATGGCGGCAGCCGCGGCCTACGCGGGGATCCAGGTGAGGGGATCCCTGCGGGCGATGGAGGCGCGGCTCGAACCGTGGACCACCTCGGCCGCCAGGGCCCAGGAGAAGGCGCTCGACAACGCGGCTGCGGCGATCGTGCCGAGGATCCTCGTCGGAGACGGGCGGCAGCAGGTCGCCGACGAGACGATCACCCTGGCCCTCGGGCTGCTGAGGCGCATTCAGGCGTCGCAGGCCGAACCCGGCCCGGCAGGGGCGGACGCGGTGGACGACGGGCTCATCACCGATGACGAGGCCGCGGCGGTGATTCTCGGGCTCCAGGACCGGGAGACCAGGGACCGCGCGGCGGAATGGATGGAGGGGCCGGAGGCCGCCCCCGCGCTGCGGCTGTGGAGGGCGCTGGCCCGTCGCTGCGTCCGTGCCTACGCCGAGCACGCCGCCCCGCTGCTCACCCTCGCGGGCTGGGTCGCGTGGTCGACCGGCGACGAACCGGCCGCCAGGGTCGCGATCGGGCTCGCCCTGCGCAAGGACCCCGACTATGTGTTCGCGCGTCTGCTCCACCAGGCGTGCAACGAGAACCTCGATCCGGAGTCGCTGCGCCAGTGCCTCCGCGGTGAGCGGGCTTCACGGACGGCGGACCGGTCGGCCGTATCCGCCCCGGCGCCACGGCTTGCCCCGCCCACCGAGCCCGCCCACCCCGGTGGGTCCAGGAGCCAGGGAGAGCCGGCGCAGTCCGGGATGTTCGCGGAGGCGGCCGCCTCCGCAGGGACACGGGAGAACCCCGGGGACGGGGAGGGCCGAGGGGCCGCGGAGACAGCGCCCGGGCATCGTCCGACCCCAACGGAGGCCGCAGTCTCTCGTCGACGTCCCGGTGCCCGGAGGGTCCGGCCGCCTGCCGGGAAGAAGACGGTCCGGCCTGCCGGGACGCGCCCCGGCAGGTCCGGGGGCAGCCGTGCCCGAGCGGCTGAGGAGTCGGGGAGCGGAGCTCACCGGGACGCCCCGGGCGACGGCTGAGAGCGGTGTTCGGGGGCCGTGGCACCGGGGCCGCCGGCACCGGCCGGGGAAGGTGGACACAGGCAGGGGACAGGCCGGACAGGGGGTGCGGACGGCCCCCGGGGAGGCCCCGGCGGTGACCCCGAGGAGGGCGGAAGGAAGAGTCAGCACCGGTATCGAAAGGAGTGTTTATCGTCAGGCAGACGACTATGATCGCGGGCATGTCTCCCTACGACCCGTCGGCCTTTCCCCCCTTCGCCGTAACCGTCGACCTGGTCGTGCTCACCGTGCGCCGTCACGCGCTCTGCGCACTGGTCGTACGCCGAGGAGAGCCGCCGTTCCAGGGGCTGTGGGCGTTGCCCGGTGGCTTTGTACGGGGAGACGAGGATCTGGCGGCCGCGGCGGCACGGGAGCTGGCCGAGGAGACCGGTCTGTACGCTCATGATCCCGCCTCTCCGGCCCCTGACGGCGCGGGTGCGCACCTTGAGCAGCTCGCTACCTACGGAGATCCCGGACGGGACCCCCGGATGAGGGTCGTCAGCGTCGCGCATCTGGTGCTGGCTCCCGATCTGCCGGCGCCGAGGGCGGGCGGCGACGCCAACAGCGCGCGCTGGGCGCCGGTCGCGGATCTGCTCGGTCAGGAAGGCGGGTTCGGCCGGGAGGGAGAGGCCACTCCCCTCGCCTTCGACCACGCGCGGATTCTGGTGGACGGGGTGGAGCGGGCCCGCTCCAAGATCGAGTACTCGTCGTTGGCCACGGCGTTCTGCCCGCCGGAGTTCACGGTCGGTGAGCTGCGGAGGGTCTACGAGGCGGTGTGGGGTGTGGTTCTCGACCCCAGGAACTTTCACCGGAAGGTGACCGGTACGCCCGGGTTCCTGGTACCGGCGGGCGGAACCACCACGCGTCAGGGAGGCCGGCCCGCCCAGCTCTTCCGGGCGGGCGGGGCCACCTTGCTCAATCCGCCGATGCTGCGCCCCGAGGTCTGACCGTTCCGCGGGACCGTCCGGTGTGACCGGACAGGCTTCGGCGTATCCGGCGCGCTCCGTGCATCGGGAGAACATCGGCCCGGACAGCCCCCGGCGAGCGCAAACCGACCGGCCTGACAGGTCAGGTCGGCCCCACCTGACTCCGTGGGAGGGGAGGGCGGGCCCGGGAGGGCATGGCGGGGACTTCGGGGACGTCATGGGGACCGGATGGCGGCCGGAGAGACACCCGTGCCCGTCCCGCTGCGCAAAAAGTCCGAAATGTCGCGTTATCTTGCTGGGGTGGCCGCCCTGCCGCCGAGCGGTCTCCCGTCCGCCCTACGCGAGAGAAGCGATGCTCCAGGCCATCGGACTGACCAGTGCCCCACGGCGGGACCTCCCGCCCGCCGTCGACGATCTCTCCTTCCAGGCCCGACCCGGACAGATCACCGCCCTGCTCGGGGCGGCCGGGGCGGGCAAGTCCACCGCGCTGCGCCTGATGCTGGACCTCGAACCCGGCCGGGGTGTGACGTACTTCCGGGGGAATCGCCTCCACCGCATCGCCCATCCCGCCCGGGAGGTCGGGGTCCTCCTCGGAGACGTACCGGGCCACCCCGCGCGGACGGTCCGGGGGCAGCTCCGGATGCTCTGCGCCGCCGAGGGCGTTCCCACGGGGCGCGCCGACGAGTTGATCGAGACCATGGGGCTGGCGGGCCTCCGCGACGAGCGGCTCGGCGTGCTCCCCCTGGCCATGGACCGCAGGCTCGGCGTCGCCACCGCGCTGCTCGGCGACCCCCAGGCGCTTGTCCTCGATGAGCCCTCGAAGGGACTCTCACCGCGTGAACGCGGCTGGCTGTACGGGTTGCTGCGGTCCCGTGCCGACAGTGGTGGAACGGTTCTCCTCACCACCGGTGACCCCAAGGAGGCGGCCCGTCTCGCGGACCGTGTCGTCACCCTCGACGCGGGCAGGCTCGTCGCCGATCAGGAGGCGTCGGAGTTCTCACGGACACGGCTGCGCCCCCGTGTCGCCGTGCGCACACCACACGCCGTGCGCCTCGCCGATCTCGTCCACCGGGAGGCACGCGCCGCACAGCGCTCGGTCGAGGTGGTCACGGAGGGTGGCGGACTGCTGTCCGTGTACGGCAGCACCTGCGCGGACGTGGGCGAAACGGCCTTCCGGCACGGAGTGCTCGTCCACCGGCTCACCGACGAGACAGGCGACACGGGCACCCCTCCGCCGTCGACCGGACGGTCATCGGCGGACGGCGGGGATCGCCGCCCGCCGGGCCCGGAACACCCAGCCGGAGGCGCGGAACACCGGGCCTTGGACCACGACGCCGCTGAACACCCGGCCGCAGAACACCCTGATCGCCTGTCCGGCCTCCGCCCCATGGCGGTCCCCCGGCGGCCGGTGCGCTACGAGCTGCGCCGGATCCTCGGGGTGCGTACGGCCGCGCTGATCGCGGTCGCCGCGGTGCTCACCTCCGTAACCGTCTCTCTTCTTCTGGCCCGTTCCGGGAGCACTCCGTTGCCGGTCGCCCTCGCCGCCTGGCCCGAGTTCCTTCCCCTGCCGCCCGCCGCCTTCTGCGCGGGGCTCATCGGGGCGCTCTCCTTCGGCGAGGAATTCCGCTATCCGGCGCTCGCCTCCGTGCGTGGAACCGTGCCGCGACGCCTCGGACTTCTGCTCGCCAAGCTTCTGGTGACGGGCGTCGCGGCACTGCTGATCGCCCTGCTCGTCGCCGTGGTGGACGCCCAGGCTCTGCGTCTCGCCTACGGAGGCGAGATGACGGAACTCCCCGGATACTGGCCCGCGCCGGCCGTCAGTTGGGGCGCCCTGTCGGTCGGCTGCGCCTGGGCCGGGCTGCTCGCGGCCGGAACCTTCCGGGTGACGGCGGCGGGAGTCGCCGCGGTCCTCGCCGTACCGGTCGTCGTCGCCCCCCTCGTACAGAAGGTGCTCGTCGTTCCATCGGCCCGGCCGGTAGCGGGACTTCCCGCGAGACTCCGCGAACTGGCGTGGGTGCGACTGCCGCATCAACTCGACGGCTGGCTGACCAGCGGGGCGCGACTCGTCGCCCAACCGGTCGGTGTGGCACTCATGTTGTCGTTGTCGGTTCTAATCTGCGCGTATGTGATGACAGCTCTTCGCCCCAAGGCGCGTCGGTGACCACGATCGATCGGAGTGCGGTGATTCGGTGGTGGTTGAGTAGTGAATCGCCGCTGATGTGACGGTGGCCTGTGGCGAGTGCGTCGCAGCTTTGGTGAAATGTCCGCTTCTATCCGATAAGTCGTCAATTGTGGGGGAAGCGCCGATCACCCTTTCGTGTGCTTTTCACCAAAGACCTCAAGGGTTGCGGGGGGTGAGCCGACAAAGGATGCGTGAGTACCCTTGCGCAGACCATGATGACCGCCCGCCCCGCAGACTCCGGCCTCGCCGGTCCGGGCGAACTCGACCGCTACCCCTACGGGGACGCGCCCGTCGCCGATCGCGTCGCCCCGCCCGCCTGGGACAGTGCCGACGCCGAACTCGGCCGGGTCAGCCGCCGCGCGGCGGGAAGCCGGGGCCGCGGGCTGCACGGACAACTCGTCCAGCAGCTCGGCCAGATGATCGTCTCGGGGGATCTGGGTGCCGACCGCCCGCTCGTTCCGGAGGAGATCGGCCAGCGCTTCGAGGTCTCCCGCACCGTCGTACGCGAGTCGCTGCGTGTCCTGGAGGCCAAAGGCCTGGTCAGCGCCCGGCCCAATGTCGGCACCCGGGTCCGCCCGGTCAGCGACTGGAATCTGCTGGACCCCGACATCATCGAGTGGCGTGCCTTCGGCCCCCAGCGCGACGACCAGCGCCGGGAGCTGTGCGAGCTGCGCTGGACCATCGAGCCCCTCGCCGCCCGCCTCGCCGCCGGTCACGGCCGTGAGGACATCCAGCAGCGGATCGGCGACATGGTCGAGATCATGGGCCACGCGCTCGCTCAGGGTGACGGGATCACCTTCTCCCGTGCCGACACGGAGTTCCACAACCTGCTCATCCAGCTCGCGGGCAACCGCATGCTGGAGCACCTCTCCGGGATCGTCTCCTCCGCCCTCCAGGTTTCCGGAGGGCCGGTCACGGGCTGTGACCGGCCGAACGAGGTCTCTCTGTCCCACCACGCGCGGATCGTCGACGCCCTCGCGACCGGCGACTCCCACGCCGCCGAATCCGCCATGCGCCAACTGCTCACCGTCCACCCGGAGGTGGAGCGCGTCGTTCCCGCGCCGCGCGAGCACTGACCGTCCGGCCGCTGGGCCGGGCTGGCGGAGGTGTACACATCATCGTGTCGCCGGATTCCACGGGTCCGGCGGCACGATTGTATGTTGAATGTCCGTCTTGATTGATTTGTCGAGAATGTCGTGTGACTCGGGCCACGCGGATTGGGCGTAACACTCGTCGAAACAGCGCGATGACCTAAGAGGTGACCACCGAGGAGGGAATACAGCTGCCGTTCACGGCGCTGTGCAGTTCCTGGGTAGGTACCGCCCGCGCCACCGGCACATCCGCAGCCCGGTGGTCGTCGGCTCCGGCCCGATCATGGGTGGAGCCGGAAGCCGTTTCCATCGTTCCGAGAGGTTGTTCGTGTCGGCCAGCACATCCCGTACGCTCCCGCCGGAGATCGCCGAGTCCGAGTCTGTGATGGCGCTCATCGAACGGGGAAAGGCTGATGGGCAGATCGCCGGCGATGACGTGCGTCGGGCCTTCGAGGCTGACCAGATTCCGCCAACCCAGTGGAAGAATGTTCTGCGCAGCCTCAACCAGATCCTCGAGGAAGAGGGTGTGACGCTGATGGTCAGTGCCGCGGAGTCGCCGAAACGCTCGCGCAAGAGCGTCGCTGCGAAGAGCCCGGCAAAGCGCACCGCCACCAAGACCGTCGCGGCCAAGACGACCGCGGCGAAGACCGTCGCGGCCACCGCGGCGCCGACGGCCGAGACCGTCGACGTACAGGCCGGCGAAGAGGTCGCGGCGACCGCGCCTGCCAAGAAGACGGCGGCCAAGAAGACCGCCGCCAAGAAGTCGACGGCGAAGAAGACCGCCGCCAAGAAGACCGTGGCCAAGAAGGCCACGTCCAAGAAGGACGCCGACGAGCCCGCCGAGGGCGAAGAGCTGCTCGACGACGTCCAGCCCGGTGGCAAGGGCGACGACGAAGAGGCCGAGGGCGAGAGCAAGGGCTTCGTCCTGTCCGACGAGGACGAGGACGACGCGCCCGCCCAGCAGGTCGCGGTCGCCGGAGCCACGGCCGACCCGGTCAAGGACTACCTCAAGCAGATCGGAAAGGTCCCCCTCCTCAACGCCGAGCAGGAGGTGGAGCTGGCCAAGCGCATCGAGGCCGGCCTGTTCGCCGAGGACAAGCTGGCGAACTCCGACAAGCTGGCCCCGAAGCTCAAGCGCGAGCTGGAGATCATCGCCGAGGACGGCCGCCGCGCCAAGAACCACCTGCTGGAGGCCAACCTCCGGCTCGTGGTCTCGCTGGCCAAGCGCTACACCGGCCGCGGCATGCTCTTCCTGGACCTGATCCAGGAGGGCAACCTCGGGCTGATCCGCGCGGTCGAGAAGTTCGACTACACCAAGGGCTACAAGTTCTCCACGTACGCCACCTGGTGGATCCGTCAGGCGATCACCCGCGCCATGGCCGACCAGGCCCGCACCATCCGTATCCCGGTGCACATGGTCGAGGTCATCAACAAGCTCGCCCGTGTGCAGCGCCAGATGCTCCAGGACCTGGGCCGTGAACCCACCCCGGAGGAGCTGGCGAAGGAACTGGACATGACCCCCGAGAAGGTCATCGAGGTCCAGAAGTACGGCCGTGAGCCGATCTCCCTGCACACCCCGCTGGGCGAGGACGGCGACAGCGAGTTCGGCGATCTGATCGAGGACTCCGAGGCCGTCGTGCCGGCCGACGCGGTGAGCTTCACGCTCCTCCAGGAGCAGCTGCACTCCGTGCTCGACACCCTGTCCGAGCGTGAGGCGGGCGTGGTCTCCATGCGCTTCGGCCTCACCGACGGCCAGCCGAAGACCCTGGACGAGATCGGCAAGGTCTACGGCGTCACGCGTGAGCGCATCCGTCAGATCGAGTCCAAGACGATGTCCAAACTGCGCCACCCGTCGCGCTCGCAGGTCCTGCGCGACTACCTGGACTAGAGGATCAGGACCGGAACGTCGGATCGTCCGCCGTGGGGTCCGTCCGAGATCACCACGGTGGGGGGCCTGGAACCCGTGCGGGTTCCAGGCCCCCCACCGTCTCAGGAGTATCCGGGGTGCGGACGGGGGCGTCCTGGCTGACGCTGAGTTGACGCCGTTCACGCAGAGTCAGGAGACCACATGCGCCCCCCCGTCGTCCGAGCCCTGACCGGGGCGCTGGCCCTGGTCACCGCGGGAGCCGTGGCACCGCTGGCCTCCTCACCGCAGGCAGCCGCCGACAGTGTGGTCGTCGGGGGCTTTCCCGTGCATGTCGCCGATACGCCGTGGGTCGTCGCGCTCGCCAGCCGTGACCGGTTCGGGGGAACGCGCGCGGGCCAGTTCTGCGGCGGGGTGGTCGTCGCGCCCACCCAGGTGATGACCGCGGCCCACTGCCTCAGCCGGACCGTGCTCGGCGGGGAGGTGTCAGAAGTCCGGGATCTGCGGGTTATCGCGGGGCGTACGGAGCTGGTCGCGGCGGAGGGGCGGGAGATCCCCGTTACCGGCACCTGGATCTCACCGGCGTACGACCCGGAGACGAACAGTTCGGACATGGCGGTGCTCACGCTCGCCGAGGCGCTTCCCGCGTCATCCGTGATCGCCACCGCGGCGGCCGGGGACCCGGCGTACACCCCCGGCACGGGCGCCACCGTCTACGGCTGGGGCGATACGGAGGGCGACGGCAGCTATGCCTCGGCACTGCGCGCGGCCGAGGTGAGTGTGCTGCCGGACCAGACCTGTGAAAGGGCCTACCCAGGGGGCCTGGGCGGCCGCTACACGGCCTCAACGATGCTCTGTGCCGGAGACCCCCAGGGAGGTCGTGACGCCTGCCAGGGGGACAGCGGAGGGCCGCTGGTGGCCCAGGGGAAGCTCATCGGTCTGGTCTCCTGGGGCAGCGGCTGCGGCCGGGCGGACAGTCCGGGGGTCTACACACGGGTGTCCGGGGTGCCGCGGCCCTGAAGGACGGCCGGGAGAGGACCGTACCGGGAGCGGGGCGTCCAGGACGGGGCCCATCGTCCCCGTGGACGCGTTCACGCGCCGCCGAGGCCGTGCTCTCTCCACTCCGGCCGCGGTTCGGGCTGTCCCGTCCCGAGCCGACCTGCCTTGACAGGAGGACGCTCCGGCTCCGAACGGACGATGGGTGACGAGGGCTGGGGCGGGTCTGCGAGGCCGGCGGGGCGGTCACCGGACGAGAGCGGGCGGTCACCCGTGGAGCTCAGGGTGCCGCCCGTCGGCCGGTCGCGGACCGGCCTTGGCTCGTCGTGGATGCGAGGTGTCAGTGATCCTCTTCTCCGGCACCGGCCGGTACGGCCGTGAGTCGGTCGGTCTCATCCTGTATTTCCGCGGCGATCTTCTTGAGTTCCGGCTCGAACTTGCGCCCGTGGTGGGCACAGAAGAGCAGTTCACCACCGCTGGTCAGGACGACGCGCAGGTACGCCTGGGCGCCGCAGCGGTCGCAGCGGTCAGCGGCCGTCAGCGGGCTCGCGGGGGTCAGAACAGTAGTCACGTCGCCTCTTCTCTAGCTCGACGAGCTGTCGTACCAGGGTCAACATCCAACCAGCCCGAAAACGTTCCCGCTCGGGGCTTTTCCTCGAAACTTCTTCTCAAGGCGGCTGTCTGCTACCAGGTGGCGGCGAATGAGCCGTATTGCTTCGCTTTACGGATTTCGCGTTGCTTGTCTCGTTTGGCCCTCCCGGCTGGGTTGCCGGTTGTTCATGAGGACGTGCCCGGAGCCTAAATGGTTCATGCCTCGATTGGAACGTGATGTTCACGTCACCCCATCGAGGGATCGAACATGTATGCGATGCTGGACTAGCATGAGGAATCACGAGGGTGGCGTTACATCGGCTCTATCAGGGCTCGGTACGCTCTGACCGGCGACCGACGCCGGGCCACTACCCCTCAGGGCCACATGTGAAATTCAGCGAGGAGCGAACCGCGTGACCGCCGAAACGTCCGTGCCGTCCACAGCGCTGCTGACCGCGGAGCGTGACGGCTCCAACTACACAGCGCGGCACCTGCTCGTCCTCGAAGGCCTCGAAGCGGTCCGCAAGCGCCCCGGCATGTACATCGGGTCGACCGACAGCCGCGGTCTGATGCACTGCCTGTGGGAGATCATCGACAACTCGGTCGACGAGGCCCTCGGCGGCTACTGCGACCACATCGAGGTCATCCTCCACGAGGACGGCTCCGTCGAGGTGCAGGACAACGGGCGGGGCATCCCCGTCGACGTGGAGCCCAAGACCGGCCTCTCCGGCGTCGAGGTCGTCATGACCAAGCTCCACGCGGGAGGCAAGTTCGGCGGCGGCTCGTACGCGGCCTCCGGCGGTCTCCACGGTGTCGGCGCTTCGGTCGTGAACGCGCTGTCGGCCCGCCTCGACGTCGAGGTCGACCGAGGCGTCACCCACTCGATCAGCTTCCGGCGCGGGGTGCCCGGCATCTTCACCGAGCAGGGCCCCGACGCGCCCTTCGACCCGGCGAACGGGCTGCTGAAGGGCAAGCGCGTTCCCAAGACCCGCACCGGCACCCGGGTGCGCTACTGGGCGGACCGCCAGATCTTCCTCAAGGACGCCAGGCTCTCCCTGGAGACCCTGCACCAGCGCGCCCGCCAGACCGCTTTCCTGGTGCCCGGCCTGACCATCGTGGTGCGCGACGAGCGGGATCTGGCCGGCGAGGGCAAGAGCCAGGAGATCTTCCGCTTCGACGGGGGCATCAGCGAGTTCTGCGAGTATCTGGCGCAGGACAAGGCCGTCTGCGATGTGCTGCGCCTCACCGGACAGGGGGTCTTCAAGGAGACCGTCCCCGTGCTGGACGACCGGGGGCACATGACCCCCACCGAGGTCACCCGTGAGCTGGGTGTCGATATCGCGCTGCGCTGGGGTACGGGCTACGACAGCACGGTCAAGTCGTTCGTGAACATCATCGCCACCCCCAAGGGCGGTACGCACATCACCGGCTTCGAGCGTTCCGTCACCAAGACGATGAACGAGGTGCTGCGCGCCTCGAAGCTGCTGCGGGTCGCCGAGGACGACATCATCAAGGACGACGCGCTGGAGGGCCTGACGGCGGTGGTCACCGTCCGCTTGGCCGAGCCTCAGTTCGAGGGGCAGACCAAGGAGGTGCTGGGCACCTCGGCGGCCAACAGGATCGTGGCCAATGTGGTGGCCCGGGAGCTGAAGGCGTTTCTGACCTCGACCAAGCGGGACGCCAAGGCGCAGGCGCGAGCCGTGCTGGAGAAGGCCGTCGCCGCCGCCCGTACGCGTATCGCCGCACGTCAGCACAAGGAGGCCCAGCGCCGGAAGACGGCCCTGGAGTCCTCGTCGCTGCCCGCCAAGCTCGCAGACTGCCGCAGTGACGACGTGGAGCGCAGTGAGCTGTTCATCGTCGAGGGCGACTCCGCGCTCGGCACCGCCAAGCTCGCGCGGAACAGCGAGTTCCAGGCACTGCTGCCGATCCGCGGGAAGATCCTGAACGTTCAGAAGTCGTCGGTCTCGGACATGCTGAAGAACGCCGAGTGCGGCGCGATCATCCAGGTGATAGGAGCCGGATCGGGCCGGACCTTCGACATCGACACCGCTCGCTACGGCAAGATCGTTCTCCTCGTCGACGCCGATGTCGACGGTGCTCACATCCGATGTCTGCTGCTGACGCTCTTCCAGCGCTATATGCGTCCGATGGTGGAGGCGGGGCGGGTCTTCGCGGCGGTGCCGCCACTGCACCGGATCGAGCTGGTCCAGCCCAAGAAGGGCCAGGACAAGTACGTGTACACATACTCCGACAACGAGCTGCGGCAGACCCTGCTGGAGTACCAGCGCAAGGGCGTCCGCTTCAAGGACTCCATCCAGCGCTACAAGGGCCTCGGGGAGATGGACGCCGACCAGCTGGCGGAGACCACGATGGACCCCCGCCACCGCACCCTGCGGCGGATCAACATCGGAGACCTGGAGTCCGCCGAGCAGATCTTCGACCTGCTCATGGGCAATGAGGTCGCGCCCCGCAAGGAGTTCATCACCAGCTCCGCCGCGACACTCGACCGCTCGCGTATCGACGCCTGATCGCCAAACCCGTCGTCGTTGCCGTCCTGCGGGTTCCCCGTACGTGGGTACCGGCTCCCGGGCGGGCACCCCACCCGGGGGTGGAGTAGGCGGCTCCACCCCTGACCCGATTCCGGGCCCGCCGTCCGGTCGGTAGCGTCGGGGTGGACGGAGGGGGCGGGACGTGCTGACCGGCAGATGGACCAAGTGGCCGACGAAGGAGTCGCTGTCGCGTATCGGCGTCCCGCGCAGCCGTATCGCCGTCGACATGGTGCTGCTGGGGGGCTTGGCCGGATGGGCCCTCTCCAGTGCGTATACATCCGATGTCTTCCCCGGGTGGCGCGCAGTGCTCCCGTTGCTGGGCCTGGTGATCAGTGTCGTCGCCGGGCTCGCGTACCAGCGCACGACGAGGGACAACCGGCTGTCCGCCTCCCTGGGCCTGCTCGCCGTCCTCGCCGTCCTGGGGTGGGTCGGTTACGGGGAGGGGGCGTCGGTTTCCGCGGCGGTGCTGTGGGTCACGGTCACCGCGCTCGCGGTGGAACGGCTACCGCTCGCCTGCGGTCTGGTCGTCGGATTCCTGATGGCCAGCAGTTTCTCGGTGATGCTGCACGATGTGCTGGGGACGGTGATCACCACCGCCGGGATGCTCCTCGGCGGCTACACACTGCGGCAGGACGCCGAGGGCAGGGGCGCGGGGTTCCGGCTGCTCGCACAGGAACGGGCCGCTCGGGCGGCCGAGGCTGTTTCCGCCGCCCTGGCGGAGCGGGCCCGTATAGCCCGGGAGATCCATGATGTGCTCGCCCACAGCCTCTCCGCACAGCTGGTGCATCTGGAAGCGGCGCGCATCCAGATCGAGCAAGGGCCCGAGGGGCCGTTCCGCGACCGGATCCTGGAACGGGTGGTGGCCGCTCGCGGCATGGCCCGCGAAGGGCTGGCGGAAACCCGGCAGGCGCTTTCCGCGCTGCGTGGAGAGATGGTTCCCGTAGAGGACTATCTGCGGGAGATCGCCGCCGAGGACGGAGCGGAGACGGTGGTTCAGGGGGAGCGGCGGACGCTGGCCGCCGAGGCGTCCCAGGCGGTACGCCGGGTGGCCCAGGAGGCGCTGACGAATGTGCGCAAGCACGCACCGGGCGCCAGGGTGCGGATGACATTCGTGTACGAGGAGGGCGAGGTCACCCTTGAGGTGAGGGACTGGGGCGCGACTGCTCCCAGTGGGGACTTGGCCGCGTCCGGCTCCGGGTACGGTCTGCTGGGGATGCGCGAGCGGGCCGAGCTGCTCGGCGGCACCCTGGAGGCGGGGCCGGAGGGAGAGGGCTTCATGGTGCGGCTGCGGGTGCCGGCATGAGCGAGCGGAGTGCCGATGCGGATACGGGGGCGAGCGCGGGCTCCGGTACCGGGACGGGCGGGGAGACGCGGAGGCTACCGGAGACGGGACCGGTCGCGGGGGAAGCGGGATTGGTGGCGGGGACGGGGGCGGGTTCGGTCGCGGGGACGGGGGCGGGTTCGGGAGCAGGTCGGGAGGCGGGCGCGACCGGCGGCGTCGGGGCGGGTACCGGTGAGACGGGCTCCGATGCGCGGGTGGTCGTCGCCGACGACCAGGCCGTCGTGCGCGAGGGCATCGTCATGCTCCTGGGGCTGCTGCCCGGCATCGAGGTGGTCGGATCCGCCAAGGACGGTGAGGAAGCCGTCGCCCTGGTCGCCGAACTCGCTCCCGATGTGGTCCTGATGGATCTGCGGATGCCGCGCTGCGACGGGGTGGAGGCGACCCGCCGGATCCGCGCCGAACACCCCGGTACCCAGGTGGTCGTGCTCACCACCTACGCGGACGACGACTCGCTCTTTCCCGCTCTTCGGGCGGGCGCGCGGGGCTATCTCACCAAGGACGCCGACGGCGGGGAGATCGTCCGGGCCATCCAGGACGTCGTCGCGGGCAGGGCCGGGCTGTCCCCCGTCGTCCAGCAAAGACTGCTCGAAAGGGTGGCCTCCACGCCCGAACCGGCGGCCGCACGGCTGCCCGACGGCCTCACCGGGCGGGAGGGCGAGGTGCTGGCGCTGATCGCGGACGGTCTCACCAACGCCGAGATCGCCCGCCGCCTCCATATCTCCACGGCCACGGTGAAGACCCATATCAACAATCTCTTCGCCAAGGCAGGGCTCCACGACCGGGCCCAGGCCGTGCGGTACGCCTATCGGAAGGGTCTCGCGCAGCCACCCGGGAGCAGCATCACCTGATGGGGTGAAGCCCGCTGGGAGAAGAGTCCGGGATCTTCCTGCTCTGTCCATCCTTGTGCACGCGGCCGAAACGGTTCGCTGACAAGGAGAGTTGAGCGGTGGAGAAGCAGGAAGGGCAGGACGCCGCGGTGGCGCGGTTCGACGACCCCTGGTACGACGCGCTGGCCTCCGGCTGGGGCGAACCGGGCGGTACGGATGGTCGGGCCGTCGTACCGCCCGGAGGGAACACGGATCTCCGAGCCGCGGACGCGGACCGGTTCGCGGACGGGCGAGGCACCGATGGGCGGCCGTTCACCGATGGCCGGCTCGCCGGTGAGCGGTTCGCCGGCGGATGGGCGCCGGACCGGGGGAGCGGTGAGGCCGATGCGGCGGACATCTATCTGGAGGTGCAGCGGAGTGCGGCCTTCCAGGAGGTGCGCAGCCGCTATCGGCGGTTCGTCATGCCCGCCGCTGTGGCGTTTCTGCTCTGGTACCTGGCCTATGTCGTGGCGGCGACGGCGGCACCGGACCTGATGGCGCGGCCGGTCGCCGGAGCGGTGAACGTCGCGATGCTCGCGGGTCTCGCACAGTTCCTGACCACCTTTGTGCTGACCTGGGCCTACTCCCGTCATGCGCGGCTGCGCAGGGATCGTGCGGCGCTCGATCTGCGCTGGACGGTTTTCGACCGGGCAAGGCTCAGGGAGCCGTCGGCAGCCGGGCCGGCCGCTGTACGGCCGGTCGCCGGGCACCCGGTCCGCGCGGAGGCCGAGGGGTCTGTACCGGGATTCGCGAAGCCGGTGGTCGTGGCGCCGGGTACTGCGGAGCCCGAGGTCCTCGTACCGGGATTCGAGGAGCCCGATGTCGTCGTACCGGGAGTCGCGGAGCCCGGGGAGCCGGTAGCCGGAGCTGCGGCGTCCGGGGTGGGGAGGCCGAGGGGCGTCCCGCTGCCGGGTGCTGTCGGGGCGCGGAGCGGGAGCGAGCGGTGAGCGGCGACCACCAGACCCTGGCGCTGGTGTTGTTCAGTGCGTTCATCGCGGTCACCCTGGGCATCACCACCTGGGTCAGCCGCAACAGACGAGGTTCCGCGGAGGAGTTCTACGCGGGCGGGCGGCTGTTCTCACCGATGGAGAACGGATTCGCCATCGCGGGCGACTACATGTCCGCCGCGTCCTTCCTCGGCATCTCCGGTCTGATCGCCCTCTACGGCTACGACGGAATGCTCTACTCCGTGGGCTTCCTGGTCGCCTGGCTGGTGGTGTTGCTGCTGGTCGCCGAACTGGTCCGCAACTGCGGCCGGTTCACCCTGGCCGATGTCGTCGCCTCACGGATGAAAGAACGTCCGGTCCGTATCGCGGCGGGAACTTCTTCGGTCACCGTGTCCGTTCTCTATCTGGTGGCGCAGATGGTCGGGGCCGGAAGCCTTGTCGCGCTGCTTCTCGGTGGCACGAGCGAAGCCGCGCGCTCGTGGACCGTGATCGGCGTGGGCGCACTGATGGTCATCTATGTCTCGTTCGGAGGGATGCGAGCCACTACCTGGATCCAGATTGTGAAAGCCGTGCTGCTGATGGCGGGCGCGATCACCCTGACCGTCCTCGTCCTCACCAGGTTCCACGGCGACGTCTACCAACTGCTCGACACGGCCGCGGACCGCAGTGGTCACGGCAGGGACTTTCTGTCTCCCGGTCTCAAGTACGGCGGGGACTGGATTTCGCGCCTGGACTTCATCAGCCTGGGCCTGGCCCTCGTCCTGGGCACGGCCGGGTTGCCGCACATCCTGTCCCGCTTCTACACCGTGCCGACCGCGCGGGCCGCCCGCCGCTCGGTCGTCTGGTCGATCGGTCTCATCGGCAGCTTCTATCTGATGACGATCGTGCTCGGTTTCGGTGCCGCGGCGCTGGTGGGCTCCGACGAGGTCCGCGCGTCGAACGCCGCAGGCAACACCGCGGTGCCGCTGCTCGCCCTGGACCTCGGGGGAGGTTCGGGTTCCACCGGAGGCACGGTGCTGTTCGCCGTGGTCGCCGCCGTGGCCTTCGCGACGATCCTGGCCGTTGTCGCGGGCATCACCCTGGCCTCATCGGCGTCGGTCGCCCACGATCTGTACGCCTCGCTCAGACGCCGTGGTGCCGGGCGGCGCAGCGAGGTCGCCGTCGCCCGGGTCGCGGCGGCGGGGATCGGGGCCGTGGCGATCGCGCTCGGGCTGGTCGCCCGCGACATGAATGTGGCGTTCCTGGTGGGTCTGGCCTTCGCGGTCGCCGCCTCCGCCAATCTGCCCGTACTGCTCTACTCGCTGTTCTGGAGGAAGTTCACCACCCGCGGTGCCGTCTGGGCGGTCTACGGAGGGCTGATCCCGTCCGTGGTCCTGGTCCTGGTGTCCCCGGTCGTCTCGGGCAGTCCGGAGTCGCTGTTCCCCGGCCTCGACTTCCAGGTCTTCCCCCTGCAGAACCCGGGCGCGGTCTCCATCCCCCTGGGCTTTCTGGCGGGCTGGATCGGCACCGTCACCTCGGCCGAGCCCCCGGACCAGGCCAAGCACGCGGAGACGGAGGTCAGGGCGCTCACGGGCGCGGGAGCGGTGTAACCGTTGGCTGTGTGGAGGGGTTCAGCTCGTGGACCAGAGATAGCGGTGCTCCGGACGGCCCGTCTCGCCGTACTTCAGGCTGAGCCGGACACGGCTCGCCCGTTCCAGCAGCTTCAGATAGCGCTGTGCGGTCTGCCGGCTCACGCCCGCGCGCTCCGCGATCTCCTGGGTGGAGAGCGGGCCCGCTGCCGACAGCAGCACCTGGCGTACGGCCTCGGCGGTGGTCGGTGAGTGCCCCTTGGGCAGATCCGGGGTGATCGCACCGGCCGACAGCGCGCCGAAGATCCGGTCCACCTCGGCCTGTTCCGCCTCACCGCCCCTGCCGAGGGTGCGGCGGAGACCCGCGTACGCCTCCAGCTTGGACCGCAGCCCGGCGAAGTTGAAAGGTTTCACCAGATACTGGAGCGCTCCATGGCGCATCGCGGCCTGAACGGTCGCCACATTGCGGGCCGCCGTGACCATGATCACATCGGTCTGGTGGCCGAGGCTGCGCAACTCCCGTACGACTCCAAGCCCGTTTCCGTCCGGCAGATAGTGGTCCATGAGCACCAGATCCACCGGGGAGTCGGCGATACGGGCGAGTGCCTCGGCGGCCGAATGCGCCTTCGCCGAGACACGGAAGCCGGGCACCTTGGCGACATACGCCGCGTTGATCCCCGCGACCCGGACGTCGTCGTCCACCACGAGGACGTCGATCACATCGTCCCGGCCGGCGCCTTCGCCGCCGCCGGCCGGTCCGCTCCCGCACTGCTGTCCCTCGCTCATCGCACCTCCGCGGCGGTGGCCGGTACGGGCTCTGCCAATTCGGACAGCGCCTCAGGGAGTACCACGATGAATTCGGCGCCTCCGTTCGGCGCGTCGCGTACTTCCGTGCTTCCGCCCTGCCGTTCCGCCAGTCTGCGGACGAGCGCCAGTCCGAGTCCGCGCTTGCCGTGGACCGGGAGTTCCTTGGTGGTCCAGCCCTCGGTGAAGATCAGCTCGCGCTGTCCGAACGGGACGCCGGGCCCGCTGTCGGTGATCCGGATGATCGCCGTGCTGCCCTCCGCGTACAGCTCGACCTCGATCCTGGCGTCCTCGGAACCGGAGGCCGCGTCCATCGCGTTGTCCACCAGATTGCCGACGACCGTCACCAGCTCGCGCGGGTCCACCACCCGGTCCGGCAGCATCGACTCGGGGGCGATCCGCAGGGACACTCCGCGTTCGGCGGCCACCGTCGCCTTCCCCACCAGCAGTGATGCCAGCAGTGGGTCGTGGACCTTCTCCGTGACCTGCTCGGACGTGGCCCGGTGCACCCCGACCACCTCCGTGATGAAGTCCACCGCCTCGTCGTGCATCTCCAGTTCCAGCAGGCCGAGGAGGGTGTGCATCCGGTTGGCGTGCTCATGATCCTGGGCGCGCATGGCGTCGATGAGCCCCCGGGTGGAGTCCAGTTCCCGGCCGAGCTGCTCCAGTTCGGTGCGGTCGCGCAGGGTGGCGACGGCGCCGCCGTCGTGGGTCGGCATCCGGTTGGCGACCAGAACACGGTGACCGCGTACGGTCACGAGGTCCTCACCGGTGACCCGGCCGGCGAGGACATCGGTCGTACGCCCCTCGCCCAGTACCACCTCCAGTGGCAGTCCCTTGGCGCCGGACGCGAGGCCCAGGAGCCGCTGTGCCTCGTCGTTCATGAGCCGGATCCGGCCCGACGCGTCCAGTGCGACGACTCCCTCGCGGATGCCGTGCAGCATCGCCTCCCGCTCGGCGAGCAGCGCGGAGATATCGGAGAACGCGAGGTCATGGGTCTGACGCTGGAGCCTTCGGGAGATCAGATACGCGGCCAGCGCACCGACGGCGAGGGCGCCTCCGGCATAGGCGACCAGGCCCGGGATGGCCGAGAACAGACGGTCGCGGACGCTGTCGTACTCGATGCCCACCGACACCGCGCCCACGATCGTGCCGTCGCGGTCGCGCAGCGGGACCTTGCCCCTGGCGGAGCGGCCGAGCGTGCCGCTGTCGATCTCCATGATCTCCCGGCCCGCGAGCGGAACGCTGGGGTCCGTGGAGACGACCCGGCCGATCTCCTCCGGGGAGGTGTGCGACCAGCGCACGCCGCCCATGTCCATGATCACGATGTACTCGGCGCCCGTGGCCTTCCTGATGCGTTCGGCGTCCGCCTGGACCGGGCCGTCCAGTGAGGGACGGCTGTTCAGGAGCTTCTCGGCGACGTCGGCGGACGCGGTGGTCTGCGCGATGGCGAGCGCCCTGCGCATGGCCTGATCGTCGAGCTGGGCGCTGAGCGGCGCGAGGAAAAGACCGGTGGCCAGGACGGTGACACCGGTGGCGATGGCCAGCTGCATCAGCAGGACCTGGGAGAAGACCCGCTGCGGCCAGCCGAACCGGCGGCGTCGGGCCGGGGAGGTCGGTTCGGGGCTCATGACTAGGAACGGTAAGGGGCGAGGAGGGCTTTCCGAAATCGTGGTGCGGGCTGAGACTCCGGACCCGTACTGCTCCCGGCCCGAGCGGCCGGAACACGGCGGCACCATCCGTTTCGGGCCGGCCCTTGCCGGGTTCGGGCACGCTCCACGGGCACCCATATCCTGGAGCGGCCGGCGGGCTCGGGGAGCATGCGGCCGGCGGTAGGTGTCCGCAGTACGAGGAAGGTCCCAGGTGAGCCCGACCAACCCGCCGAGCGAACCCAGCACGTCGAACGCGTCTGAGAACCCGTCGAGCCCGGAGGGTCCGGGGAACCCGGGAGATCCGGGAGATCCGTCGAGCCTGCCGCGTGAGTCGAAGCCTCCGAGCGTGCCGTACGGGTCGATGCCGCGGAGCAGGCCGTACGAAGCGGCCTCGCCGACCCCGACGATCAAGCCGGGCGGGGCACGTTCGCCGAGCGGGTCGAGTGAGCCGGGTGAGCCGGGTCCCACGTGCGGGCAGATCCCGGTCGTCGTCCTCGCGGGGTTCCTGGGTTCGGGCAAGACGACCCTGCTCAACCATCTCCTCCGGGCCAGCAGAGGCACCCGGATCGGTGCGATCGTCAATGACTTCGGCGCCATCGAGATCGACGCCATGACCGTGGCCGGGCAGCTCGGTGACTCCACGGTCTCCCTCGGGAACGGCTGTCTGTGCTGTGCCGTCGACGCCAGTGAACTGGATGTCTTCCTGGACAAGCTCGCCCGGCCCGCCGCCCGGCTCGATGTGATCGTGATCGAGGCGAGTGGCCTCGCGGAGCCCCAGGAACTCGTCCGGATGCTGCTCGCGAGCGAGAACGACCGGATCGTGTACGGGGGGCTCGTCGAGGTCGTCGACGCGGCCGAGTTCGAGGCGACCCGCGAGCGGCACCCGGAGATCGACCGCCATCTCGCCATCGCCGATCTCGTGGTGCTCAACAAGACCGACCGGGTGGACGGCCCGGCGCTGGCCCGGCTCCGTACCGCGCTCGCGGGAGAGGCCGGTCCCGGAGGGAAGGCCGGTCTGGCGGGAACGGCCGCCGTCGTCGAGTCCGTGTACGGGCGGGTCGACCCGGAGCTGTTCTTCGACCGCCGCCCGAGCACGGAACGGGTGGGCCAGCTCGCCTTCGAGGATCTTCTCGACGACGCGGAACACGACCACGACCACTCCACGCATCTGCACGCCGCGTACGAGAGCACCGACTTCACCTCGTACGAGCCCATGGAGCCGCAGGCGCTGCTCGCCTTTCTGGACTCCCGGCCCGAGGGGCTCTACCGGATCAAGGGATTCGTCGACTTCGGCGCCGCCGATCCGCACCGCCGGTACGCCGTCCACGCGGTCGGCCGCTTTCTCCGCTTCTATCCCGAGCCCTGGCCCCGGAATGCCGAGCGCCGTACCCAGCTGGTGCTCATCGGCTCCGGCATCGACGGCGCGGCCCTCCTCAAGGCGCTCGACGCGGCCAGGGTGAGCGGCCCGGGGGACACTCCCGACGAGCGGAGCATGTGGGGCGTCCTGCGCTTTGTGCCGAACCCACTGGACGGGTCCGGCGAGGCCGACGATCCCGGCGGCTCGTACGCCCCCGCCGCCGACGGTTCACTCGCTCTTGGCGAGCACGGTGAGCCGGGCCTCGTGGAGAACTCCGGGCGGTACGAGGAGGGTCCTCCCACTCCGTAGACCGGTCCCGCCCCAGTTCGTACCCCCTGGGGCCGGGCACTCGTCCGGATCGTGCCGGGCTCGCGGGCCCGGCACGATCCCCTCCGCGCACGGCCGCCAGGCACGGATCGGGGCCGGTCCTGAGCACCCGCCCGGCACAGGATCCCGCTCTCCCGGGTCCGGCCCGATCCGAACGGAAGGCCTGGTGGGCCGGGCCCTTGATCCGTACTCCGCAGGGCATGGATCACGAGCGCGCAGCCGAGAGCCGGACGTCAGGGACGGGGGACGGGCAGGAACCCGTACACAGGGGCCCGTACGACTTCCTGCCCTTCCACAAGTCCCCGGCGGTCCGGTCCGGCTACTGCGGCGGGCCCGCCAGCGCCGCCACCGACGAGGTCAGCGGGGTGCCGGAGCCGTCGCGGCGCGGGTCCGGGTCCGGCAGCTGCGCCGCGGCCCCGTTCTTCTGGGAGGCATGGACCGGGGTCGCCCCCGCCCATGCCAGGACCAGCGCGTCCTCGCCCTTGAGAAAGCGCTGACAGCGCACACCGCCCGTCGCCCGCCCCTTGCGGGGGTACTGGTCGAAGGGGGTGAGCTTGGCCGAAGTGATCGAGTCGTCCAGCGTGCCCGTCGCACTCGCCGCCGTGAAGACCGCCGCCTCCGCCGCAGGATCGACCGCGGTGAAGGAGATCACCCGGGCGCCCTCCGCCAGCTTGATCCCGGCCATACCGCCCGCCGCCCGGCCCTGGGGCCGGACCTGGGACGCCTGGTAGCGCAGCAGCTGGGCGTCGGAGGTGATGAAGACCAGGTCCTCCTCGCCCGTACGCAGCTCCACACCGCCGACGACCCGGTCGCCCTCCTTGAGGCTGATGACCTCCAGCTCGTCCTTGTTGGCCGGATAGTCCGGGACCACGCGCTTGACGACCCCCTGGAGGGTCCCCAGCGCCAGACCGGGCGACTCCTCCTCCAGCGTCGTGAGACACACGACCGTCTCGCCCGCCTCCAGTGACAGGAACTCCGACAGTGGCGCACCGCCCGAGAGATTCGGCGCCGTCGCGGTCTGCGGCAGCTGCGGGAGGTCGATCACCGACAGCCGCAGTACCCGCCCGGCCGAGGTCACCGCTCCCACATCGCCCCGCGCGGTCGCGAGAACGGCCGAGACGATCAGATCGTGTTTGGCACGTCTGCCCCTGCCCTCCGGCAGGGGCTCGCCCGTCGCCGTCCGCGCCAGCAGGCCCGTGGAGGAAAGGAGCACCCGGCAGGGATCGTCCGCGACCTCCAGCGCCACCGCCGCGACCGGCGCGGCCGCAGATTCCAGCAGGACGGTCCGCCGCTCGGTGGTGAACTTCTTCGCCACCGCCGCCAGCTCGCCCGAGACCAGCTTCCGCAGCTCGGCGTCCGACTCCAGGATCCGGGTCAGCTCCGCGATCTCCGCGGTCAGCCGGTCCCGCTCGCTCTCCAGCTCGATCCGGTCGAACCTGGTCAGCCGCCGCAGCGGGGTATCCAGGATGTACTGCGTCTGGATGTCGGAGAGGGAGAAGCGCTCGATCAGCCGCTCCTTCGCCTGCGCGGAGTTCTCGCTCGACCTGATCAGCCGGATGACCTCGTCGATGTCGACCAGGGCGACGAGCAGGCCCTCCACCAGGTGCAGCCGGTCGCGCTTCCTGCCCCGCCGGAACTCACTGCGCCGGCGCACCACCTCGAAGCGGTGGTCGAGGTAGACCTCCAGCAGCTCCTTGAGCCCCAGGGTGAGGGGCTGGCCGTCCACCAGCGCCACATTGTTGATACCGAAGGACTCCTCCATCGGCGTCAGCTTGTAGAGCTGCTCCAGGACGGCCTCCGGGACGAAGCCGTTCTTGACCTCGATGACCAGGCGCAGGCCGTGGGCCCGGTCGGTGAGGTCCTTGACGTCCGCGATTCCCTGGAGCCTCTTCGAGCCGACGAGATCCTTGATCTTGGCGATCACCTTCTCCGGGCCCACCGTGAAGGGCAGTTCGGTCACGACCAGCCCTTTGCGGCGCGGGGTGACGTCCTCCACGGTCGCCGTCGCGCGGATCCTGAAGGTGCCCCGGCCCGTCTCGTACGCGTCCCTGATGCCCGTCAGACCCACGATCCGGCCGCCGGTCGGCAGATCGGGACCCGGCACATACCGCATCAGGGTGTCCAGATCGGCGCCCGGGTGCCTGATCAGATGGCGGGCGGCGGCGATGACCTCGCCCAGATTGTGCGGCGGCATATTCGTCGCCATGCCGACGGCGATCCCGGACGAGCCGTTGACCAGCAGATTCGGATATGCGGCGGGCAGGGCTACGGGCTCCTGCTCCTGCCCGTCGTAGTTCGGTGCGAAATCGACCGTGTCCTCGTCGATGGACTCCGTCATCAGCGAGGTCGCGTCGGCCATCCGGCACTCGGTGTACCGCATGGCGGCGGGCGGGTCGTCATTGCCCAGCGAGCCGAAGTTCCCATGGCCGTCGATCAGCGGGAGCCGCATCGAGAACGGCTGGGCCATGCGCACCAGCGCGTCGTAGATCGACTGGTCGCCGTGGGGGTGCAGCTTGCCCATGACGTCACCGACGACACGCGCGCACTTCACATAGCCGCGCTCGGGGCGCAGCCCCATCTCGTTCATCTGGTACACGATCCGGCGCTGCACCGGCTTCATGCCGTCGCGGGCGTCCGGGAGGGCACGCGAGTAGATCACCGAGTAGGCGTATTCGAGGAAGGAGCCCTGCATCTCGTCGACGACGTCGATGTCGAGGATCCGCTCCTCGAAATCTCCCCCTGACCCTCGGTCGGGGCGACCCCCAGGCGGCGGGGTTTTCGTGCTGCGGCGGGCCATCGCGGCTGCTGCTCCTCACGTACCGGATCGGGAACTGACGCCGACCATTGTGGCCCGTCCCACTGACAACACGGACCGCGACCCGTGAACACGCCCCCCGCCACCCCGAAACCCCCGGCCGTGCTCCCGGAACTTCGCCGGCCGCGAAACGGGAACTTCGCCAGCTGTCAGCGCGCTTGCATACAGTGACAGTGCTGGGAAGACAACCGACAGCATCGCGATCGAAGGGACGTACATGCCCATGGGTCACACGGCCACAGCGCAGGCCGGTTCGGGCGGCCTGACAGCGACGGAGCACCGCCTGGCCAACGGCTTGCGCGTGGTGCTCTCCGAGGACCACCTGACCCCGGTGGCCGCGGTCTGCCTCTGGTACGACGTGGGCTCACGTCATGAGGTCAAGGGCCGTACAGGACTGGCTCACCTCTTCGAGCATCTGATGTTCCAGGGCTCGAAACAGGTCAAGGGCAACGGTCACTTCGAGCTGGTGCAGGGCGCCGGCGGTTCGCTCAACGGCACCACCAGCTTCGAGCGCACCAACTACTTCGAGACGATGCCGACGCACGAGCTGGAGCTGGCGCTCTGGCTGGAGGCCGACCGGATGGGCTCCCTCCTCGCCGCCCTCGACGAGGAGTCGATGGAGAACCAGCGGGACGTCGTCAAGAACGAGCGCCGCCAGCGGTACGACAACGTTCCGTACGGCACGGCCTTCGAGAAGCTCACCGCGCTCGCCTATCCGGAGGGCCACCCCTACCACCACACGCCCATCGGCTCCATGGCGGACCTGGACGCGGCCACCCTGGAGGACGCCCGCGCCTTCTTCCGTACCTACTACGCGCCGAACAACGCCGTGCTGTCGGTCGTCGGCGACATCGATCCCGAGCGGACGCTCGCCTGGATCGAGAAGTACTTCGGCTCCATTCCCTCCCACGACGGCAAACAGCCCCCGCGCGACGGCTCCCTCCCCGAGAACATCGGCAGGGAACTGCGGGAGGTCGTCGAGGAGCAGGTCCCGGCGCGCGCGCTGATGGCCGCCTACCGCCTGCCGCACGACGGAACGCGCGAGTGCGACGCCGTCGACCTGGCGCTGACCGTGCTCGGCGGCGGGGAGTCCTCACGGCTGCACAACCGCCTGGTACGCCGTGACCAGACGGCCGTCGCCGCCGGATTCGGGCTGCTGCGGCTGGCCGGGGCGCCGTCGCTCGGCTGGCTGGACGTGAAGACGTCCGGCGGGGTCGAGGTCCCGCAGATCGAGGCCGCCGTCGACGAGGAGCTGGCCCGGTTCGCCGAGGAGGGGCCGACTCCCGAGGAGATGGAGCGGGCCCAGGCCCAGTTGGAGCGGGAGTGGCTGGACCGGCTCGGCACCGTGGCCGGCCGCGCCGACGAACTGTGCCGGTACGCGGTGCTGTTCGGCGACCCGCAGCTCGCGCTGACCGCGGTGGAGCGGGTGCTCGACGTCACCGCCGACGAGGTGCGGTCGGTCGCTCGGGCCAGGCTGCGCCCCGACAACAGGGCGGTGCTGGTGTACGAACCGGTCGCCGGCCCGGCCGAGCAGACCGATCAGGACGACGCGAGCGACGCAGAAGAGGGGGCGGACCGGTGACCGACGCCGCTGAGCCGTTGACCACGATGGACTTCCACCCCCGGCCCACGGCGGGCGAGCCCATGCCCTGGGCGTTTCCCGCCCCCGAGCGCGGCACGCTGGACAACGGCCTGACCGTGCTGCGCTGTCACCGCCCCGGCCAGCAGGTCGTCGCGGTCGAGATCTCCCTCGACGCCCCGCTGGGCGCCGAGCCCGAGGGCCTGGACGGCGTCGCCACGATCATGGCGCGCGCCCTGTCCGAGGGCACCGACAAGCGCTCCGCCGAGGAGTTCGCCGCCGAGTTGGAGCGCTGCGGCGCCACGCTCGACGCCCACGCCGACCACCCGGGCGTGCGGGTCTCCCTGGAAGTTCCCGTCTCCCGGCTGCCCAAGGCGCTCGGGCTGCTCTCGGAGGCACTGCGCGCGCCCGCCTTCGCCGACGCCGAGGTCGAGCGGCTCGTACGCAACCGGCTGGACGAGATTCCGCACGAGACGGCCAACCCGGGCCGCCGCGCCGCCAAGGAGCTGTACCGCCAGCTGTTCCCGTCCTCGCTGCGGATGTCCCGTCCCCGTCAGGGGACGGAGGAGACCGTGGCCCGGATCGACTCCGCGGCCGTGCGGGCGTTCTTCGAGGCGCACGTCCGTCCGTCCACCGCCACCGCGGTCATCGTCGGCGACCTCACCGGGGTCGACCTCGACGCGGTGCTCGCCGAGACCCTCGGCGACTGGACCGGTGACACCGCCGAGCGCCGTACGGCACCGGTGATCACCGCGGACGACACCGGACGGGTGGTCATCGTGGACCGTCCGGGTGCGGTGCAGACCCAGCTGCTGATCGGCAGGATCGGCCCGGACCGCCACGACCGCGTCTGGCCCGCCCAGGTCCTCGGTACCTACTGCCTGGGCGGCACCCTCACCTCCCGGCTGGACCGGGTGCTGCGCGAGGAGAAGGGCTACACCTACGGCGTACGGGCCTTCGGCCAGGTCCTGTGCTCCGCTCCCGACGGGTCGGGGGCCGCGATGCTCGGCATCAGCGGTTCGGTGGACACACCGAACACCGGTCCGGCGCTGAAGGACCTCTGGCAGGTGCTGCGGACGCTCGCGGCCGAGGGCCTGACCGACGCCGAGCGCGATGTCGCCGTGCAGAACCTGGTGGGCGTCGCCCCGCTGCGGTACGAGATGGCGGCCTCCGTCGCCGGAACCCTCGCCGACCAGGTGGAGCAGCACCTTCCGGACGACTTCCAGGCGCAGTTGTACGTACGCCTCGCCCAGACCGGCACGGTGGAGGCGACGGCCGCGGCGGTCAGCGCGTTCCCGGAGGACCGGCTCGTGACCGTGCTCGTCGGTGACGCCTCGGAGATCGCCGAGCCGGTGAAGGAGCTGGGTATCGGCGAAGTGACGGTCGTCACGGGCTGATTGAGCCCACCCGCACTCCGCGGGCACGGGGGAGCCCCGGTGTCACGGGACACCGGGGCTCTCCCCTTGGCTCGTTCCCGGACCCGCTGAATGTCCGGATTGTTGGGAAGTCGGGTGACGCGTCCTGTGGTGTAAGCAACAAAATCGGCCGTCTGTTTGGTGATCGACAGCTCTCCGGCCTAGCGTCGTCCCGGCTGTTCGTCGGGAGTACGCCGCACCCGCGGCACGGACAGTCATCGCCGAATCCCCGTCAGGCGCGAGCCGGGGGAGCCGGGGACCCTCCCTCCTGCCGCGGTACGCGCCCGGAGGGGCAATCCCCACAGGGGTGAATCGGACCCCTTCGCATCCGTGCGGAGGAGCCCGTAGGAGACCTTCCTGCTCCGAACCCGTCAGCTAACCCGGTAGGCGAGAGGGAAGGAAAGGACAAGCCCCTTCATGGCGTTCACCCGCCCCGCCGGGAAACACCGCGGCCCGAGCCGGATGTCTCGCAAGAGCGCCGGCATCGCCGGAGTCGCGACCCTCGCCACCACCGGTGTCATCGGAACCCTCGCCGCACCGGCGTTCGCCGCCGACTCGGACTCCGAAGCCAAGCCCGCCGAGCCCGGCCTCAGCGCCGAGGACACCGGCGTCATCGAGGCCCTGGGTTCCGAGCGGATGGCCGACACGGTCGCCGACCAGGCCGTCGTCCAGCGCAAGGCGGCCGACGAGGCCACCGCCAGGGCGCTGGCCCAGGCCGAGGCCCGCGCGAAGGCCGCCCGTGAGGCCAAGGAGCGCGCCGCCCGCGAGGCCGAGCGCAAGCTCCTCAACACCTACCGGCTGCCCGTCGCCGGCTCGCATGTCTCCACGGCCTACCAGGCCAACAGTTCGCTGTGGTCCTCCGGCACCCACACGGGCGTCGACTTCCGCGCCCCCGCCGGTACCTCCGTGGTGTCCGTGGGCGCCGGAACCGTCGTCGAGGCGGGCTGGGGCGGTGCGTACGGCTACAACGTCGTGATCAAGATGCGCGACGGCTCGTACACCCAGTACGGCCATCTGTCGTCCATCAGCGTCTCGGTCGGCCGGCAGGTCATGCCGGGGGAGCGGATCGGGCTCGCGGGGTCGACCGGCAACTCCACCGGGCCGCACCTGCACTTCGAGGTCCGTACCGACGCCGAGTACGGGTCGGACATCAGCCCCATCGCCTATCTGCGCTCGCACGGCGTGAAGATCTGACCCGGGCGGACACCGTCCGCGCGGCGATCACCGTCACCGGGCCCCGGCGTTTGTGACGCCGGGGCCTTCGGCGTCGGTCGTGCCGGATGTTTTCCGTGGTGCTGTTCCCCGGGGTGCCTGGCCTTTCCCGGCGTCCCGGGCCGTGTCCGTGCCACCAGGGCAGTTTCCGTGCCATCCGGTCCGTTACCCGCGTGGTCGGGCCGTACCCCGTGTCGCCGGGCCGGACCACGGAAGCGATTTCGCGCGGTGGTGGCGCGTCATCCTGCCGGGGCGGCGCGACGGGAATCCCCCTGATGGCGACTGATACGGCGAGAGGCGCCGGTCCCGGGGTGCGGGACGGCGCCTGTGTGCTGTTTGTGGGGGCGGTGGGCCGACGAGCCGGACGGCCGTTCCGGACTCCCGGTTGCCCGGATGCTCCGTACGGCGTGTTCTGTGCGGTCTATCCGTGGACGTGGATGGATGTGGACGCGGCGCGCGGTGCCTGTGAGGTCTCCGCGCAGCGCCCTCAGACCGTCTCCGGCAGCTCTTCCAGTCCCTCGGCCACCAGCTTGGCCAGCCGGTCCAGGGCGATGTCCGCGCCGTCCGCTTCGGAGGCCAGCACGATCTCCTCGCCGCCCTGCGCGCCCAGGCCGAGGACGGCGAGCATCGAGGCCGCGTTCACCGGAGTGCCGTCGGACTTGGCGATCGTCACGGGAACACCGGACGCCGTGGCGGCACGGACGAAGATGGAGGCGGGGCGGGCGTGAAGGCCCTCGGCCCAGCCGACGTTGACGCGGCGCTCAGCCATGGTGTTGCCCTTCAAGTCATCATTGGTTGTCTAGACCAGTCTCTCACGGTGGGCCGCGAAGCCCGTACCGGCGGGTTTCCCGAGGTGGGACCCGTCGGCGCTCCCAGATTGCCGTGCCCGGAGACCGGCCGCGACCTGTGACATTGCCGCAGCGCCCGGTGACCATCCCGGAGAGCCCTCCACGAGGGGGGAGGGCGCCGTACGCTTTCTGCCATGCCGACGGAGTCCGATCACGCCTACCCCGACCACTGGGAAGCGGACGTGGTGCTGCGCGACGGCGCCACCGCGCGTATCAGGCCCATCACCGCCGACGACGCCGACCGTCTGGTCAGCTTCTACGAGAAGGTCTCGGACGAGTCGAAGTACTACCGCTTCTTCGCTCCCTACCCGCATCTGTCCCCCAAGGACGTGCACCGTTTCACCCATCACGACTATGTGGACCGGGTGGGACTCGCGGCCATGGCCGGCGGGGAGTTCATCGCGACCGTCCGCTACGAACGGATCGACGAGCGCGGGCGTCCGGCGAGCGAGCCCGCCGACGAGGCGGAGGTCGCCTTCCTCGTCCAGGACGCCCACCAGGGGCGCGGGATCGCCTCCGCGATGCTCGAACACATCGCTGCCGTCGCGCGTGAGAGAGGGATCCGGCGGTTCGCCGCCGAGGTGCTGCCCGCGAACAACAAGATGATCAAGGTCCTCCGGGACGCCGGTTACACCCAGAAGCGCAGTTTCGAGGACGGCTCGGTCCATCTGACCCTCGATCTCGAACCGACCGCCGAGTCCCTCGCGGTGCAGCGCGGCCGGGAGCAGCGTGCGGAGGCCCGCTCGGTGCAGCGGCTGCTGGCGCCCAGGGCGGTCGCGGTCGTCGGCGCCGGACGTGCCGCGGGCGGGGTGGGCCGGACCGTACTGCGCAACATTCTCGGCGGGGGGTACACCGGCCGGACCTACGCGGTGAACAGGGCTTTCCCCGCATCGCAGCGCGAGATCGACGGGGTCCCGGCCTTCCGTTCCGTCGGCGAGACCGTCGCCGCGACGGGCGAGCCGGTCGACCTCGCCGTCGTCGCCGTTCCCGCCGAGAGGGTGCCGGAGGCGGTCACCGACTGCGGTGAGCACGGGGTACGGGGACTGGTCGTCCTCAGCGCCGGATACGCGGAGAGCGGGGAGGAGGGACGGGAGCGGCAGCGGGACCTGGTGCGCCGGGCGCGTTCGTACGGCATGCGGGTGATCGGCCCGAACTCGTTCGGCATCATCAGCACCGCGGAGTCCGTCCGCCTCAACGCCTCGCTGGCGCCCGAGGCCCCTGCGGCCGGCCGGATCGGGCTCTTCGCCCAGTCCGGGGCGATCGGCATCGCGCTGCTGTCCGGGCTGCACCGCCGGGGCGCGGGACTGTCGACCTTCATCTCGTCGGGCAACCGTGCCGATGTGTCCGGCAACGACTTCCTCCAGTACTGGTACGAGGACGCGGACACCGATGTGGCCCTGCTGTACCTCGAATCCATCGGCAATCCGCGGAAGTTCACCCGGCTCGCCCGGCGTACGGCCGCGGTGAAGCCGGTCGTCGTGGTCAAGGGGGCGCGCCACAGCGGCAGTGAGCCCCCGGGGCACGCGGTACCGGTCGCCCGCATTCCGGACGCGGCGGTCGGAGCGCTGCTGCGGCAGGCGGGCGTCATCCGCGTGGACACCGTCACGGAACTGGTCGACGCGGGCCTCCTTCTCGCGGGCCAGCCGCTCCCGGCGGGCCCGCGGGTGGCGATCCTCGGCAACTCCGAGTCGCTGGGGCTGCTGGCGTACGATGCCTGCCTGGCGGAGGGTCTCCTTCCGATGCCCCCGCTCGATCTGACGACCGCCGCGACCCCGGCCGACTTCCGTGCCGCCCTCGCGACGGCCCTGGCGGACGGCGGCTGCGATGCGGTGATCGTCACGGCCATCCCCCGGGTCGGCGACGACGGAACCATGGAAACCGGCGACGGCGGGGTGCTGGCCGCCGCGCTCCACGAGGCCGCCGCGTCCGCACCGGCGAAACCGGTGGCCGTGGTCCATGTCGAGCTGGGCGGCCTGGCGGACGCGCTGGCGGCGGCGAGCAGCACCCGTACGGGGGCGTCGGCCGCTGTCAGACCCTCTGCGACCACGACTCCGACCACGGCCACAACTCCGACCGCGCCCCCGACCCCGACCCCGACCGCGGCCCCGGGCGCCGCGCCGGGCGGGCCGGTCCGTGACACCCCGCCGGGCACCACCCCGTCACCCCGGCTCCCGGAGGAGACCCCGGCGGCCCCCACCCGCCGTATCCCCGCCTATCCCGCCGCCGAGCGCGCCGTCAGGGCGCTCTCCGAGGCCGTGAAGTACGCGCGGTGGCGCAGGCACGCGGCCGAGCCGGGGAAGGTGCCCGAGTACGACGACATCGACGAGGCCGGTGCCGCCGCCCGGATCGAAAGCCGGCTCGGCGCCGGAGCGGACCCCCGGGGACTCACCCTTCCCGAAGCGGAAGCGCGCGGCCTGCTCGACTCCTACGGCATCCGGGTGTGGCCGACGCTGCCGGCACCGGGTCCCGACGACGCCGTGTCCGCGGCCGGGCGGCTCGGATACCCGGTGGCGCTCAAGACGACCGCACCCCATTTGCGCCACCGCGCCGATCTCGGAGGCGTACGGCTCGATCTGGCCGACGAGACCCAGTTGCGGCAGGCGTACGGCGAGATGACCGGGCTCCTCGGTAAACCCGTCGAGCTGCGGCCGGTGGTGCAGGCGATGGCGCCGCGCGGTGTGGACACCGTCGTACGGGCCGTCGTCGATCCCGCGGTCGGCGCGTATCTCTCCTTCGGGCTCGCGGGCGCCGCCTCCGAGCTCCTCGGGGACACCGCGCACCGGCTCGTGCCCGTCACCGAACGTGACGCGGCCGAGCAGATCCGGAGCATCCGGGCCGCACCCCTGCTCTTCGGCTGGCGCGGCTCAGCGCCGGTCGATACCGCCGCGCTGGAGGAGTTGCTGTTGCGCGTATCACGATTGGTCGACGATCACCCGGAAGTGATCGGAATCAGTCTGGAACCAGTCGTTGTCGCTCAACGGGGACTCTCCGTTCTCGGCGTCTCCGTACGGCTCGCGCCGTCCGGCACCCACACCGACCTCGGCCCACGCCGACTCCCCAGCTACTGAGCACCGCTCGGCACGACTGAGCGTTCGACGCCCTTCGGGGCCCGTAGGATGGACCACATGGCGAAGACCGGTACGACGACCCAGGGGCTGCGCGCGGCGATCGAGCGCAGCGGCTACTACCCGGCTCTCGTGGCCGAGGCGGTGGAGGCCGCCGTCGGAGGCGAGCAGATCGCCTCGTATCTGGTCCACCAGGAGACCACGTTCGACGCCAATGAAGTGCGCCGCCATGTCACCGTGCTCGTGCTGACGGGAAACCGCTTCATCGTCAGCCACACGGACGAGCAGACCGCCGACTCCAGTTCCCCGACCCCCTTCGCCACGACCTCCACCGAATCGGTCAAGCTCGACCGGATCTCGTCGGTCGTGGTCAGCAGGGTGGTCGCCAATCCGGAGTCGTACACCCCGGGGACGCTGCCCCGCGAGGTCGTCCTCACCATCGGCTGGGGCGCGGTGTCCAGGCTGGATCTGGAGCCCGCCGCCTGCGGCGACCCCAACTGCGAGGCGGACCACGGCTACACCGGCAACTCCACCGCGGACGATCTCAGCCTGCGGGTCAGCGAGGCCGGTGACGGTCCGGACACCGTCCGCCAGACGCTGGTCTTCGCCCAGGCGCTCTCCGAGGCGACGGCGGCGACGGCCACCCAGGCCGCGAACTGATGGTGCAGCCCGCGACGTCCGCTGCCCGGCCCGACGAGCCCGTTCCCCTCGCACTCGACACCGCGCTCGTTCCCGAGTACGGCACGGGCTCGCTCGCCGACCTTCTGCCGACGCTCGCGGCGGGCCAGGGCGTCCCCGGGCTCGGCGCGGCGATCCCCGAACTCACCCCCGCCGACCGGAACTGCGTGTTCCTGATCGATGGGCTCGGCTGGGAGCAGATCCGCGAACACCCGGACGAGGCGCCCTATCTCTTCTCACTGCTGTCCGGCTCGCGGGGCGGCACCGGCCGGCCCATCACCGTCGGCTTCCCCGCCACCACCGCGGCCTCGCTCGCCTCGGTCGGCACGGGCCTCGCGCCCGGTCTGCACGGGCTGCCCGGCTACACCGTGCGCAACCCCGAGACCGGTGAACTGATGAACCAGCTGCGCTGGAAGCCGTACACCGATCCGCAGCAGTGGCAGCCGTACCCGACCGTCTTCCAGCTCGCCGACCGGGCCGGGATCCACACCGCCCAGGTGTCCTCACCGATCTTCGAGCACACCCCGCTCACCCGGATCGCGCTCAGTGGCGGAACGTTTCACGGGCGGCTGGCCGCCGAGGAGCGGATGGATCTCGCGGCCCAGCAGCTCGCCGAGGGCGACCGCTCGCTCGTCTACACCTACTACAGCGAGGTCGACGGCATGGGTCACCGGTACGGCGTCGACTCGGACGCCTGGCGCGGCCAGCTGATGTACGTCGACCGGCTGGCGCAGCGCCTCGCCGAGCAGCTGCCGCCGCGCTCGGCCCTGTACATCACCGCGGACCACGGCATGATCGACGTCCCTTTCGACGAGGAGTCGCGTATCGACTTCGACGAGGACTGGGAGCTGCGTGCCGGGGTCGCCCTCCTCGGTGGCGAGGGCCGGGCACGGCATGTGTACGCCGTACCGGGTGCGGAGGCCGATGTCCTGGCGGTCTGGAGCGAGGTGCTCGGTGACCGGTTCTGGGTGGCGAGCCGTGCCGAGGCGATCGCGGCGGGCTGGTTCGGGCCCGCGGTGGACGAGCGGGTCGTCGGCCGTATCGGCGATGTCGTCGCCGCCGCCTGCGACGATGTGGTGATCACCGCGTCCGAGCGGGAGCCCCATGAGTCGGCGATGAACGGAATGCACGGCTCCATGACGCCGGCCGAGCAGCTTGTCCCGCTGCTCGAAGTGCGGTCGTAATGCCGAGGTCGTCGCCGCGGTCGTAAGGCCGCCCGCCGGGGTTGTTCAGGGGGCTGTACCGGGCTCCTCCCGCGTGGCCGGCCGTAGTGACTCCGCCGTATTGAGCCGTATCGATTCGAGCCGATGTGCTGTGAAAGGTCCTGACTTCCCATGCCCGAACTGGTTTTCTTCTCCGGAACCATGGACTGCGGCAAGAGCACTCTCGCTCTGCAGATCGAGCACAACCGGTCGGCCCGTGGCCTGCGGGGCGTGATCCTCACCCGCGACGACCGCGCGGGCGAGGGGAAGCTCTCCTCCCGGCTGGGCCTGGTCACCGACGCCGTGGAGACGACCGAGGACATCGACATCTACGCCTATCTGGTGGACCTCCTCTCCCGGGGCGGGCGCTGCGACTACGTCATCGCCGACGAGGCGCAGTTCTTCACTCCCGGACAGATCGACCAACTCGCCCGTGTCGTCGACGACCTCGGCGTGGACGTCTTCGCCTTCGGTATCACCACCGACTTCCGCACCAAGCTCTTTCCCGGATCGCAGCGGCTGGTCGAACTCGCGGACCGGATCGAGGTCCTCCAGGTCGAGGCCCTGTGCTGGTGCGGCGCGCGGGCCACGCACAACGCCCGTACGGTCGGCGGGGTGATGGTCGTCGAAGGCGCCCAGGTCGTGGTCGGCGATGTGGATGTGGATACGGACGCGGATGGACTCGACACACCGGTCGGCTACGAGGTGGTGTGCCGGCGTCACCACCGGCGCCGGATGACGGCCGCGAGCGCCCGGGCCGCGGCCCTGTCGCCGGATGTGCTGCCCGTGGACACCGCGCGGACCGGTGACCGGGATCCGGTCATCGGTCCGCGCGCACGCATCTGAGGTGGGGTGGGGTGGGCTGATGGAGGCGTTGGGGCCGTTGGTTCGACGGTGACGGATTCGTCGGCCGTACGGTGACGGCTGGAACGGGCGATGGTGGCGGTTTCGACCGTACGGTGACGTCGACCCTACGGGAAGCCCACGCGGCCTGGGGGAGGCGGTCTCGTCACCGGTTCGCGCGTACGACGGTGACGGCCACCCGTCCCGGTGGAGCCGGTCCCGTCACCCGTTCGACCGTACGACGGTGAACACCGCGCCCTCCGGATCGGCGACCGTCGCGATCCGGCCATGAGGGCTCTCCTGGGGCGGGTCCAGGACATGGCCGCCCAGTGCGGTCACCTGGAGGGCGGTCGTGTCCGGGTCCTCGACCTCGAAATACGTCATCCAGTACGTCCCCCGGTCACGCGGGAGCGTGGCCCCGACGCCATGGAGCGCCGCTACGGGACGGCCCGCCAGCCGCAGGGTCACATAGTCGTGGCCCGGGGTCCCGACGGGCTCCAGCTCATAACCGAACACGGTCTGGTAGAACTTGGCGACCGACGAGGTCTCCGCCGTCAGCAACTCGTTCCAGACGGGCGTCCCCTGGGTGCCGTGCGCGGCGGTACCACGATGGGCGGCGGCCTGCCACAGCCCGAACACCGCACCCGCCGGGTCCGTCACGATGGCCAGCCGGCCGGCGTCCTCCGCGTCCAGCGGCCCCACCCCGACCGTGCCGCCGCAGCACCGCAGCAGTTCGGCCGTGCTGTTCACATCGTCCGTCGCCAGATACGGCGTCCACGCGACGGGCAGCCGCCGGTCGGCGGGCAGCCGTCCGATTCCCGCGATCTCCTTGCCGTCGAGCAGGGCCCGGACATAGGGGCCGAGCTGCTGCGGACCGGGGGAGAACTCCCAGCCGAACAGTTCGCCGTAGAACGCCTGGGTCGCGTCAAGGCCGTGCACCATCAAGCTCACCCAGCAGGGTGCGCCGGGTGTGTGCCGAGTCGCCTCGGTCATCGTCACTCTCTCCTCGGACCATCGTGGTGGCCGTGCGGGGGGACGGGGCGTTTCTCGTGCGGATAGCGATGCGCCCCGTGCGCATGGTTCCACCCCCCGGTGCCGGGTGCGCCCCGGCCGCGCCGCATTTGGCGGGTTCCCGACGGAGGGGTACCCGTTCCAGCGAGGCACATCCGGTTCTGAGCCATTATGGGACGGCCCGCCGCTGCGCGAGGATGACCCCCATGAAGCCCATCATCTCCGCGGCCGGTCTCGCGAGTGCGCTGGCCGGGCCCAACCCGCCGATTCTTCTGGACGTCCGCTACCGGCTCGGCGGGCCGCACGGGCGGCCCGAGTACGACGCCGGGCACATCCCCGGCGCGGTCTTCGTCGACCTGGACGCCGAACTGGCAGGTCAGCCGGGCGACGGCGGCCGCCATCCGCTCCCGGACCCCGAGGCGTTCGGCGCGGTGATGCGGCGGGCCGGAGTCTCGTCGGACTCCTCCGTGGTGGTCTACGACGCGGACAAGGGCTGGGGAGCGGCACGCGCCTGGTGGCTGCTGCGCTGGACCGGTCATACGGACGTCCGCGTCCTGGACGGCGGGCTCCCGGCGTGGACCGGCCCGCTGGAGAGCGTGACCCCCGACCCGGTGGAGGGTGATTTCAAGCCGGTGCCCGGAGCCCTCCCGCTGCTGACGGCGGACACCGCGGCGGCCCTCGCCCGTACGGGGCTCCTGCTGGACGCCCGGGCGGGGGAGCGCTACCGGGGCGAGGTGGAGCCGATCGACCCCGTGGCCGGGCATATCCCGGGCGCGGTGTCGGCGCCGACCACGGAGAATCTGGGCGAGGACGGCCGTTTTCTGTCCGCCGGGCTGCTGGGGTCGCGGTTCGCCGCGTTGGGTGCCGGTGGGGTGGCTGGTCCGGGTGACAGGGGATCGGTTGGCGCAGAGGGTGAGGCGGGTCGTTCGGAAGAGTTCGGTGGGGCTGGCGATGCCCGTGGTGGGGGTGGCGCCGGTGAGACGATCGGTGTCTACTGTGGCTCGGGTGTCTCGGGTGCCCAGCTGGTACTCGCCCTTGAACTGGCGGGCTTCCGATCGGCTCTGTATGCGGGTTCCTGGTCGGAGTGGTCCCGCGATCCGTCCCGCCCGGTGGCGGCGGGGCCGGAACGGGGCTGAGGCTCCGGTACCGGCGGTCGGCTGAGGGTCCCCTGACGGGTGCCATGGGCTCTGGCTCTGGCTCTGGCGCTGCTCGGGTCCGGGTGGCGGGTCCGGGTTCGGGTGGCGGGTGCGTTTTGCCGGTGCCGCAGCCGGGGGCTCTGTGACCGGCGCCGGGGGTTCTGCCGTCGGGTTCGGTCCGGGCCGGGCTCGTGAGAGGGAGCGGTTGACGCTGCCCCGGCTGGGGGCCGCGTACTCCGGCCATGAGATCGTCGGCGAAAAGATTCAGCCAAGCGCAGCCACACGCAGCCGTACGTAACGGAAGGTACCGCCCCGGCCATGGACCAGAGCTTCGCCGTGCACATCCCCGACGCCTCACTCGAACCCGACCCGCTCGATCCCTCACAGATCGTCTCCGGCACCCCCGAGGTCACCGGAAAGCTGCTGTGGGAGTCCCGGGACGGGCGGCAACTGCGCGGTATCTGGCAGATCACACCGGGCGTGGTGACCGACACGGAGGAGGACGAACTCTTCGTCGTCGTCAGCGGCCGTGCCACCGTCGAGATCGAGGGCGGCCCGACGCTCGACATCGGTCCGGGTGACCTCGGGGTGCTGCGCCGGGGGGACCGTACGACCTGGACCGTTCATGAGACGCTCCGCAAGGCGTACGCGATCACTCTGCCCGCATAGCTGTATTGACCCGGCAGGCGGGCGGGATTTTCCTTTTCCTGCCCGCCGCCGCACTGCCGGTGATCCGGCTGGTTTCGGGCGGGTCCGGGAGCTCCGGGCGGATCGGGCGGATCGGGCGGTCTGGATCCGGCCGTCCGTCAGCCGAGCCGGTCGATCTCGGAGAGGACCGCGCGGATGGTCGCGACCAGTTCCGGGTCCGTCAGATCGGTCTCGTCGCGCAGCGCGGGATCGATGGAGTAGTCCTCCAGGGCCCAGAAAACCCGGTCGAGCGCCGCGGAGAAAGGTTCCCGCAGTCGTTCGTTCCGCCAGAGGGCCTCACGGCGGGCCGCGAGCCAGGACCGGGCGAATTCCGGAGCCGACACCGTGCCGTTCACCAGGGAGTCCATCAGGGCCACTTGTTCCGCGGTGGCGGCGCCGGGTGGGATGTCCGACCGCCGTGCCCAGGTGATCTGACCGGCCCGGCTCCGGGATGCTGGTGAATCCATGGGACCCAACTGTAGAAGGCGTCCTGCGGTCTGCCGTGAGGCCGGCGCCTTGCCCGAGGCAGTCCGAGGGACGCATGAACGGGGACGAATCCAGCTGCGGGCCGGACACGGCGACGGGTGACAATGGTCGTATGTCCGCCGAACTGAGATTCCAGAAGGCACTGTTGCTGCTGGACCGTGGGCAGGGCGGACGCGCCGAGGAGATCCTCGTCGGACTGGCCGGCCTGGGCACGGGCGGCGGCTCTTCTGTCGCCGTGAGGGCCATGGTGGTTCTGGGTGACTATTTGGTGGAATGCGGACGGGGCGAGGAGGCCCGCAGGTGGCTCGAACGGGCGCTCGCGGTGCCCCGGTGCCCCGGCTCGGGCGATCCGGACGGTACACAGGCCGGGACGGAGGCGCCTGACGGGACGGGCCCGCCCCGGGCGGCGGACGCGCCCATCAGGCCCGGGGCGGCGGAGAGGTTCGGCACACCCGGGGCAGCGGACGCGCCTGATGCGACGGACGTCGCCGCGTCCGTCGATGAGGAGCGCCGCCGGGCCGCCGAACTCCTGGTCCGGCTGGACCGGTGGCGGGGGCCCGTACTGAAGCTGAATCAGGTGGTGACCTGGAACCGGTCCACCCTGCTCGGCGGTGCGAACCTGGTCGGTGTCACCGTGGCCCGGGAGCACGCGCCACGGCGGGGGCGCCTGGACGAGGAGGCCGCCGTTGCCGTGATGGAAGCGGGCGGACGGCCGGCCTCCGTGGCTGTCTCGTTCGAGCGGGCGGACGGTTTCACCGATGACGAGATGGCGGGTGTTCTGGAGCGGCTGGGGGCCGACTACTACGAGTTCACGCCAGTCGATCCCGCGAAGAAGCAAGCCTTCGCGCACGACCTCGGGCGCCTCGCCAGGCTGTCGCTGCCGAAGATCGCCAACGGTTTCTTCCTGGAACCCGACGATGTGAGTCTGTTCGACGATACGGACGCGTTGCGGCGGCTGACGGAGGCCGGGGTGGTGCTGTTCCAGGTCGAGATCGCGCCGGATGCCCTCACCTCGGCGTCCGTACGCGCGCGGCTGGGGGCGCTGTTCGCAGAGTTCCCGGTGGTGGTGTGCCTACCGCCGGAGGTCGGCCTTCCGGCTGGGCTTCCCAGCCCTCGGGGCTACTCCCTGACGCTGCGCCCGTCCGATCGTGACACCACTCCCTACGACTACTGCAACAACGTCGTTCCGGGATCGACGGCCGCCCGCGTGCTGCGGGCGAGAGCACGGGACCGCGAGGCCCCGCGCTCCGGGTGATCACCTCCGCCTCGCTCTCCACGCCTCTGCCTTCCCCGGGCCTCTGCCTTCCCCGGGCCGAACCGGCGGTTTCGCTCTGCCTGTACCGGCCGGGCGGTTCCGCGCTGCCCGTATCGGATCCATCGGCGGACGGGCCCTGTACGCCGCTGACGCCGACCCGCCGGGGTTGTCCGGCACACGAATCGACCCGGCATTCATCCGTGAGGGTGATTGCATAATTCTCTGTGCACATGAAATTGTGTACTCATGTCGCAAGCACCGGAGTCACGAAGGATCGACGATCTCGCCGCGCTGAAGGCGCTCAGCCACCCGCGCCGGTACCAGATCATTCAGCAGCTCACCCTGCTCGAATCGGCCACGTCGGCGATGCTCGCGCGGGATCTGGACCTCAATACCGGCGCCACCAGCTACCACCTGAGGGAGCTGGCGCGCCACGGCTTCATCGAGGAGGACCTGAAGGAGGAGGGGCACGGACGCGAGCGGTGGTGGCGGGTCGTACGTGCTGATCTCCGCTTCCCCGAGCGCAGTGGCCAGAGCGGTGAGATGCGCCTTGTCGTCGACGAGATGCACCGGCGGGCCTATGCCGCGGATGTCGAGATGTTCGAGCGGCTGCAGCAGCAGAGCGACGACCTCGGGGAGTGGATGGACGGATTTCTCCACTCCCGTGGCTCGATGAGGCTGACCCTTGATGAACTCCGCTCCTTCTTCGAGGAGTACATCGCCCTGATCAACCGGTACAAGCGCACCGGGGACGAGGCACCGGAGGGCGCCCGGACCGTGCTGACCCGGTTCTTCGCCCTGCCGGCGCCCGACCAGGAACAGTCTCCGGCCGCAGGGCACGAGTCCGACCGGGAAGGCGCCGAGCGCTCATGAGGCGGCGCAGGACGGCGGAGGCCGAGCGGGAATCCGCGGCCGGCCGTGCCGTGCAACTCGAAGCCGTCAGCAAGGTCCACGGCCGTGGTGCCCATGCCGTCACCGCGCTGAGGGATGTCTCCGTCACCATTCCCCAGGGCAGCTTCACCGCCGTCATGGGCCCGTCCGGCTCGGGGAAGAGCACCTTCCTGCACTGTGCGGCGGGCTTGGACCAGCCCACCTCCGGCTCCGTCAGGATCGCCGGTACCGAGTTGTCGGGGATGGACGAGACCCGGCTCACCCATCTGCGCAGACAGCGCGTCGGCTTTGTCTTCCAGGCGTTCAACCTCGTCCCGTCCCTGACGGTCCGGCAGAACATCACCCTGCCGCTGCGTCTCGCGCGCCGGCGTCCCGACGGTGGATGGCTGGACCAGATCATCCACCGCGTGGGTCTCGCCGGACGGGAGGGCCATCGGCCCGCCCAGCTGTCCGGCGGCCAGCAGCAGCGGGTCGCCATCGCTCGCGCCCTGATCACCCGGCCCGATGTCGTCTTCGCCGACGAACCGACCGGCGCCCTGGACACCGTGACCGCCAAGGAGATCCTCACCCTGCTCCGCAGCTGTGTGGACGAGGCCGGGCAGACCGTCGTCCTGGTCACCCACGATCCGGTCGCCGGGGCCTATGCGCACGACGTTCTCTTTCTCGCGGACGGCGGGCTCGTGGACCGCATGATCCATCCCACGGCCGACCGGATCGCCGACCGTATGACGCACCTGGGAGCGTGGTCCCGATGATGCGGTACGCCCTGAGCACCCTGCGATTCCGCAAGGGCGGCTTCATCGGGGCCTTCCTGGCACTGCTGTGCGCCGCGGCGCTCGTCACCGCCTGTGGCACCCTCCTCGTGACCGGACTGACCGGAAAGATCAGGACCGAGCGCTATGCGGCGGTAACCGTCGTGGTCGCCGGCGATCAGAACGTCCACCAGATGAAGGTCAAGGAGAAGAAGGGCAAGAAGAAGGTCAAGCACAAGGCCAAACCGCTCGCGGAGCGCGTCTGGCTGCCCGCCGGTCTCACCGCCAGGGTCGCCGCCGTTCCCGGAGTCGAGGCGGCCGTGCCCGAACTGACCTTCCCCGCCTACGCGGTCACCTCCGGCGGACGGGTCGTCCCCGGACCCGACGGCAAGGAATCATGGGGCCATTCCTGGAGTTCCGCCGCCCTGACGCCGTTCGCCCTGGTGGCGGGACGGGCCCCAGGCGCATCCGACGAGGTGGTGCTCGACCGGGACCTCGCCTCCAGGGCCGGTCTCGGGGCAGGTGACCGGGTCACCGTGCAGTCCACCGGCGCGCCCACCGCGTATCGCGTGTCCGGAATCGCCGCGCCCCGTGACGGCGACCTGAGGGAGCAGTCGTCCCTGTTCTTCGCGGACGGGGAGGCGGAGCGACTGAGCGGACGTGCGGGCAGGGTGGCCGTCATCGGCGTCATCGCCGACCGGGGCGCCGATCCCGGCGGGCTTCAGCGTTCCCTCTCCCGTGCCCTCGCCGGTACGACAGCACAGGTGCACGGTTCCGGGGACCGGGGAGCCGTGGAGTTCCTCGACGCCGGCAAGGCGCGGGTCCAGCTGATCAGCATGGGGGGTGCCATTGCCGCGATCTCCCTGCTGGTGGCGGTCCTGGTCGTGGTCGGGACCTTCGCGCTCTCCATCCAGCAGCGCTACCGTGAACTGGCCCTGCTGCGCGCCGTGGCCGCCACCCCCGGACAGATCCGCGGTCTCATCGGCCGCGAAGCCGCCGTCATCGGACTCCTGGCAGGCGGGGCAGGGGCGGTCGCCGGACTGCCGATCGCCTTCTGGCTGTATCGCAGGTTCATCGGCTTCGGCACCATCCCCGACACGCTGGAACTGACGCTCACCCCCTATCCGATGCTCGCCGCCGTGGCCGCGTCCGTCCTCGGTGCCTGGGCGGCGGCCAGGGTGTCGGCCCGGCGCGTGGCCCGTATCCGTCCCGCCGAGGCGCTGTCCGAGGCCGCGGTGGAGAGCGGGCGCCTCGCCCGTGGGCGGGTGGTCGCGGGGGTGGTCCTGCTGGTCGCCGGTATCGTCCTGGTGGCGGTGCTCAGCGCCCTCCGCACGGAACCGGCCGCTTCCCCCGTCACCTATCTGAGCGTGATCGTGCTCTCGTCGGCGGTGGCGCTGCTGGGACCGGTCCTCGCCCGGATCGGTATCGCCGTGCTGGGCGCGCCACTGCGGCTGTCCCGCGTCAGCGGGTACCTGGCGATGGCCAACACCCGTACCCATACCCGCAGGTTCGCGGGGGCCGTCACTCCCCTCACCCTGCTCATCGCCATGGCGTGCACCATCGTCTTCGTCCAGTCGACCCTGGGGAACGCGGCGCGGAGCCAGGCGAAAGCGGGGAACATCGCGGACTACACCATCGCCTCGTCCGGCCCGGGGGTCCCCGGCCCGGCTGCGGAGTCGGTGCGCGCCCTGCCGGGCGTCAGCACAGTCACCGAGATCGTCCGCAGCACGGTACGGGTGGGCCTGGCCAAGTACGAGGTCCAGGGCGTCACCCCCAGAGGGCTGCGGGAGACGCTCGACCCGAATGTCACCTCCGGCTCCCTGAACCGCCTGGACGGAGGCGGTCTGGCCGTCAGCGATGTGGCCGCCGGCACGCTGGGCGGTGTCGGCAGCAAGGTGCGGGTCACCATGGGAGACGGGACCCCGGTGCCGCTCACGGTGGTCGCGGTGTACGAACGAGGGCTCGGCTTCGGCGATATGACGATGGCCCACGAGGTGGTCGCCGCGCATGTCGACAATCCGCTGAGTTCAGCGGTCCTCGTCAGGACCGAACTGACGAAGACGGCCGTGGCGGCAGCCGTACGGGGCTACCCCGGCGTCGAGGTCCTCGACCGCGATCAGGCGGATTCGCTCCAGGCCGACCGGCAGCAGTCCAACGCCGCCGTCAACTATGTGGCGATGGGCCTGATCATCGCCTTCACGGCCATCGCCGTCGCCAACACCCTGGCGATGACCACCAGCGGGCGGGTCCGGGAGTTCGCTCTGCTCCGGCTGGTCGGCACGACCCGGCGCCAGGTGCTGCGGATGCTCCGGATGGAGTCGCTCACGGTCGTGCTGCTGGCCGTGGTGCTGGGGACCTCGATCGCGGGGGCGACGCTGACCGCGTTCGCCGTGGGGATGACCGGCAGCGCCTCCCTCCACGCACCGCCGCTCACCTATCTGGGCATCGTGGCGATCGCCGCGTTCCTGGCGCTGGCCACGACGATGATCTCGGCCCGGGCAAGTCTGGCCGACCGGCCGGCGGATGTCATCGGAGCCCGGGAATGACCTCCGCCCGCCCGGGCCCCGCATCCGGCGGGCGCGACCGGGCAGTTCCGGACCGGCGGCGGGTTCCCTCAGTCGGGGTGGACCAGCCGGGTGTCGTACGCGAGGATCACCGCCTGCACCCTGTCCCTCGCGCCCGTCTTCGCCAGAATCCTCGACATATGCGTCTTGACCGTCGATTCCGCGAGATGCAGACGCTCCGCGATCTCCGTGTTCGTCCAGCCCTGGCCGACGACGGTCAGGATCTCCCTCTCCCTCTCGGTGAGTGCGGCGATTCTCTTGTCCTGCTGCGGGGAGGACGGGGCCGCTCCCGCCGGAAGCCGGTGGGCGAAGGCGTCCAGCAGCCTGCGGGTCAGGGCCGGAGCCACCACCGCGTCGCCCGACGCCACCGAGCGGATGCCGGCCAGGACTTCCTCGGGAAGCGCGTCCTTGAGCAGAAAGCCGGACGCGCCGGCGCGCAGGCCGTCGTACGCGTACTCGTCCAGGTCGAACGTCGTCAGGATCAGCACTCGTGTGCGTTCTCCGGCGGAGACGATCCGGCGGGTGGCCTCGATCCCGTCGAGGCCCGGCATCCGGATGTCCATCAGAACGACATCGGGGTGGAGGCGGGAGACCAGACGCACCGCCTCGGCGCCGTTGGCGGCCTCGCCCACGACCGTCATGTCGTCCTGGCTCTCCAGCAGCATCCGGAAGCCGAAGCGCTGCAGGGCTGGTCGTCGGTGATGAGCACGGTTGTCACTGTGGGGTGTCCTCGGTCGCGGGGAGGTGGGTGAGATGAGGGAGCCGGAGGCACACCCGCCAGCCGCCGCCGGGAAGCGGGCCGGATTCGAGGGTGCCGTCGTAGAGGGCGGCGCGTTCCCGCATACCCGCAAGGCCGCGGCCCTCGGCGGTCGAACCGCGGCGCCCGGCAGCCGCCGTACCCGTGCCCGGGCGGGCGCCGGAGCCCCCGGCCACTCCCGTGCCCGTGCCCGTGCTGGTGCCCGTGTCGGTGACGGTCGCGGTGAGCGAGCCGTGGGTGTGGGTGAGGTCGACCGCCGCACAGGCGCCCTGTCCCGCGTGCTTGAGCGTGTTGGTCAGCGCTTCCTGGACCACGCGGTACACGGTCAGCTCCTGGCCGGGCGCCAGCGGTGCCGGGCGGCCGGTGGTCGTCATCCGGACCGGAAGGCCGGCCGCCCGTACACCTTCGATGAGCCGGTCCAGGTCACTGAGGGTGGGCTGCGGGGCGCGATCCGGACCGTCCGGCGTCTCCTCGCGCAGTACGTCCAGCAGCCGCCGCAGTTCGGTCAGAGCCGCTCTGCTGGTGGTGGAGATGGCATCCAGGGCCTGGGCCGCGCGCTCGGGCGACTTGGCCGCCGCGTACTTTCCGCCGTCCGCGAGGCCCGTGATGACGGAGAGATTGTGGCCGATGATGTCGTGCATCTCACGGGCGATCCGGGTGCGTTCCGCGGCGGTGGCGAGCCGCGCCTGCTGGTCGCGCTCGACTTCGAGCCGGCGGGCGCGTTCGACGAGGGAGGCGGTGTACTCCTGGCGGGAGCGGACCGCGATGCCGAGCAGGGCCACCAGGGCGAAGGCGTAGAGAGTGGGGACGAGCTGCGGGGCGCCGTCGCCGGCCGGATGGAGAGCCGTCTCCACCGAGCGTGGCACGGCCACCACCACGAGCGCCGTGACCAAGGTACGCAGCGGCAGCCGCAGGGCGATGTGGAAAACGGGGATCAGCTGCAGGTACGAAGCCTGGAGTACGGCACCGGACCAACTGTTGGCCACGGCGAACGGCAGGGTGATGAGCAGCGCGGCGAGCGGAAAACGGCGGCGTACGAGCAGCGGCAGAGCGAAGCCGAAGGCCATCACCGTCACCAGCCAGACAGGTGTGTCCGGACGATGAGCGGTGGTACGCCAGCCCGCGCCCAGGACATCGATGACCACCGCGAGCAGCCAGAAGACCGTCAGCACCGAATCCCACACCAGGGGCAGCCGGGCGTCGAAGGCGCGGATCCGCCGGGTGAGCCGGTTCAGCCACCCCGTCAGCGGCTGTGCCCCGGGAGACGGGCTCCCGGCCCGCGCGGGCGCCGCCCTCGCAAGCCCGGCCGGGTTACCCCCGGGCGCCCCGTCCCGGCCAGCCCCGGGCGACCCGGCCGGACCGCCGGGGGCCGGCTTGTCCGGCACGGCCTCCGACGCCTGCCCCTGCGGGACGAAGGCCCCTGCCTCCCCGGCCCGGATGGGTGCCGCCGTGCTGTCGGTACGGACAGGGACCGCCCTGGCCGGGGCGGGTGCCTCCGTCCGCCCCGCCCCCGCGGACCGCGGCCGGTCATCGGAACCGGCGGCCCGCCCGTCCTCGGGCGGGGTCACCGCCCCCGGGGACCCGGGGGCCGTGACCGTGAATCCGCGCTGGTCGCGGGAGTCACCACACTCCTTCGGCTGCTCGCTCATCCGCTCATCCTCGCCTGCGGCCGTTCATACGTCACGTCGTCGCAGCAGCAGGGCGGCCGCGACGAGCACCCCCGCCGCCCACAGGACGAGGGAGAGGAGGCCAACTCCGGGCGAGGCGGCGTCCGGCACCGGCTGGGCGGAGTTGAGGGAGGTCAGCGCCCCGGCCGGGAAGTGGCGTACGACATCCTCCATGACGTCGTAGGGGAGCATCGTGAGCACCTGGGGAAGGACCAGGACGACGCCGATGAAGGCTCCGATGGCACCCGGCACGGACCGCACCAGCGCGCCCAGCCCCAGGGCGATCATCCCCAGCAGCGCCACTCCCGCCGCGCTGCCGACGACCGCGCGTATCACGCCGGGGTCACCCAGCGAGGCGGCCTGGTCGGTCCCGGAGAAGAAGATCTGGGCGGCGAAGAAGGTCACCAGGGCCGTGACCAGGATGACCGCGAAAGAAGCGGCGCCGAAGACCACCGCCTTGGACCAGAGCACCGGCTGCCGTCGCGGCACCGCGGTCATGGAGGCACGGATCATGCCGTTCGAGTACTCCCCGGCGGTCACGAGGATGCCCAGTACGGCGATCGCGATCTGCGCGAGCTGGAAGCCGATCAGGGTCAGGACGACGACATCCATGTCGGAGTCATTGCCGCCGGACTCGTAGGTCGCGCCCATCGTCACACCGATGCCGAGGGTGAGTGCCGCCGCCGTCAGCAGGGTGATCCAGGTGGAGCGGACCGTCCACAGCTTGTGCCACTCGGCGCGGACGACGCGCGCCGGGGTGATCCGGTACCCGGTCATGCCGCGGCTCCTTCCGGGGAAGCGGTCCGGTACTCGACCGAACCGTGGGTGAGGTCCATGAACGCCTGTTCCAGCGAGGCGGTGCGAGGGGTGAGTTCATGCAGGGCGATGCCGTGGGCCGCGGCGGTGCGGCCGATGTGCTCGCTCTCCACGCCGTGGACGTCCAGCGCACCGCGGGCCGTGGAGGCGACGCGCACCCCGGGGATGGCGAGAAGCCCGGCCAGCCGGTCCGCCTCGGGGGTGACGACCCTGACCGAGTCGGCTCCCGACGACCGTACGAACTCGGCCATCGTCGTGTCGGCCAGCAGCCGGCCGCGCCCGATGACCACCAGATGGTCGGCGGTCAGGGCCATCTCGCTCATCAGATGGGAGGAGACGAGGACCGTACGGCCCTCGGCGGCGAGGGACCTGAGCAGATTGCGGATCCACAGCACGCCCTCCGGGTCCAGCCCGTTGACCGGCTCGTCCAGGATCAGGGTGCCCGGATCGCCGAGCAGCGCCCCCGCGATCCCCAGTCGCTGCCCCATGCCGAGACTGAAGCCCTTGACCCGGCGGTGGGCGACCTCGGTGAGCCCGGCGAGGTCGAGCACATGGCGGACCCGGCTGCTCGGGATGCCATGGGTGTGCGCCAGCGCCATCAGATGGTGGTACGCGCTCCGCCCCGGATGGAGGGACCGGGCCTCCAGCAGGGCGCCGGCCTCGGTCAGCGGCGCGGTATGGCGGGCATACGCTCTGCCCCTGACGGTGGCCCGGCCCCGGGTGGGTGTGTCCAGCCCCAGGATCATGCGCATGGTGGTGGACTTGCCGGCGCCGTTGGGGCCGAGGAAGCCGGTGACGGCGCCCGCGCCCACGGTGAAGTCGAGGCTGTCGACGACGGTTCTCGTGCCGTATCTCTTGGTGAGTCCCTGTACTTCGATCATGTTCCCGATACTCGTCCGCGGACGGAGGCGGAACATCCGACCGCGGACGGTTCGTGGTTCGGGACGTCTGGTACCGGGGTACGACACCCGCGGGCTCCGGCTCGTACCCTGCCCGCTCACACGGAAGCGGAGCGCGACGGCCCGGCGCGAGACGGGGTGCCGCCCGGTGCTGCGGGCGGCGGTGTTGAGGGACCGTTCGGGGTGGGGACATGGGGGACGCCGGGCCGCGCCCCCCTCATCAGGGCTTGCGGCCCACCGCTCCGTACATCGCGACCTCGCGGTCGTCGACGGACCGCTGGTCCTCGGTGGGCCGCCAGCGGTGCACCTGTGTGAGGCCCGGCTCGACGAGTTCCAGGCCGTCGAAGAAGGCCGCGACCTGGTCGCGGTCGCGGGCGACCATGGGGATGCCCCGGCTCTCGTACTCGGCGACCATCTTGCGGGCGGCCTCCGGAGGGGCGAAGTCCGCCGTCCCCGTGGCGATGGCGAGATGACTCCCCGGCGGAAGCGGTTCCATCAGCCGCCGGACCAGGGCGTAGCCCTCAGGGATCTGCAGGAAGTGCAGCATCGCGATGATCGTGAGGCCGACCGGCTCCTTCAGGTCCACCAGTTCCCCGAACGCCTCGGATTCGAGCAGGGTTTCCGGACGGCGTATGTCGGCGTCGACATAGGCGGTACGGCCCTGGGGGGAACTGGTGAGGAGCGCCTGCGCGTGAGCGAGGACGATGGGGTCGTTGTCCACATAGACGACCGAGGCGTCGGGGCGTTCCCGCTGGGCGATCTCGTGGAGGTTGGGGGAGGTCGGCAGGCCCGTACCGATGTCGAGGAACTGGCGGATTCCCGCCTCCTTGGCGAGATACCGCGTCACGCGGTGCATGAACAGCCGGTTCTGGCGCATCGTCACCGGCAGCGACGGCAGCGCCGCGACCATCGCGTCGCCCGCCTCGGCGTCCACCGGGTAGTGGTCTTTTCCACCGAGGATGTAGTCGTACACACGGGCCGAATGCGCGCGCCCTGTGTCGATCCGGTCCCTCGCGCTGCCGTCCTGAGCCATGGCGCAACCCCCGTCGTTTCGCGAATGGTTCAGGAGTGTAGGGGCACGTCCGGCCGATGTCGTACAACCGCGCGGCGACCTCGGGAGACCTTGGGAGTGATCGGGGAGCCGGAGACAGGACGTGTGCCCGCCGAAGCGAAAGGGGCGGGCCGCAGGCTCGGACTCGGGTCCAGCCGCAGGGGGTGGGGTGCGGCTGGACCCGGTCGGCCGGGTGCCGGAGGAGGCCGGTTCCGTACGGGGGTACGGAGGCGTCGCCGGCGCCCGGTGATGTGCCGGCGCCCGTTCAGATCCCGGTCGGGGAGGCCGGTCTCGGTGCGGGAAGCCGGTCGCTTCTCAGTACTGGACGTCCGAGCAGGCGTAGAACGCGTTGTCGGTGTCCGCGACCGTCCAGACGCCGAGGATCAGGTGCTTGCCGGACTTCTGGGGCAGGGTGCCCGTGTGGGTCACCGTGTAGTCGGGCTGGCGCCCGCCGAACGGGACGGTGAGGAAGGGCTGGGGTTCGAGGTCGGCGCGGGTCAGCGGCTTGCCGGGGTCGTAGCCGTCCTTGGTGATGTAGTAGCGGAAGTCGGTCGTCGCGTGCCGGGCGACCATCCGCCAGCTGAAGGTGTGGCTCTCACCGCTGCTGACGGGAGTGGCGGGCCAGGCTCCGCCGCGGGGGTCGTCGAGCTCGGAGAAGCGGCCGTTGCCGCCGGAGCAGAGCGTGCCGTCGGCGGGCCCGTGGCTGGGGAAGCCCTTGGGGCCCTCGACGCTCCAGGACTCCCATTCGATCTGGCCGCAGTCCTTGACGGTGCCGATTCCGCAGAGCTGGGAACGGCTGATGGGGGAGTCGACGTAGCCGTGGCTCTGCGCGCTGCCGGACGTGGCGAAGAGGGTGACACCGGCGATGCCGAGACCGAGTAAGGACGAGGTGAGCTTTCTGCGCATGCTTCGCTCCTGGGCGGTGTGGGGGGGCGCTGCAGACATGGGGGGATGGTGAACGTGAAGCAGCGTTGGTCTAGACCAAGTCAGAGAGTAGTCCCGCCAGTTGGCCATGTCCATATCGGGACTGAGGCCGGTACTCGACCTCGCCCGTGCCCGTACGGAGCCGGCGGCCGGTCGCTCGCCGAGCCGGGGACGTCAGTCGGTCGCGACCGGCGCGTGCCCCCGGCCCGGACCCGTCGGCGGGCAGTACCGCGGCCGGGACCGGCGCCCGTGCGGCTGCCGGTCCCGGCCGGGGTGGAGGAGTTCTCAGAGGAGTTCGAGGACGGTGGCGTTGGCCATGCCGCCGCCCTCGCACATCGACTGGAGGCCGTAGCGGATGCCGTTGTCGCGCATATGGTGGACCAGGGTGGTCATCAGACGGGCGCCGGAACCGCCGATGGGGTGGCCGAGGGCCATCGCGCCGCCGAGCGGGTTCATCCGCTCGTAGTCCGCGCCGGTCTCGCGGAGCCAGGCGAGGCTCACGGAGGCGAATGCCTCGTTGATCTCGAACGCGCCGATGTCGCCGATCGACAGACCGGCCTTCTTCAGTGCCTTCGCGGTCGCCGGGATCGGGCCCTTGAGCATGGTGACCGGATCACAGCCGACCACAACGGCCGTGTGGATACGGGCCATCGGGGTCCAGCCGTTGCGCGCGGCGGTCTCGCTGGTGGTGATCAGCAGCGCTCCGGTGCCGTCCGAGACCTGGGAGGCGTTGCCCGCGCTGATGTCGCCGCCCTCGGTGACCGGCTTGAGCTGCGCCAGGGTCTCCAGCGTGGACCCCCGGCGTACGCCTTCGTCGGTGTCGAAGACCCGGGCCGTACCGTCCTCGCCGGTTACCGTCATGGGTTCGATCTGCCCGGTGAAGCGGCCCTCGTCGATCGCGCGGGCCGCGCGGGCGTGCGAGTCCAGGCCGTGCTGGTCCATCTCGGTACGGGAGAAGCCGAACTCCTCCGCGATCAGCTGGGCGCCCGCGAACTGGGTGAAGACCGTGCCGTTGTAGCGCTTGAGCACCTGCGGGCCGAAGGGGCGGCCGAACCGCTCGTCGGCCCGGGTCGAGCCGAGGGGGATCCGGCTCATGTTCTCGACTCCGCCCGCGATCGCGATGTCGTACTGACCGGAGATCACACCTGCCGCCGCCTGGTGCACGGCCTGCTGCGAGGAGCCGCACTGCCGGTCGACGGTCACCCCCGGTACCGACTCGGGCCAGCCGGCGGCGAGTACGGCGGCCCGCGCGATACAGCCGGTCTGCATGCCGAGCGTGCCGACGCACCCCCAGACGACATCGTCGACCAGGGCCGGGTCCAGTCCGGTGCGCCGCACCAGGGCGTTGAGGACATGGGCGGACAGGGACGCGGAGTGGACCTGTGACAGCGCTCCGTTCCGCTTGCCGACTGCCGTACGCACGGCATCGACGATGACGGCGTCACGCATGGGGTTCCTCCTTGTGTCCGGGGATGTTTCCGGGGGCGTGTCAGGGATGGGTCCGGGGGCGGAGGTGTGGTGGGGGCGGGCTGTTCCGCCGCGCCCGGGCCCGCGCCGTGGCGAAGCAGGGCCTCGGTGTGATCGGTGGATGTCAGAGGTCGGGCCGTGGGCTTCGGGGGCTGGCGCCTGCCCCGCGGGCATGGAGAACCGGCAGATGGAGGGACGGGTCCCGCGCGGTGCTCTCACCGGCACGCTAGGCCGCCCAAGGCCATCAGTAAATCCTTGGTATTGCTTTGGGTCCCATAGGTGTCGGCTATGACATGGCGCGGGAGGCGGTCTGGCAGCCGGGAGAGACGGCCGGTCAGGGCCCGGAATCATGCCTCCGGGGGGTGGAATGTGCTGGTGCGGGTCATGCCGGCGGCGCGGCCTTTGCCGGAGATGACGAGGGCCATTTTGCGGGAGGCTTCGTCGATCATTTCGTCGCCGAGCATGGCGGAGCCTTTGCGGCCGCCTGCGTCGGAGGTGTGGTAGTCGTAGGCGTCGAGGATGAGTTCGGCGTGGTCGAAGTCGTTCTGGGAGGGGGAGAAGACGTCGTTGGCGGCGTCGATCTGGCCGGGGTGGAGGACCCATTTGCCGTCGTAGCCGAGGGCTGCGGCGCGTCCGGCGACGTCGCGGAAGCCGTCGGTGTTCTTGATCTGGAGGTAGGG
>NZ_JBITFN010000021.1:0-39304 GCF_044456085.1 Streptomyces sp. NPDC051018
AGCCACGTGATCATTCTGGCCTCGGCCCGCCACGCAGGGAACCACCCACGCGGCGGGCCGTCACGAGGCAAACATTGCCTGATACGGCACTAGCGTGTGCTGAGTTTGCCCCGCTTGAGTTGCAGGACCTCGTCCGAGGCGTCCGCGACCTCGCGGGAGTGGGTTACCACCACCACGCATTTGCCCTCGTCGTGCGCCAACTTCCGGAATACGGCGATGATCCCGGCCGCCGTCTCGTCGTCGAGACTGCCGGTGGGCTCGTCCGCGAAGAGGATGTCGACCTCGCAGGCCAGGGCGCGCGCGATGGCGACGCGCTGCTGCTGTCCGCCGGACAGTTGCGGGGTCCGGCGGTGGTGGTCCACGGCGTCCACACCGAGCAGGTCGAGGAGTTCGGCCGCGCGCTGTTTCCTGTTGCCGCGCCGGACGCCGGTGATCTCCATGGCGGAGGTGATGTTCTGGACGGCCGTCATATACGTGAGCAGGTTCAGCGACTGGAAGACGGTGGCCACATGACGGTTGCGGTAGCGGCCGAGGCCCAGTTCCGCGACGTCCCGCCCGTGGAAGCGGATGCTGCCGGAGCTCGGTGAGTCCAGGCCGCTGGCCAGCGAGAGCAGTGTCGTCTTGCCGCTGCCGGAGGGGCCGATCACGGCATACATACGGCCCGGTTCGAAGGCGTGGCTGATGCCCTTCAGCACGGTGCGTTTGCGGTTGCCGCTCTGGTAGGTGCGGGTCACTCCGGTGAGTTCGAGGACCGGGGTTCCCGTGGGGGAGGTCATCGCTTCAGTCGCCCTTCGTCAGGATGTCACGCGGATGGAGGCGCAGTACGCGCGCGCCGGGGACGAGCGTGGCCAGGGCGGCGATGCCGAGGCCGGTGGCGCCGACCCTGGCGATGTCGGCGGTGCCGATCCGTACGTCGAGCGAGTCGATGGGCTCGACCTCCGGGGCGTCGTCCGCGGCGGGGGTGGTGCCTCCGGCGCTGGTGACGGAGTTGCCGTCGACACCGCTGTCCGCGTCCGCGGCCGACTTCCTGGCCGAGGACACCTCACCGGCCAGCAACCGGTCGCCGATGGTCTGGGACAGGTACTGGCTGCCCGCCGAGGCGAGGCCCACCGCGATCACCACGCAGGCGACGACCTCCACCAGGTGCTGGCCGAGCAGCTTGGGCTTCCTCTCGCCGAGCGAGAGCAGGATGCCCAGTTCCTTGCGGCGTTCGCGCAGCGACGAGGCGACGATCAGGGCCAGGATCACGGTCCCGGCGAGGGCGACGAGCCACACGGTGACGGTCGCGAAGTCCGCGGTCTTGGTGATGGGCCCGACGAGCTGCCGGTACTGCTTGTCGTTGACCGTCATCGGGAAGATGCCGAGATCGGCGCCGGAGGCTTCGGCGTGCTTCCTCAGCCGGTCCATGTCCGCGGGGTCGGACAGGGTGAAGGTGGCCTGGTTGACCACGCCCCCGTCGGCGTCCGGCTTCTTGCCGAGGAGCCGGGTGCCGCCGTCCGGGGTGACGTACAGCTGGTTCACCGGGTCCGTCATGGCGGGTACGTACCGGCCGCTGTCCGGGGTGCCGCTGGCGTAGATGCCGACGACCGTGAATCCGAACTCGTCCTCGTTCCTCTTCTTGCCGATCTCCGGGAGTTCACCGACCCTCAGCCTGATGGTGTCGCCGACCTTCCAGCGGTTGTGCCGGGCCAGCCGCTGTTCGACCACGACCTCGTCGCTCTTGCTCTTCGGGCCGATCCCGCGCCCGGTGACGATCTTCGCGTCGCCGTTCCGGAACGAGGCCACCGACTGCTGATCACGCACCCCGTCGGCCTTGAAGAGGTCGAGGCCGTCCGGCTGGACGCCGGCCGGCCGCGGCACCGGCCGGTACAGCTTCGAGCCCTTGGCGGGCGCGGCGCCCGAGTCGGTCGAGTAGTTGCACCGCTTGACCACGGGCGACTCGCAGATCTTGTCGACCAGGCCGCGGCGCAGATCACCACCCGGGCCGATCGTTCCGGGTGTGGAGCCGTTGGACTCGGTGCCCTGCCCCGATTCGAGCAGGGCGTTGATGTCCAGCTGCATGGTGGCGACGGCGCCGACGCTCGCCTTGGCGTCGTCGGCCGCCCGGGCCGAGGCGGACCGGATGAGAAACCCGGAGAGCACCAGGGTGCAGATGACGAAGAAAAGACCGACCAGCATCAGGGTCTTTCCGAGGTGGCTGGTCAGCCGCCACCACGCCCGTTTGAAAAGATTCATCGCGTACGACAACTCCCTGCCCGGAAATGTGTGAAACCGCATGTCACGGTAGCCAGAGGCCGTTGTGAACCGTGTTTGCCAAGTGCGCGGTCCGGGTGGGAGCTCATACACGGTTCACATCCCGTGTCTGATAGGTGTGGGCAGCCGGGATGTCGAATGCGCCCGAAAATTCACAGGGAATCGCAGGGTTCACAGGGATTCACGGGGAATCACAGGGAATCACAGGGATTCACAGGAAAGGGGAGCGGGTCGTGCGCGTGTTGGTGGTGGAGGACGAGCGGTACATGGCGCGGGTCCTGGAGATCGGGCTGCGGCGCGAGGCCATCGCCACCGACGTCGTGCACGACGGGGCGAGTGCTCTGGACAGGCTGGCGGTCTACGACTACGACGCCGTCGTCCTCGACCGCGATCTGCCCGGCGTCCACGGCGACGAGGTCTGCCGGCGCATCGTCGCCATGCGTCTCGAATGCCGTGTCCTCATGCTCACCGCCGCCGGGCGCCTCGGTGACAAGGTCGAAGGGCTCGGCCTCGGCGCCGACGACTATCTGGCGAAACCCTTCGACTTCCCCGAACTCGTCGCCCGTCTACGGGCGTTGTACCGGCGCAGTCCCATGGCCCACGCACCCGTTCTCACCTTCGCCGACCTGGCCTTCGACACCCATCGCCGCCGTGTGCTGCGCGCGGGACGCGAGGTGCGCCTCACACCGAAGGAACTGGCCGTGCTGGAACTGCTGTTGCGCGCCGACGGCGGCGTACTGAGCGCCGAATACCTCCTGGACAAGGCGTGGGACGCGAACGCGGATCCGCTCACCAACGCGGTACGTCTCGTCGTGCACACCCTGCGCCGCAAGCTCGGCGAGCCCCGGCTGGTGCATACGGCGATCAGCGCCGGCTACTACCTGGGCACCAAGTGAGGTGGTCCTCCCGGTGGGGCCCGGGTCTGAGGTGGTCCTCCCGGTGGGGCCCGGGTCTGAGGCGGTCCTCCCGGTGGGGCCCGGGTCTGAGGCGGTCCGGGCGGACCCGGAGCATCCACGCCCGGCTCTTCCTCGGCTTCGCCGGCGCGCTCGCCGCCTCGGCCGTACTGATGGTGGCCGTCATCTACGCCGGCATGCGGTTCATGCCGACGTACGACTTCTCGGACACCATCGTCCTCACGGACCTCGGGACACCGCAGCGGGTGCCCCAGACCGGGTCGTACGCGGAGACCGCCGTCCCGTCGGGAGTCTGGCCGGGTGCCCGGGCGGACGGGGCGATCCGCAGCAAGGAAGACGTCTGGAACACCTTGCTGTGGCTGTCCGTCTGCGGTCTCCTGCTGGTGATGGCGATCGGTCTGACCGTCGGCTGGCGGCTGTCGAAGCACCTTCTCGCGCCCCTCGGCGTCATCAGCCAGGCCGCCGCGAAGGCCGCCGACGGTCAGCTTCAGTACCGCATCAACGCGGGGGGTCCCTCCGACGAACTCAAGCAGCTCGCCGACACCTTCGACACCATGCTCGCCCGTCTTGAGGAGTCCTTCGCCGCCCATCAGCGTTTCGCGGCCAACGCCTCGCACGAACTGCTCACCCCGCTGGCCACCACCCGCGCCGTCCTGCAGATCGCCGCCGCCGACCCCAGCGGTGAGGAGTTCGCCGAGCTGGCCCCTATGCTCGTCGAGACGAACGAACGCAACATCACCATCGTCAAGGCCCTTCTTTCCCTGGCAGCCGCCGACCACGCGCCCTTCGACCCCGAACCCGTCGACGTGGCGGCCCTCGCCAGGGACGTGGCCGCCGACCGCACCGCGCGGGCGGCAACCGCCGACCTGCGCCTCGACGTCGACACCGAGCCCGGCTGCACCGTCCCCGGCAATGCCACCCTGCTCCGCCAGCTCCTGCTCAACCTCCTCGACAACGCCCTGGCCTACAACCGGCCCGGCGGCTCGGTACACCTCTCGGTCCTGCGTGAGGACCAGATCGTCATCGAGGTGGAGAACACCGGGCTGCACGTCGACGACATCGTCGCCCAGCGCCTGTTCGAGCCCTTCTACCGGCAGCACTCCCGTGTCACCAGCGACCGTTCCGGCCATGGCCTGGGCCTCGCCATCGTCCGCTCGATCGTGCACGCCCACCACGGCACCGTCACCGCGCGCGCCAACCCCGACGGCGGCCTGACCGTACGCGCCAGGCTGCCGCGGGACGCCGGGTGACGGCATGTCACATACGGTTCGAGGGGCGGAATGTGCTGGGTGCCGAAGCCGGGGCTCGTCCTCAGGTGTGCCGTGTGCGTCTCGTACGGGGAATGCCCGATCCGGCCGGACCGGGCACCCGTAAGCACCGACACCCTCGTACTCTCGGAGTACCCGCGACGGTCGCCTTGCTTCCCCGCGCCGAGGTCCGGCAGCGCGATCCGGCACAGCGGGCGGACGGCGGGGAGGGGCGAGGAAACCGTTCGCGACCGGCCGTACCAACGGAAAGGGCGAAGCGTGACATCTCAACCTGCCCCGGACTCAGCCGGTCCCCGTCCTGAGCCCGCCGGGGCCCATGAGGGCGGCACCGCGGTCGAGAGAATGTGGACGGTCTACCGTCAGGCCACGGCGTCCTCCGTCGACCACGGACTCATCGAGGCCGCCTACGCCGAGCCGGAGCTGCGAGTTCTGTTTCCCTACCAGAGCCATGAGTCGCTGCACTTCAGCCGCTGTACCCGATACCCCTACACCCACGACGTTCCGGCGATTGTTCCCGTGGACGGGAAGTACCGCGTCATCGGGCGGACGGCTCGCTCGCCTCACCGGCCGGTGGACATCGGATGGGCCGACAACCCGCGTGACGCGGTCGCCCTGGTCCTCGCCCGCCTGCCCCCGGGGTGCGGACCGGCGGTCGTCGGCACTGCCGATGACCTCGACAAGGAAGAGTGCCCGTGAAGCGCGGGCAGTCGTACGGCGGGCAGCCCGCCCGGGGCCAGGGCCCGGCCTCTGCGTCAAGGGAACGTGGCCGGGCAGGGGGGCTGCGGCCCGAGCGATCGTGGCCGGCCCCCGACCGGCTGTGTACGCGAAGGGGCGGCCAACCCAGCGGGGGTGGGCGCGAGTTACCGCCGCAGGTTGAAGTGCACGGAGTCGCCGCACTGCTCACCGGTGGGGAAGTTCTGACAGACGGTGATCTTGATGCGGTCTATGTAATCGGAAAGCTGGATATCGAACTTGAGGACCCCGTTCCTGGAGGTCCGTGAGTCACTGTCCTGCTTCACGTTGTATTTGAACCCCTCGAAGATCACGGTGGTGGAGTAGTCGCTGTTGGTGCGGTTGACCACGCTGCCCGTGATGATTGGATAGGACCCGCCCCACCACGCGATGGTGCCCACCGCGTAGCCCATACCGCAGTCGCTGTTCTTGTAGCAGACCGTGAAATTCTGCTTGGGGTCCGACGGATCATATGCCGCGGGAGATGCGACTGCCGCAGGGGATGCGACCGCCGCGGGGGATGCGACCTGCACGGCCCCGAGCAGGGCGATGGACGTGATACCGATCCGGGCTTGCTTGTTCACAATTCTCCTTGAATCGTGCCGCGTTGGCGCAAGCGGTGCAGCGAGGCCACGGGCGGCCGGGCACCCGGGCCGGGGACGATCTCTGTCCGAACCCCGGTTCGACGCAGGCTATTCGCCGGATCGGGGCCGGTCATCGGCATGGAGACACAGGATCCTTGTGCCGGAGTGACCCTCCCCGGATGGGACCGGAGGCCGTCCGGTGACGCACGGGAAAGGGCCACTCGCAGAAGGGCTACTCGCAGAAGGACCAGTCGCGGAAGGGCTACTCGCGGCTTTCGGAGGAACGCCGGTGCCCGCCCGTGGATCAGGACGGTGTACGCGTACCGTCCCCGGAGCCGTTCTCCTTCCGGGATTGCCGGTACTCGCTGGGTGACATTCCGTAGACGCTCCGGAAGGAGCGGCTGAACTCGGACGCGGTCAGAAACCATCTCGCCGCGATGGTGTGGATGTGTTCACGCTCTCTGCGCGGGTCGGCGAGTTCGGCACGGGCACGTTCCAGACGGGACAGACGGATCAGCGCTCCGACGGTGACCCCTTCCGCGCGGAACAGCCGGTGCAGATGCCCCGTGGACATATGGTGCGCGGCGGCGACGGTGGCCGGGCTCAGTTCGGGATCGCCGAGGTTCCGCTGGATTGAGGCCTTGATCCGTCGCACCGTCATGTACTGGTGCGTATGCGGTGGCAGCGCGTCCTCGCGCTCCGCCGCGTGGGCGAGCATGGCGGCCAGCAGATCGGCGGCCACCGTCCCGAGCCGCGGTCCGTCGGTGAGACGGTAGTCCCGGACGTTCCGCACGATATGCCGGAGGAACTGCGCCAGCAGCGCCCCGGGGCCTTCGTTGTCGGGTATCGGCAGGCCGATGGCCAGGTCCGCGAGCCGCCGGGGCAGCGGAAGGGCACTTTTGGGCACTTCGAGCCCGATCATCGCGACCCGGTCCAACTCACCGCCGGCATGGATCTCCACCGGCAGCGAGGTGTCGGTGGTGTGATAGATCCCTGGTTTGACCAGCAGCGTTCTGCTGCGCCAGGCCGCCGTGCCCGCTCCCCGCAGTACGAGGGAGAGATGGTATTTCTCGGGGTCGGACCGGCGGATCAGCCTGGTGGTGCGCCGGAGAGTCGCCGATGGATGGGTCGCACGCCACACCGCAACATCACCCAGCGAGATGCTGCGCTGACGGGCCCGGAAGTCGTCCGCGTGGTCGCTCGTCACATCCATGGGGGCATGGATGCTGCTCAGCAGGTCACGCCAGTGCCCCAGCCGTTCCCGCGGGGCGGCGTCAAGACTGCTGAACACCACGGAGGGCAGCGGCCGGCGCTGCGGAGCCTGTGTCGACGGCTCGGTCGGCATGATGGTCCCCTCTCCGGTATCGGATGTCCCTCTGCACGGACACACCACCGCGCCCGGAGGTTGAGAGCCCCGATCGTCCGCCGTGCCGGGCACGGTGATGACGCCGTGCCGGGCACGGTGATGACGCCGTGTCGGGCACGGTGATGACGACATGGCGGACGTGGCCGTGCGCGTGCCCGACGTGGCCGTGCGCGTGGCCGGTGGCGCCGATGTTGTGAGCCGTGGTGCCTCTGCTGTGCCTCAGGGGACGGGGCCACCGGAGGAACGGGTTCGTCCTGACCGGTGCCCTTCCCGGGACCGCGGGAACCCTTGTTCCGCCCAGGAAAACGAATGATGCCGTCTTGGTGGATCTCGTTTCGATGGTTCGCTCGATGGTTCGCCTCGTTGTGGAGGGGGACGGCGGCATCCGGTGGCGAGATGCCGTCGTAACCCCTCATGGACCTCTCCCCACGCGGTCGACGACACCCGCGCCGAGCGGGAAGACGGCCGGTCGGCGCGCCGTCGTCACCTCACAGGGCGCACCAGCGGCGGATCGCCTCCTCGTGGATGGCCGTGGATTCCTCCAGACGGCCGACCGAGCACCACTCGTCGGTGGCATGGGCCTGGTCCGGCTCGCCGGGGCGCAGATCAGGGTCGGGGGCGAGCCGAGGAGCGGAGTCAGAACGGCGGCGTCGGTGAAGAAGGAGGCGGCACGGGGGCGGTGGACGGTCCGGGCGGTGACGCCGTGGGCGATGTCGCCGATCAGCATGGCGCAGCTCAGCCATCCGCCGCTGACGACGATCCGGCAGCCCGTGGACGAACTGACCACCCGGGCCACGGAGATGCTGCTGGCCCGGATCGACGAACCCGACCGGCAGCCGGACCAGGTCTTTCTTCCGACCAGTCTGGTCAGACGCGGAAGCACGGATCCGGCGGCCGAGGACCCCGCGTAGCCCCGCGCCCGGGAGCGGGGACGCCTGAACGTCCCGGTGCGGCGCGGGAGGTTGCGGGTAGGGGCGGGCCGGATCTTCCGGCGCTCGGCGGACCGGCGCTCTGGTGGGGAGCTGGAAGAGATCTGCCTGCGCCAGCAGGAGCTGGTCGAGGCCCTGATCGGGAACTACCGCGTGGTGGCTCACGCCCTCGACGAAGCGGCTGGAGCAGGAGATCAAGCGCGGATGCCGGAGCGCACGCTGATCGGGATTCTGCCGAGGACCGCGTACTGGGTGGAGTGGTGGCGCCGTTTCGGCCCGGCCTCCGGCAACGAGCCGAAGCTTCAGGACCCGTTCGGCCGCTCCGTCATCACCACCTTCGTCAAGGGCGCCAACATGGGCCCGTACGAGGCCGCCCGCCACATCCCAGGCGTCTTCGGCCACGAGCTGTCGTACACGGCGAACCGGCACTTCTCCATCGTGCTGCTGAACGAGGCCATCGCCGACCTGGTCAACGCGCACGCCCGCCTGGACATCTCCCGCGCGTGGGGCGACGGCACCACGGTGGCCGCGGACGGCACCCACATGGACACCCACCTCGACAACCTGCTCGCCGAGACGTCCGTGCGGTACGGCAAGCCGGGCGGCATCGCCTACCACCACATCTCGGACACCTACATCGCCCTGTTCACGCCATGAAATTCAACGCCCTGCTCACGAACGCGGTGATCTTCCACAACGCCCTCGACATCGCCGAGATCGTCCGACAGCTGCTTGAAGAGTGCTGGGGATCACCCCGGAGGACCTGGCCCACATCTCGCCCCACCTGATCGAGCACATCAACCGGTTCGGCGAGTACAGCACACACGAACTCGGCATCCAGCCAGAGGCATACGACCCGAAACTGGACGTCGGCTTCACCCCGCTGCGCGACCAGGACCTGGCCGCTGCCGGCTTCGGTCAGGTCGCCCGACCGGCCTGGTCGGCACCAAGAGAGCCATGGACACGACGCGGAAGTTGGCGGCGCCAAGCTGGCCTGTGACCGTGCCTTTGGCGGTTCAGTTGGGCAGATCGTCCAGTATCAGCCCCAGTGCGGCTGCCAGTTCGATTGTCCTGCGCGGTGTCGGGCACTGCCTGGCCAGACTGGTCTGGTCGAGGCGGCTGTTACGGGCTTGGAAGAGAACCTTCGCAGCAGGATGCCGGCGCATTTCGTCTGGAGTGAACTCGTCGGCGACTCGATGCGCTGTGGCGACCAGGGTAGGGAACGTCGACTGCAGACCCGTGGCCCACTCTTGGAGCGCCTCCAGCCACCGGTGCGCCACTGGGTCAGATGTTGAGGAGAACCGCTCTACCGCCTGAGCCAGCTCCAGCCAGGTGGAGTCGTGCCAGGGTCTGGTCTTCAGGACGGACAACTGCCACTGGCGCTTGACGGTCGACCAGTGATCCGCGTGCGCCTTCACCGAGTGGACCGTGAATCCTGGAAGAGACAGTGCGGTCAGGTTCCAGCCGTGGCAGGCACCGGTGTCGAGACCGAAGATCCTGCCATCGCGGATCATAGGTTCCTGGCCGGTTACGTGATGGCCGAACACCACCGGCTTGGCATCGGTGTAGTGCTCGTGCCAGTAGCTGTCTGGGAACAGCGCTGTGAGTTCGCGTTCGCCCCTCGTCGAGCCACAAAGGATCTCCTCCCGCTGGTCGGACAGAGGAATCCCGGACAGCATCGCGGCGTGGACAACACGGACGTGCTCGTTCTCGAAGTAGTACGGCAGAGTCCGCATCCAGTCGACCGTTTCGGCGTAGTGATCGCCAAGTTGCAGGCGCGTGATCTCCTGCGCGTACGAGAGGATCCCGCGCACGTGCTTTCGCTCATGGTTGCCCATGACCACGACCGAGTTCGGACGCTCACGGAAAAGCCTGACCACCGCGCCGGGCGCTGGACCGCGGTCGACCAGATCACCGACGCTGACCAGTAGGTCGTCCGGTTGGATGTCGACTTCATCAAGCAGTTCGAGCAACTCGTCGAAGCAGCCATGGATGTCGCCGATGATGATCGTCCGCCGCATGCGGGCGATCCTAGGGAGGCAGCGGTGCGGTGTACAAAGCAATTTGTGCGGCAAAAGGGCACCCTTGGTGAAGGTCGCTGGCATCACGCTCGCAGAAATGAGTAGTTCTGAAAGGCCGGAGACCCCGCCGGATCATGTCCGGTTTGGCCCCTGATCCTCGTTCTCACAACCCCGGCGATCGACGCCGCCGTGCCGGAGACCGCGACCAAGTCCACGAGGGTGGGCTACGCCCGTTGCAGTACCGCTCAGCAAGAACTCCAGAGCCAGCTCGACGCTCTGGTGACGCGGGCTGTGATCCGGTCTTCTCGGAGAAGATCAGCACCCGGGTCAAAGTGAGGCCGGAGATCGTCAAGGCGATGGACTTCGCCCGCACCATCAAGAAGGCCGTCCCGCACCAACGGGTGAATCTTCACCGTGCACGAGATGAAGCGCCTGGGCCGCGGCGCCGCCGAGTTGCTGGCCATCGCCGAGGACCTGCGCCGTCACGACATCCAGCTCGAACTCCTCACCGGACCCCTCCACGGGGTCTACGACCTGTCCGGGCACGGCGCCGCCCTGTTCGCGTTCTTCGCCGGCATGGCGGAGTCCGAGCGCGAGTACATCCGGGAGAAGTCCCTGGAAGGCCGGGCGTCCGCTCGTGAGCGGGGCCGACATGGCGGACGCCCGAAGGTCGTCGACGACGACATGGCCGCGTTCGCCCGCAGCCTGCGGGTCAACGGGGTCCCCGTCCCTGAGATCACAGGCAAGCTGGTCATCACTTCGGGCAAGAACCAGGGCAAGCGGCCCTCACTCTGGGCCACACCCCTACGGGGCACCGGTCGTATCCGGAATGGTGAGCGCTGCCCCGGTGGCCCCGGCGGGCCCGTGCCTTCCGCCCGGCTTGTGGCTCCCGTACCGTCCCGTGCCCCCGGGCGCCCCGGGGTGGCGGTCCCTCCCGGCTCTCCGGCCCCTTCCCCCCGTCGGCCGGGCGCCCCTCCGTCCCGCCCGGCCCCGGTCGCCGCCCCCCGCGGTGTCACCGGCTGATCGCATCGCCGGGAGCGCGCTCGGCCCGCGCAGCCCCGCCCCTCTCCCTCGTCTCGAACGTTTCTTCGAAATTGGTCTATCGTGAGAGGGGAGGGGTTCGCGAGGGTCGATTCGACTGGAGGGAGCGTTGTGGCTGGTGAGAGGAGGTGCGTATGTCGTTTACGCATCTCCGCGCGGCCTCCGGGTACTCCCTCCGCTACGGAGCCAGCCATGTCGGGGATCTGGCGGAGAGAGCCGCGGAACGGGGCCTCGACGCGCTTGCGTTGAGCGATCGGGACAGCCTCGCGGGCGCGGTGCGCCATGCCAAGGCGTGCACCCGGGCGGGTGTCCGGCCGCTGTTCGGTGCCGATCTCGCGATGCCCGCCGTGCCCGATGCCGGGTTCGCGGGCACCGTGCCCACAGGGAGCGGCGGGAGCGGCGGCAGCGGTGGGCCAGGCACCGGGTACGGCGGAAGCGGAATGATTCGGACCGGGCATACGGCCGCCGTGGACGAGGCCGTCGCCGGTGCCGCCGGAGTTGCCGGGGGTGCCGCCGAGGGGCCCGGGAGCACGGGGAGCGCATGGGGCCCCGGGAGCACCGGCCCCGGGAGCGGCCCCGCCGGAAGCGGTCCCGCCGGTACCGGCCGCACCGGACGTTCCCGTACGTCTGCCAGGGCCCGTACGCCCGCCAGAGGCGGAGCCTTCGTCGAGGAGGCTCCCCAGCGCGCCACCGTACTGGCGCGGACCCCGGCCGGCTGGGCCGCGCTCTGCCGTCTGGTGTCGGCCTCGGCGGCGGGCGGGATCACCTGGGACGATCTGGACAGAGCGCCCGGTGCGGAGCTGTTCGTTCTGCTCGGCGCGGACTCCGAGGTCGGCCGCGCGCTGGCCCAGGGGCGTCCGGACCGGGCGGCGCGGCTGCTGGAGCCCTGGCGGGAGCGGTTCGGGGACGCGCTGCGGCTGGAGGTCGTCTGCCACGACCGGCCCGGGACCGGGCCGGGGTCGCTGCGGCTGGCCGCGCGGACGCTCGGGTTCGCGGACGAGCGGGGGATCACCCCGGTCCTGACCAACGCGGTCCGTTACGCCGACCCCGGCCAGGGCGAGATCGCGGACATCCTCGACTCGGCACGGCGGCTGGTCCCGGTCGACACCCGGGACGGCGCCCACCTCGACGGCGGCGAGCGGTGGCTCAAGGACGCCGGGAGCATGGAGCGGATCGCCGAGCGGGTCGCCGAGGCGGCCGGGCAGCGCGTCCGGCGCGCGCGGGAGCTGCTGGCGGCGACGGAGGACACGGCGGCGGCCTGTGCGGTGGACCCGGGGGACGCGTTCGGGCTGGGCCGGCTGCATCTGCCGGAGCCGCATCTGATCGGCGCCACCCAGGAGACGGCGGACCGGGCACTGGCCGCCCGGTGCGCGGGCGCGATGATGCACCGCGGTCACCATCGCGACGCCACCCGCTGGGACCGGCTGGAGAGCGAGCTGCGGATCATCGCCGGGCGCGGGCTCGCCGGGTACTTCCTGACCATGGCGGAGATCGTGGAGGTCACCAGGGACCTGGGCGTACGGGTGTCGGCGCGCGGCTCGGGAGTGGGTTCGCTGGTGGTGCACCTGCTGGGGATGAGCCCGGTGGACCCGGTGGAGCGCGGGCTTCTGATGGAACGTTTCCTCTCTCCGTACCGCACCGCTATGCCGGATATCGACCTGGATGTGGAGAGCGCACGGCGGGTGGAGGTCTATCAGGCGGTGATGAAACGTTTCGGCAATGAGCGGGTGGCCACGCTCGCCGTATACGAGACCTATCGGGCGCGTGGTGCGATCGAGGCCGTGGCGCGGGCGCGCGGCATCGAGCCCGAGGAGGCGCGCCGGCTGGCCAGGAGCTTCCCGCAGATCCGGGCGAAGGACGTCCGGGCCTCCCTGCGCGAGCTGCCGGAGCTGCGGGAGGTCGCCGGTGAGGACCACGGACGGCTCTGGACGCTGGTGGAGGCGCTGGACGGGCTGCCGCACGGGGCGGCGATGCACCCCTGCGGCCTGCTGATCTCGGACGACGGGCTGCTGGACCGTACCCCGGTGGTGCCCACCACGATCGAGGGCATCTCCATGGCCCAGTTCGACAAGGAGGACGTGGAGGACACGGGACACATCAAGGCCGATCTGATCGGTGTACGGATGCAGTCGGCGCTCGCCCACGCGGTCGCCGAGATCGGGCGCGCCACGGGCGAGCGGCTCGACATCGACGATCCCGCGCAGGTGCCCCTGGACGACCCGGCCACCTACCGGCTCATCCAGTCGGCGCAGACCATGGGCTGCTTCCAGATCGAGTCCCCCGGACAGCGGGATCTGGTCCGCAGGCTGAAGCCGGCGTCGATGGACGACATCACCCTGGACATCAGCCTGTTCCGGCCCGGCCCGGTCGCCGCGAACATGATCGACCCGCTGATCTCCGTACGCGACGGGCGGTCCCGGCCCGGCTGCCCCCACGAGGATCTGCGGGAGATCCTGCGGGAGACCAGCGGTCAGGTCGTCTTCCACGAGCAGGTCATCAGGATCATCGAGGCGCTGACCGGCTGCGACCTCGGGCAGGCCGACGAGGCCCGCCGGGCGCTCTCCGACCGGGACCGGCAGGGGCGGCTGCGCGCCTGGTTCGCCGACCGGGCGCGGGGGCGCGGTTACTCCACCGAGGTCGTACGGGAGGTGTGGGCCGTACTCGAAGGCTTCGGGGCATACGGATTCTGCAAGGGGCACGGAGCCGCCTTCGCCCTGCCGACGTATCAGTCCGCGTGGCTGAAGCGGCACCGGGCCGCGGCCTTCTACGCCGGGCTGCTCACCCACGATCCCGGGATGTACCACAAGCGGGTGTTCGTCGCGGACGCCCGCCGCCGGGGAGTGCCCCTGCTGCTTCCGGACGTCAACCACGCCCATGCCGACTCGCGGATCGAATCGGTACGCGTTCCCGTCGGTTCCGGGAGCGGCGCCCGCTCCCGCTCCGGGAGCGGATCGCTGCGTGCCCCTGTCGGTTCCGGGAGCGGATCGGTGCGCGTTCCCGCCGGCTCCGGGGGTGAACCGGTGCGCGTTCCCGCCGGCTCCGGGAGCGAATCCGTAAGCGTTCCCGCCGGCTCCGGGAGCGGATCCGGCTCCGGGAGCGGATCGGTGCGCGCCCGCTCCGGGCCCCGGAGCGAATCCGTACGCACCCCCTCCGCACCCGGGATCGAACTGGTGTCCGAGAAATGGGGAGTGCGGATCGGTCTCGCGCACATCCGGGGCATCAGCGTGGCCGAGACGGACCGGATCGTCACCGGGCAGCCCTATGTCTCGCTCCAGGACTTCTGGCAGCGCGCCCGCCCCAGCCGTCCCACCGCCGACCGGCTCGCCCGGGTCGGAGCGCTCGACTGCCTCGGCACCGGACGCCGGGACCTGCTGCTGGAGATCGCCGAACTGCACCGGCAGGGGCGGGCGTCCACCGGTTCCGGTCAGCTCCCCCTCGGGGACGACGGCGGCGGCGAGGGCCCGGCCACCCCGAGCGGGCTGCCCGCCATGGACGGCTGGGACCAACTCGCCGCCGAACTGGACGTACTCGACATGGACGTCACCCGCCATCTCCTCGACGATCATCTGTCCCTGCTGACCGATGTCGGCGCCACCCCCGCCGCCCGCCTCGGACAACTGCCGCACGGCACCACGGTCCTGGTCGCCGGGGTGAAGGCCGCCACCCAGACCCCGCCGATACGCGGTGGCCGACGGGTGATCTTCGCCACCCTCGACGATCCCACCGGCCTGTCCGACCTGGCTTTCTTCGAGGACAGCCACGATCTGTGCGCGTCCACCGTCTTCCACAGCGCCCTGCTGCTGGTACGGGGTACGGTCTGCCGTCCCCGGAACCGGCCGCGCAGCCTGAGCGTCACCGGGCTCGCCGCCTGGGACCTCGCCGAACTGATCGACCTGTACCGCGACGGCGGTGCCGCGGCCGTCGCCGACCGGCTCACCCGCCCCGCCCCGGCGGCCCGTTCGGCCACCGCCAGGAGCCGGACGCTCACCGAGCCCACCGGTTACGTCATGAACGCGTGGGCCGATCTGCGGCCCCCCGGCGTACCCCTCGTCGGCGGCCGTACCCTCCACCACGCCAGCCGGGGGAGCGCGGGATGATCCTCTACGTCCACTTCGGTCCGGCCGGCGGCGAGGCCGCCTACCGCCGGCTCCTCGGCATGCTGCGCGGGATCACCCCCCTCGTCCAGGCCGCACCGCCCGACGCGGCCCTCGCCGATGTCACGGGAGCCCACCGCTACTTCCGGCGTGACGCCCATGAACTCGCCGCCCTGGTACGGATGCGCGCCGCCGGTGTGTACGGCGCCGACTGCACCGTCGGCATCGGGCCCAATCCGCTGCTCGCCCGGATCGCCGCGCAGTCGGGGCCGCCGGGGTCGATCCGGGCCACCCCCACGGACCCGGACGGCGTCACCGCGTATCTCGCGCCCCTGCCGGTGGCCGCGCTGCCCGGTGTCGGGCCCGCCACCGTACGCACCCTCGCCCCCTACGGCCTCCACACCATCGGCGACCTCCGCCGTATCCCGCCCCTGACCCTCCAGCGGATCCTCGGCGCGCCCACCGGACGCCGGCTCCAGCAGTACGCCAACGGCATCGACCCCACCCCGGTCACCCCCACCGCCCCGCCGCGCGCCCTCACCGCCACCCATGACTTCGGCCGGGACGAACTCGACCCCCGGCAGCACCACCGCGCCCTGCTCGCGAACGCCGAGGAACTCGGCTGGCGGCTCCGCGGCGACCACCAGGTCGCCCGTGTCCTCGTTCTGACGATCGGTTACGCCGACCGGTCCACGACCACCCGCGCGCGTACGCTGCCCGAGCCGACCGCGCACTCCCCGGCGCTCGCCGACGCCGCCGGGCGGATGTACACGGCGCTGGCTCTCCAGCGGGCCCGGGTCCGCGCCATCACTCTCCGGGCGGAGGACATCGGCCCCGCCGAAATCGCCACCCACCAGCTGACGTTCGACCCGGCCGACGACGCCGCCCGCAGGGTCGAGGCCGCCGCGGACCGGGCCCGCGCCCGCTTCGGCCCCTCGGCGGTCCGTCCGGCCGCGCTGGCGGGGCTGGCTGGGTTGCCGCGTCCTGTTCCGGGACGGGGAGGGCCGAGGTCCGGCTGACCGCGTCGAAGGAGGGAGGCGGTGGGGCCGTGTGGCGGGGGTTTCGGCCGGGGTTTCGGCGGCCCGCGTCGGCGGGAGTTCCGGCGGGCCGCGTCAGGGCGGCCGCGTGGCAGTGACGCCCGGCCCTCGGAACCGTGCGAATGTCGATCACGCGCGCCACCGCCCTCCTGTGCGTGAATCACCCCATGCGCGTCTCCGCCGCCCCGGGCGCCGCCGCCGTCCGCAGGGGCGGACGCCGTGCCGCCGCCTATGTGCGCAGTGCCCCCGGGACCTATGTCTGGCTGGCGATTCTCTTCGTCACCACGGTCGCCCTGCGCCATATGTCGCCGGAGTTCGAGACCGACTTCCTGCGCCGGCGCTCGACGAACATCCATGAACTGTCGACCAACCCGGTAAGGGTGCTCATCGCCAGCGCCCTCTGGATCTCCGGCGGCGGCTGGCTCTGGTACGCCGTCCTCTACACCCTCTTCCACGCCCAGGCCGAACGCTGGCTCGGCACACTGCGCTGGCTCGTGGTCGCGGCCCTCTCGCATGTGCTGGCCACCTATATCGGCGAGGGCGTGCTCCTGTGGGCGATCCGGCACGGGCTCGCCCCGGAATCCGCGGTCGACACCCTGGACGTCGGGGTGAGTTACGCGCTGGCCGGTGTGATCGCCGTGCTGACCTAACGGATCGCCTCACCCTGGTGCTACGGGTATCTGGCGGGTGTCCTGGCCGTGTACGTGCCCCCTGTGTTCACCGGCCGTACGTTCACCCGATCTCGGCCACGCCACCGCGGTGCTCATCGGGCTGGCGTGCTACCCGCTCGTACGCGGCCGGGGGCCGAGGTGGAACCCGGCCGACACCGCCCGGCACCTGCGGCACCGGATCACCGCCGCCCGGTCCGCCCGATCCCCCCGGTCCGGGAAGCGGGCTCGGAGGGAAGGGGACTGAAGGGCGCTGAAGCCGGGTTCGCGAACACGAGGGCACAGGGAACAGCCCCGCCCTGGTGAACAGGACGGGGCCGTACCGGGCCTTGGGGAGAGCGGTTCCCGGCGGCCCGCTTGCGGAAGACGTACGGAAGGTCAGTAGCTGGGAGCCAGCTTCGGGTTCGGGCCGTACTGGTTCTCCTCCGGCTTGCCCTCCGAGGCCAGGAAGACGAGCAGAATGATGAAGCCCACGAACGGGACGAGGGCGATGAAGAACCACCAGCCCGAGCGGCCCGTGTCGTGCATCCGGCGGACGAAGACACCCAGCGAGGGCAGCAGGGCGACCAGCGCGTAGACGCCCGAGAAGAGGGCGACCGTGCCGGCGACGCTGTCGATGATGCTCAGGACGATGCTGATGATCGTGCTGAACAGCGTGAACATCCAGTACTCCTTGCGGCGGGCCCGCCCGCTGAATACCGCGTACTTCTTGAAGACATCTGTGAACCAGTGCATGGGTGTCCCCCGAGGATGTGGTGGGGCCCGTCCTCCACGGACCGAGCCAGGGGCAGAAGGTAAGCGCCTTGAAGTGTTCGGGTCAAGCGGATAGGGGCGGTTCCGGACGAGCTGTTATATGAGGGAAATCGAAAGCCCGCGAATTCTCTCCGAACCGGCCACAAGCGCCCATGGAACGGGCGTTCCGGATTTCCCTCCTCCGCATTCATGGCCGTGTGCCTGGGGCGGGCCACCGGGCGGGAGCGGTCCGGGCGGACCCGCTTCGGGCGGACCCGGTCCGCACGGAGCTTTGTGGCCCGTACGGAGCGTCGCGGGCCGGGTGGGAGGGCCGGGACGGGGTGCGGCAACCGCCCTCCGATCGCGCCCCGATCCGCCCGACATGCGGGAAATGTCCTTCGATGCTGGGATGGGTGACAGTGCGCGACCGCAGCACCACCGCTCTGCCGGGGGGCCGCCCAGGTGGCTGTCCGGCCGTTCGACAAGGAGACATCCGTGGCCACGCTCACCGCCTGGAAGTTCCCCTCGCCCGAGGGCGCCGCCCAGGTCGAGGAAACCCTGAAGTCGCTCCAGAAGCAGGGCCTCATCCAGATCCACGACGCCGCCGTCGTGACCTGGCCCTCCGGCCGTAAGCAGCCGAAGACCAAGCAGCTCCACAATCTCGCCGCCGCCGGAGCCCTGTCCGGGACCTTCTGGGGGATGCTCTTCGGTCTGATCTTCTTCGTGCCGCTGCTCGGCGCGGCGATCGGCGCCGCCGCCGGTGCGATCGGCGGGTCGCTCGCGGACGTCGGTATCGACGACGACTTCATCGCCGGTGTCCGCAAGCAGGTGGAGCCGGGCACCTCCGCGCTCTTCCTGCTGACCTCGGACGCCGTGGTGGACCGCGTCCACGACGCGTTCCCGGCCGGGACCGCCGAACTGATCCGCAGCAATCTCTCCAAGGAGGACGAGACCAAGCTGCGGGAGACGTTCGAGGCCTGAGCGGGATTCCCCGGGGATTCACGGGTGAACAGCACGGCGTGATACAGGTGTAGGGCCCGGCCTCCGTGGGGGAGGCCGGGCCCTGCGGTGTCAGTCGGCCGGGGCGGTCGTCACCTCGGCGCCGTCCCGCCGGCCGGGCACCCCCGCGCCCTCCGTCCCGCTCCGGGGGCCGCTTTCGCCCGTGGTCCCTTCCTCGCTCCCGTTCCCGTTCCCGTTCCCGCTTTCTCCCGCGTTCCCGCTCCCGTCCCCGCTCTCTCCCGCGCTCCTGTTCCCGGGCGCCGTTCCGCTCTCGTACGCGTACTGGCGCGACTGCGTCAGATACATCCGACGGAACAACCCCCTCCGCCCCTCGGTCCCGCACTCGCCGCCGGCCCCGGCGTGGCCTTCCGCCTCCTCACCGGCGCCCTCACCGGCGCCCTCGCCCGCCCGCATCAGCTCCTCGAACGACCCGCGCTCGACGACCCGCCCCTTCTCCAGTACGTAGATCTCGTCCGCGTGTCGCACGCTGTGCAGCCGGTGGGTGATCAGGACGACCGTCTGCCCCTCCGCCGCCAGCGCGCGGATCTGGTCGAAGACCCGCTGCTCGGCCTCCGCGTCCAGCGCGCTCGTGGGTTCGTCCACCACGAGGATCGGCGCGTCACGGTGGCGGGCGCGGGCGATACCGAGGCGCTGCCACTGCCCGCCCGAGATCTGGTGGCCGCCCTTGTAGCCCCGGGCGAGCAGGGTGTTCCAGCCACGGGGGAGCGAGGCGATCGTCTCGTCGGCTCCCGCGTACTCGGCCGCCGCGTTCAGCAGCGGTTCGTCGTGCGGTGCGCCGGGGCGGCCGATGGCGACGTTGATACGGGCGGTGAACGGCCAGCGGTAGAAGTCCTGCGCGACCACCGCGATCCGGTCGAACAGCTCGTTCCGGTCGGCTTCCGCCGCGTCGACGCCGTCCCAGAGGATCCGGCCGGAGTCGGGGACGTACAGACCGCAGAGCAGTTTGGCGAGCGTGGACTTGCCGCTGCCGTTGTTGCCGACGAGCGCCACGATCCGGCCGGTGGGGATGGTCACGTCCACCTCCTTGAGCGCGGGCTCGTCATGGTCGCCGGGGTAGGTGAAGCTGACGTTCTCGAAGCGGATCGCGCGCGGATCGCGGGGGAGCGGGCGGCCCGTCGCGGGGATCAGCCGGCGGTCCGCCTCCCGGCAGAGCCGGTCCAGGTCGGCGACGAACAGGCTCTCCTCGTACAGGTAGTTGAGCTGGACGACCAGCGCCTCGAGGTTGGCGGAGCCGGTGCGGATGGCGATGACCGCCGTGCTGGCCACCGCCAGATCCATCGCGCCCGCCCACAGCAGCAGACCGAGCGTCGCATAGGTCGCGGCGGCGGTGAGCCCGGTCCAGGCGGAGGCGATGAGGCCGGTACGGGCCGCGAGTCCGGCCAGCCGGGTCTGCTCGCGCTCCCCGGTCTCGGCCATCGTGCGGAAGTGCTTCAGCAGGAACGGGCCGATGTGGTGGACCCGTACCTCGGGCGCGGCCTGGGCGTCGATGAGGAGACGGCCGAGCAGTTGACCGGCGCGGGCGTGCTGGACCCAGATGTGGAAGGAGACATAGCGGCGGCGGGCGATCGTCAGCGAACTCCAGGCGCTGGGCAGGGTCATCAGCGCGAGCAGCGGCAGCAGGGCGGGATGCAGAACCGTCAGCACACCGGCGGCGGCCGTCAGCGAGATGGTGGCATTCACCACCGAGGTACAGAATCTGATCATCCGGCGCGCGGACTCGGCCCCCCACTGGGCGGAGTCCAGCAGTTTGTGGAACTGCTCGTCCTCGACCGCCTCCAGCTCGACGCGCGCCACCCGCTCCAGATACTCCTCGGTCGCCACCCGGAACACCTTGGGTTCGAGGCGGCCCGTCCCGGCGGTGGACGCCGACCGCATCAGCGCGGCGATCAGGGCGGTGACCGCCACGGCGACGAGGGCCGGTAAGGCGGCGAGAAGGCGTTCGCCGGGCTCGCCCGTCCCCAGGATGTGGACGAGCACCTGGTTGACGGCGACCAGTGCGACGGCCTGGGCGATACCGCTGCCGAACTCCGCGCCCGCCACCTGGCGCAGGGCGCGGCGGTCGGCGCGGTGGGCCAGCCGGACCGTGGAGGCGACCAGCCGGGGCATCCGCGCGATCATGCTGCGCAGGCTCAGTTCGAGGAACGAGCCGTCGTGCTGGTTCCAGCCGCCGTCGTAGCGGAGGGGGCCGCCGAACAGCAACTCCTCGGATTCCGAGACCTCTTCGGGCCCCTGGAATGTCCGCGAATCCCCGGCGCCCCGGGACGTCCGGGACTTGCCGGCGCCCCCGGACGTCCGGGACTCGCCGGCTCCCCGGGATTTTCGGGTCTCCCGGGATTGTCGGGACTCCGGGGACTTCTTTTCGTGCTTTCCGGGCTTCCGCGACCGGGTGGACCGCCGGGCCTCCCCGGCCCCGCGAGCCCCCTCGGTCCCGGGGGTCGACTCCTTCCCCGTTCGATTCCCTGTGCTCCTGCCGCGCTGTGTCATACGAGCCACCCGTCTCGGTCATATGTGAGCCCTGCGTTCCGGCGCCCCATACAACGCTGCTGATCAGGGATGCGTAACGGTCGGCATCGGTCAAGGATTCGACACTCGGGGTCCGTTGCCCACGGGGACTAGGCGAAAGCGCCGCGATCCGCAGTTCGAATCGACGGGGGAGGTCCGGGCGCCTGATGCAGAGGGGCGGCGGGGATCGCTCTTCGGGGCCCCGGACGCCTACGGCAGCGGATCCCGCCGGATCAGCAGCACCGCCACATCGTCGTATCCGGGGTAGGTGAAAGCGTCCGATACGAGAATGTCGGCCAGCTCCTCCAGATCGGCCGGCGCCCCGGGCCCGCCGTCCCGGGCCTTCCCCATCCACCGGCCGAAGGCCGTGGACACCGCCGCCACCGCCTCGTCGTACGAACGGTCGGGGCGGTCCACCAGCCCGTCCGTGAACAGCAGCAGGGCCGCGCCCGGCCGGAGCTGGCCGTGGAAGACGGGGTACCGGTCGTCCGGCGCGTATCCGAGCGGGACCGTGCCGGGCACCGCCAGCTCGTGGACCGTGCCGTCGGCCTCGGACTGGAGCGGGCTCGGATGACCGGCCCGTACGATCTGGAGATGCCCGGCGCGCGGTGACACATCGGCGATGCAGCAGGTGGCGAACCGCTCCGTGTCCAGCCCCCACAGGGTCTGATTGCCGCGGGCCATCAGATGCTCGGCGCGGTAGCCGTCCGACGCGTGCGCGCGCAGGGCCGTGCGCAGCTGGCCCATCACCCCGGCGGCCTGCGCGCTGTGCCCCTGTACGTCGCCGATCACGAACGAAGCCCCGCCGTCGTCGCGCGGCATCATGTCGAACCAGTCGCCGCCGACCTGCATACCCTCGGCGGCCGGGAGATAGCGTGCGGCGACGTCGAAGCCGGGCAGCCGGGGCAGGGTGCTCGGCATCATCAGCTCCTGGAGTTCGGTCATCCGCGCCCGGAACACATCGGAGAGCCGGGCGCGGGCCAGGGACTGGGCGAGGATGCCGGAGATGGCCGCGCCGATGACCTGGTCGTCGGGGCTGAAGTCGCGGGGGTCCTCGTACGAGATCAGACAGGTCCCGACCGTGCCGTCCGCCGAGGTGAGCGGCAGGAACACAAACGCGTGGTGATTGCAGGCCGGGCGCAGCCGGTCCGCTGGGAAGCGCCTCCGGTACGCCTCGGTCGAGGTGAAGAACAGGGGCCGGCCCTCCCGCAGGACCTCGGCCATGGGGTTGTCGTCCTCGGTGCCGATCAGCCGCAGCCGGTCCATGGACTCCGGGGGATAGCCGACGGCACCCGCGAGCACGAGCCGTCCGTCGCGTTCGAGATGGATGGCCATGGCGTGCGCGCCCAGCTCGGGCAGGACCGTGCCGGTCATGGTGCCGATGATGTCCTCGGTCGTCAGCGCGGCGGCGAACGCGCTGGTCACCCTGAGGACGAACTCCCTGCGGGCCTCGCGCCGGGTCGCGCGTTCCCGCTGTTCGGTGATGTCCCAGGCGACGCCCACCATCAGTCCGGGGTCGCCGTCGGGCGTGCTCTCGATGGTGCCCTTCGCCTCCAGCCAGCGGATGGCGCCGTCGGGCCGGATGATCCGGTGGATGGAGTGGTACTCGCCGGACACCATGCTGGTCTGCATGGCCCGTTCCATGGCGGCCCGGTCCTCGGGGTGGATGGCGTCGAGGAAGGTGTGGACCTGGGCGTCGAACCTCTCGGGGTCGAGCCCGAACAATTTGATCAGCCGTTCGTCCCAGATGACCGTGCCCGTGGGGATGTCCCACTCGAAGGCGCCGACGTTGCCGCCCGACATGGCGAGTTCCAGCCGGGTGCGCCGGGAGTGCCGGGCCCGGCGGACCAACTCCTCGTGGTCCGCGGTGTCCGGCCCGGGGCCGGGAACGCCCGCCGGGGGCCCGAAGCGCTCCAGCACGAGCAGATGCTCCAGCCGGTGCGCGCACACGTCCGCGACCATCGTCAGCAACTGGTCGTCCTCCGGGGACAGAGCGCTGGTCCGGGGGAACCGTACGACCAGACCGCCGAGGCACCGGTTGTCGACCAGCAGCGGCATGACGACGTAATCGATGCGGGCGTTCAGGGCGTCGAGGTCCGGATAGCGCCTCAGCAGGTCCTCGGCCAGTCCGTGGACGGGCCGCTGTTCGCGTACGGCGACGGCGAGCGGGAGCGAGGAGTCGGGGGCGACCGCCGGGAACCGGTCCATGACCTCCTTCTCCATGCCCTTGTACACGGCGAGCCGCAGCCAGCCGTCGTCCTCGGCGAGATAGACGGCCCCGGCCTCGGCCCTGATGCCCACGAGGCCGATGTCGAGGGCGGCGGCGAGGAGGGTCTCCGAGTCGGGGCAGTTCAGCAGCCGGATCACGGCGTCCCGCATGGCGGGCCCGGTGCTCGTGCTGGTGGCCGTGCCTGTGCCTGTGCTGGTGTTCGTGCCCGCGCCTGTGGTGCCTGTTCGTGCCCCTGTGCCCGCACCCGCGCCTGTGGTGCCTGTTCGTGCCCCTGTGCCCGCACCCGCGCCTGTGGTGCCTGTCCGTGCCCCTGTGCCCGCGCCCGTGGTGCCTCTTCCTGCCCCTGTGCCCGCGCCCGTTTCCCTGTCGCCGCTCGCTCCGGTGCCCGGGGTTCCCGCGCCTTCGGCCTCCCCGTCCGTGGCTCCCGTACCGGGGTCCGGGACCGTCTCGGTGGCCGTGTCCGTGGAGGAGGGTGACCCCGAGGGGGAGCCGGGTGCGGACACCGGCTCGGACGGGCGCGAGGACGGCGTCCCCGATGAGGGCGAGGGCATGGCGGCCGGGCCGGCCTCCGTGGAGCCGGGGCCGGTGCGGCGCGTGGGCTCGGCGGGCGGGTCCGCGGGGGTGCCCGGTGCCACCCGGTCCGCACCGCGGGAAACGTCTTCCGCTGCCACTGCCTCACCTCCTCGCCTCACGCACTCGACCCCTGTGGCCATCCGGGTCCGGTACGGTCCGGTCGTCCTGCCTCCTCTCCGGACAGCCTGGCCCCGGCATGGGCCGTCGTGGGCCTTGTAACGGCGCACCCCTCTCCGGGGCGGGTTCTATCGACCAGTTTCCTCCTTCCGGGCCGCTCGGCGTCTGTGAAGCGGCTGCGCGGCGTTTGTGCTGCGTCTGTCCGGCCGCCGCCTCCGGCACGCACCCCGGTGGCGTCCGAGCGGGCCTGGTGCCCGGTCCGGGCGCGGTCCGGGCAGGTCTCGTACAGCAGACGCTGTCACCACGGCCGATCGCCTAAAAATCCGGGCAAAACCAGGAAAAGTTGAGTCTTATGAGTTTATTACTCATTTAGGACTTTTGGCGGTGCTTTTCGAGGCTCCGGGCGGTCACTCTGGAAGCATGACGACGGCGTCCGGCGGACCGCCCGGCCTCCAGGGGATCCGGTGACCCGCCCGACATCCCACAAGGAGGCCATGGCCCTCGTGCACCCCTCCGACACGACCCCAGCCGCCCCCGACGCCCCCCGGGCGCCCGCGCCCGACCGCGCCACCGTCGCGTCCCTCGTGGAGGACGCCACACTGGCCCCGTCCATGCACAACGCCCAGCCCTGGGCCTTTACCTTCGACCCCCGGACCCGGACGTTCCGTGTACGGGTCGATCCGGCGCGCGAGATGCCGTTGGCCGATCCCGACCGCAGGGCGCTGCACCTCGGCTGTGCCGCCGCGGTCTTCAATCTCCGGGTCGCCGCCGTCCACGCGGGCTGGGAGCCCGTCATCCGGCTGCTCCCCGACCCCACGGCCCCCGAACTGCTGGCGGAGGTGGAACTCGCCCGCCCCCGTGACACGTACGACGAACTCGACGACCTCTACCCCGCGCTCCACCGCCGGCACACCAACCGCGCCCCCTTCCGCGAGGAGCGGATCGAGGAACCCCTGCTCGACGTCCTGCGGCGGGCGGCCCTCCTCGAAGGCGCGCGGCTCGCCTTCCCCGACGACTTCCACCGCAGGACGATTCTCGAACTGGGGAACGAGGCCGGCACCCGCGAGTTCCACGACCGCGCGCACCGGGAGGAGACCGCTCGCTGGACCCGCCACCGTACGGACGCCCCCGCGGACGGCGGCGCGGGCCACGAGTCCCCCGGCGAGCCGGCCGACGACGGCGTCCCCGGTTACGCCTTCGGTCCGCGACCGCGCACCGGCGGCGCCCCGATGCGCGACTTCGGCGAGCCCGAGGGCAGCGCCGCCCATGGACCGGCCGACTTCGAGCAGGCCCCCCAGCTCGCCCTGCTCGGCACCTCCCACGACCGCCCCCTGGACTGGCTCCGGGCCGGCCAGGCGATGGAACGCGTCCTTCTCGAAGCGACCCTCGACGGCCTCTCCACCTCCGTCGCCTCCCAGGCCCTGGAGTGGAGCGATCTGCGCTGGGCGGTGCGCGACCCCGCCTCGGCGATGGGCCATGTCCATATGGTGATCAGACTGGGGTACGGGCCCGAAGGGCCGCTGACCCGCAGGCGCCCGGTCGACGACGTCCTGTCGATCGACTCGTACGACGAGTAGCGCGCCGGGAGGAGTGCCCGAGGAGTGCCCGAGGAGCAGAGCGCCCGGTCGGGCTCCCCGGTCGGCCTTCCCGCCCTCACTTCCCACCGATACTCCGCAGCCTCACTCCGCGGCGGCCCGTACCTTCACCTCACGTCGGCGGAGCACCCTCGTTCCGCGCCGGTGGAGCGCGCTCATTTCGCGTCGGCGTAGCACTCCACCACCGCCGTCGTGAACGGGAACCGCACCGGGGTCCGCCCGAAGGCGATGTGCCCCGCCAGGTCCCCCGCCTCGGTGATCGCCTTCACCACCGTGTCCGCCTCCTCCGCCGGACAGTGCACGACCACCTCGTCGTGCTGGAAGAAGACCAACTCGGCCCGGAGCGGGGACAGGGCCTGGCGCAGGGCGGCGAGAAGGAGCAGGGCCCAGTCGGCCGCGCTGCCCTGCACCACGAAGTTACGGGTGAAGCGCCCCCAGGCCCGCGCGTCGGAGGAGGCGCCCCGGGGGCCCTCCCTCCCGGCCGGCGCGGGGCCGTCCGGATCCAGCGGCCCGCCGTCCTGCGGCAGCCCGGCCTCGTCGTGGCCGTCGTCGCCCGCCCCCGCCGCCGGGGGGCTGGTGCGCCCGAGCCAGGTGCGTACCAGCCGGCCTTCCTCGCCCGCCCGGGCCGCCTCGTCCACATAGGCGACGGCGGCCGGGAACCGGCGCCGCAGGGCCGCGAGGTTCTTCAGACCGTCGCCGGAGGTCTGGCCGTAGATCGCGCCGAGCAGCGCGAGCTTGGCGTGCTCGCGGTCGCCGGAGAAGGCCCGGTCGGACAGGACGGAGTACAGATCGCCTCCATGACCGGCGACCTCCATCAGCCCGGGGTCACGGGAGATCGCGGCCAGCACCCGTGGCTCCATCTGGTCGGCGTCGGCCACCACCAGCCGCCAGCCGTCGTCCGCGACGACCGCGCGCCGGATCACCTTCGGTATCTGGAGCGCCCCGCCGCCGTTGGTCGTCCAGCGCCCGGAGACCGAGCCGCCCGGCAGATAGCCGGGCCGGAAGCGTCCGTCCCGCACCCAGTCCTGGAGCCAGCTCCAGCCGTGCGCCACCCAGATCCGGTACAGCTTCTTGTACCGGAGCAGCGGCTCCACCGCCGGATGGTCGATCCCCTCCAGCTCCCAGCGCCGGGTCGACCGCAGCCTGATGCCCGCCCCCGCGAACGCCTTCACCACATCCGCGGGCAGATCCGGCCGCACCCGGCGCCCGAACGCCGCCGACACCTCGTCCGCCAGCTCCGCCAGCCGGCGCGGCTCGCCCCCGCCCGCGTACCGCTCGCCCAGCAGCTCGTGCAGCACCCGCCGGTGCACATCCGCCCGCCACGGCAGCCCCGCGCGGTTCATCTCCGCGGCGACCAGCATCCCCGCCGACTCGGCGGCCGTCAGCAGCCGCATCCGCCCCGGGTGCTCGGCCGCCTCATGCCGCCGCAGTTGCTCCCCGTACACCTCCAGCAGCGACTCCAGCGGTACGGGTACGGGCTGGGGCTCGAACAGCGACGACTGCGACCCGGGCTCGGCCGCCCGGGGGCGCGGATCGGGCGGCACCGGCGCCTGCCGCAGCCGCGCGAGCGCCGCCGCGGCCGAGCGCGGCTCCCCGGAACGCCCCTCGTGCCCGAGCAGCAGCAGCTCCGCGTCCTCGATGTCGTAACACCGCCCGACGCGCACCCCCGCGGCCAGCAGCCGGGGGTAGATCTCGGCGGTGGACCGCCACACCCAGCGCTCCACCCCGGGCCGTGAGCGGACGGCCTCGACCAGATCGGGTTCCTCCACCACGGGCCCGGCGGGCACCCCGTCGGGGCCGAGGGGGACGAGCCGCGCCCCGTCGCCCTCCGCCGCCGCCAGTGCCCACCGGCCACCCATGTCCCTGAGTGTTGCACCCACCACTGACATCGCACCGCGGACACGTCCCGTGACCAGGCACGACACCACGGCGGACGCGCGTTGGCCGGGCGGGGGCCGGGCGGGCGGAGTCCGGTCGGACGGGGTCCGGTCCGGCGGGTTCGGCCGGACGGTTTCCCGGCGAGCGGATCCGCCGGCCGGCCGCCTCGCCGGCCCGGCGTATCCGGCCCGGCCTACCCGGTCCGGGTGGCTGTCCGGACGGGTCCCGCCCGGACGGACGCGGCTCGGACGGGCCGGGCCTGATCGACGCCGTCCGACAGGCGCGGCCGGATGGATACGGCTCGGACGGCCGGGCCCGACGGACGCCGTCCGATGGACGCGGCCCGGATGAACGTGGTTCGGACGGACGTGGTTCGGACGGACGGACGCGGCCCGGCCCGCGCGCGACGCGGGGCAGCCCGTGTCACCCCAGCTCGCGGATCACCCGTGCCGGGTTCCCCACCGCCAGTACCCCCGCCGGCAGGTCCTTCGTCACCACGGACCCCGCCCCCACGACGGTGTTCTCCCCGATCGTCACCCCCGGGCAGACGATGACCCCGCCGCCCAGCCAGACGTTGCCCCCGATCGTGATCGGTTCGGCCTTCTCCCACCCGGCGCGACGGCGATCGGCGTCCAGTTCGTGCGTCGGGGTCAGCAGCTGCACATTCGGCCCGATCTGGGCGTCCGGGCCGATCGTGATCGGTGCGGCGTCGAGGAAGACCGCGTTGAAGTTCACGAAGACCCGGTCGCCGATCGAGATCCGGGTGCCGTAGTCGCACTGGAACGGCGGCCGGATGCGCACCCCGTCACCCACCGCCCCCAGCAGCTCGCCCAGAATCTCCGCCCGCTTCTCCGCAGGCGCGCCCCCGTTCGCGTTGTACGCCGCGCACAGCGCGAAACGGCGCAGGGTGTCCGCCTCCAGTTCGGGATCGTCCGGGATGTACCACTCACCGGCCAGCATCCGGTCCTTCTGTTCTCCCACTCGGCCTCTCCCGCCGTCCCAGGCACCTCGCACGAGATGCTCGTTCCGCAGAGCGTTCTTTAGGATCGCCTCATACGACCGGCTCGAACCAGGGGGAATCGTCATGCCGCGGTCCGTACGCCGTCCGATGTACAGCGTGACACCCGTGCTCCTGCTGGCCGCGCTGGTCACCGGCTGCTCCGGCGAGCAGGGGCCGGACGGGCCCGCGACCTCGGTGAAGGGCAGTGAGAACCGGGAGAACAGCGGCACCGGGGCGTCCTCCCCGGCCGGGGGCGGCGGTACGGTCGGCGGCGAGGGTTCCCCCTGCCGGCTGCCGGTCACCTTCGGCCTCGCGCCGAAGTGGCGGCCGAAGGCCGTCGAGGGCGGGGGCGAGACGGCGATGCCCCCCTTGGGCCCGGTCCGGCTCGTCTGCGAGATCGACGCCGAACCGGCCGGCCGCACCGGCCTCCTCCGTGTCTGGACCGGCGGCGCCAAGGGCGACGACCCGCGCCGGGCACTGGAGTCCTTCGTCGCCGAGTTCGTCGAGAACAGCAAGGATGTCGTCTACACCGAGGCCAGGACAGGCGGGTTCGCGTCGGCCGAGGCCGACTTCCTCAGCGAACAGGCGCTGAACGAGGAGGTCACCAAGGTGCGCGCGCTCGCCCTCTCCACGGACCGGGGGCTGGTCGTCCTGGAGATGAGCGGGAGCAACGACGAGGATCACGAGGCGATGCTCCCGGCCTTCGAACTGGCGAAGAGGTCCCTCCGGTGAGTACGCCGAGCACGGTCGACACCGCGCTGTCGGCCGCGCTGTACACGTCGGGTGACCCGTCGGATGACCCGTCCCTCGACACCGCGGCGTCCCTCCTGGCCGCCGACCGCTCCGCCGACGCGGAACTCGCCCGCCGGGGCGAGGAGTTCGTCCGCCGCGCCTGGGAACGCGGCTGGCAGCCCGCCGATGTCGTCCGTCTCGTACGCCGAGATCTCGGCGACCACCATGTACGCCTGGTCTCGGCCCTCGTCGTCGCAGAGGCCCGGCGGTACACCGTGCTCGCCCCCCGCTGGTCCGCCCAGCTCGCCGAGCTGGAACCGGGGCCGGTCCGGAGCGCCGACCGCTTCTCGTACGCCACGGCCGTGCTGGAGCTCTACCGTCTGCTGATCCGCCTCCCCGCCCTCGAACCCGTCGGCCCGGTGCCGGGCGAGCCCTTCGCCCCCACGTCGGTGTACGAGCCCCGCGTACTGACCCGGATACGGGCCCTGCTCGCCAAGGCGGAGGCCACGGACTACCCGCAGGAGGCGGAGGCCCTCACCGCGAAGGCGCAGGAACTGGCGGCCCGCCACAGCGTGGACGAGTCCGCCCTCGCGGCCCGCCACGCCCCCACCGCGTCCGGCCGGCCGGCGGGGTCCGCCGTGCCCGGGGCCTGCCGTATCGGAGTCGAACCGCCGACGAGACGTCCAAGGCGATCCTCCTCGACGCCGTCGCCTCCGCGAACCGCTGCCGCGCCGTCTGGAACGAGACCTTCGGCTTCTCGACCGTCGTCGGCTTCGACGCCGACCTCGAAGCGGTCGAACTGCTCTACACCTCCCTGCTCGTCCAGGGCACCACCGCCATGACCCGCGCCGAGGCGGCCCAGCGCGCCGGCGGGCGCAGACGGACGAAGACCTTCCGCCAGTCCTTCCTGCTCTCCTACGCGGCCCGCCTCGGCGAGCGCCTCCGGGCGGCGGCTGGGACCGTGTCCGCCCCCGCCTCTCTGCTGCCCGTCCTCGCCTCCCGGGAGACCGCCGTCACCTCCCGTACGGAGGAACTGTTCCCGCGCACCACCGCGACCCGGGTGCGGGGCGCCGGTGACGAGGCGGGCCTGCTGGAGGGCCGCGCGGCGGCGGACAGCGCCGAGGTCTCCCGTGCCCGCCGTGCCGTCGGCGCCCGGGAGAGCGGCGGACGCCGTCGGGGTCGCCACTGACCGCGGTGCGGCGTACGCGCGCGACGGCTGATCACGGTCGCCCTCCGACCACCCCTATGCCGTTTGTAGTGAACGTTCCATTCAACGGGACACAGGTGCCGCGGCGGCTCGGGCCCGGCGACAGCGCGTCCGATCACCGCCGGAACTCCCCGGCATCCACTCGGGCGGCCCGGCACCCGGGCTCCGTCAGGCCCCCGGGCGGGCCATTTCCTCCCGCAGGATCCGGGCGAGGGGATCGCACCGCAGGTAGTTCGCGGCGAGGTGGAAGTCGAAGGCGTGGATGGGATCGTGATGGTCGGCCGATACGCCGGTGAAGGCCCGCGCGACACCGCCCTTCGGGATGGCCACCAGATCGCCGACGTCCGCGATGTTCACCCAGCGCCGTACGGACGGCGGACGGGAGCCCGAATGCCCGACGGGCGCGGGGAGCAGACGGGGGAAGACCGCGTGGGGGAGGGCCAGCGGGGAGCCGAGGGTGATCAGGAGGTCGACCGGGGCACCCTGGTGCTCCCACAGGGCCTCGTACGCGACGACCGAGCCGAGCGAGTGGGCGATCACGACCCGGGGGGTGTGCTCGGTCAGGGCCAGGGCGACCGCCGCCCTCGCCGCCACACGCGGACGGCCGTCCGGCTCGCCCAGATAGGTCGCCACCTCGGAGAAGAAGCGGGCGACGAAGGCTTCCACCATCGAAGGCGCCAGCCGGTCCCGGGCCGCGACCCAGCCGAGGGCCTGGCGCAGCGGCCAGGTGGCCCAGCCCTGGGGAACCTCCTCGGGCAGACCCTGCTCGTCCAGCCACAGGCGCACCAACGCCTCCGTCTCCGGGTCCAGTTGATCGAGGGTCACCTCGTCGACGCTCTGCCCGCCGGGCTCGCGCAGGAGATCCGCGTAGTACGCGACCGTGAGATCGCACTGCGGCACCCAGGCGGCGAAGGGGCCGCGCGCGAGATTCCTCGCCCAGGTCGCGGCGAGCTTCGCGCGCGCCTCCGCGGACGTGGCGCCCGCGTAGTGATTCCCGACCCCGTGTACGCCCAGAACGCGCATCCCGTCTCCTCCCCGAGCCCCCGACGGCGCTGCCACGCCGCTATGTTGGGCGGAGTCCCGCCGAGTCCCGCCGAGTCCGGCCGGTCCGCCCGGAGAAGGAGAACGATGCGCGAGGTATCCCGGTTCCGGCTGTCGGACGGCACCGTCGTGAACATGGAGGTGGGCGCCGACGACGCCCTGGACCGCGGTTACCGGGACGTCTCGGGCACGTACGAGGCGAGGACCAGCCTCCGCGATGCCACCCGGTCCATCGGAGCGGCGATGGCGGACATGGTCAGGAGCTTTCTCGAAGCGTCGGGCCCACGTCCGAACGAGCTGGCGATCGAGTGCAGCGTGCAGCTGAGCGCCGAGTCGGGGGCGACGATCGTCAAGAGCCCGGAGGACGGGCACTTCCATATCAAGGCCACCTGGGACCGGACCACTGCGTACTGAGGCGCGGAACCCGCCGCTATGACCGGTTCCGCCGGGGACAGCGCCCCGGACACAGATCACGCGGTGGTCCTCGCCGTACGGAACTTCCGGCGCGGCGCGGTGCCCGACGACGGTGACGAGGTACCGCTCACGGGCGGCGGCGGCCTTCCCGAGCTGGAGTTCGCCCCGGGCCGGGCCGCGGCGGTCGGTTCCTCGCTCGCCGCGCTGGGGTACCGGCTGCACGGCGGCGCGGTGCTCGTGGACCCGGGCCTCGACCTCGCCCGTACCTCGCTCGACGACGCCGTGGGACGTACACCCGTCGGGGGCGGGCTGGTGGTCCACCTCATCAGCCACGGCCACACCGACTCCTCCGGCTCCCTGCGGATCGCCCTGGCCGACAGCGCGCGCGGCGACGGGCTGGACGTCGAGTCGTGGCTGCGGGACCTGGAGCGCGAGGGGCGCCCTGCGGCGCTCATCATGCTGGACGTCTGCCACGCAGGGGCGGCCGTCCGCTGGCAGTGGAACAACTGGTCCATGCGGCTGCGGGCCGAGGCACGCAGCGCGGACGCGCGCCGCGCCTGGGTGCTGGCCGCCGCGGCGCCGGAGGAGAAGGCGTTCAACGGCCGTTTCAGCGAGGCCGTGGCGGCCGTGCTGCAACGCCTGCGCGCGGACGGTCTGGAGACGGACCCGTCCCTGGAGTTCGTCCCCGTCTCGCTGGTGACCAGGGAGATACGGGCGACCCTCGACCGGCTGTGGCGGGACGGGAAGGGGATGCCGCAGCATCTCGACAGCACCCCGCTCGCGCTGGGGGAGGAGCCCGCGCTCCGGCTGTTCCGCAACCCCCGGTTCGCCCCGACGACCCTCGCACGCCTGCGGCTGGGCGCCGAGGACTCACTGCGCAGCTTCCTGGCCGAACTCGACCCGGTCCTCGACGCGCACCACTACATCACCCGTGCCTTCGGGGCGCGGGACGACTCGGTGGGCAGCTGTCTCTTCAGCGGCCGGGATGCCGAACTCGCGGTCCTGACTCCATGGTTGAACAACACCCCGGCCTCCCCGTTACCCGCGCAGCAGTCACCGGCCCCGCTGACGGACACCTCGCTGCCGGATCCTTCGCTGCCGGACACCTCGCGGCCGCAGACCCGGGAGCCGGGCGCACCGCAGCCGGGCGCCGGCGGAGCGGGTGGCCCGCACTCGGGTGGCCGGAAGCCGGGTGCCCGGGAAACGGGCGCCGCGCAGCCGGAGACAGCGCGGTCCCGTGTCCCTCCGTCCCCGGCCGGTCCGCCCTCGCCCTCACTGGCCGTGGTGACCGGCGGCCCCGGCACCGGGAAGTCCGCGCTGCTCGGCATGCTCGTCTGCGCGGCGCACCCCCAGCTCCGGCGGGCCCTCCTCGAACGGCTGCCCCGGCAGCCGAGGCTTCCCGGGCGGGCGACCGCCTTTGCCGCCGTCCACGCGCGCGGGCGGGAGACGGGGCAGCTCGCGTCGTCGATCGGGCGTCAGCTGGGGCTCCCGGTTCCGGCCGCCGGACTGACTCCCGTACAACTGATCGGCGCCCTGCGGCGGCGGGCGGAACGCGGCCATCCGGTGGCGACCGTCGTCGTCGACGCCCTCGACGAGGCGCTGAACCCCGCCGATGTGGTGGACCTGCTGTTGCTGCCCCTCGCGGGGGCGCGGGCGAAGAGGGCACGGTCCGGCACCGAGACCGCCGTCTGCCGGCTGCTCGCCGGGACCCGGGACGTCGAGGACACGGCCGCCGTGGTGGCGGGCGCGCGGGAACGGGGCCTCCTGCTCGACCTGGACGACGCCGACCGGACCGTACTGAGGGACGACGTCGCCGAGTTCGTACGGAGGCATCTGGAGCTGTCGCCCCTGTACGACGCCGGGCACCAGGACGAGCTGCGGGAGCGGCTCGGCGGCGAACTGGCCGACGCTCTGGTGGGGGAGGAGGCGCACGCGGGGGCTCCCGGCCCGTATCTGCTCGCCCGGCTCTATCTGCACCAACTCCTGGACGCGCCACGGGCGATCGGCACCGAGGACATCGACGACGTGATCGCCAGGGCCCCGCGTACCGTCGCCGACATGCTGGAGCTGGATCTCGCGCGGCTGGGAGACCCCTGGGCCCGGCCGCTGCTCGTCGCGGTGGCCCACGCCAAGCACCCCGGTATCCCGGCGGCGCTCGCCCGGGCCGTCGCACCCTGGATGAACGGCGCGCCCCCGGCGGAAGGCCCCGAGGCCGAGGGGCCCTCGGCGCACGGACCTCTGGTGAACGCGCCCCGGGCGGACGGGCCCGGAGCGCACGGAACCGGAGTGTACGGACCTGAGGCCGAGGGGCGGCCGGCGGCGGACACCGGCCGTCCGGAGGACACCGGGCGGCTGACGGCCCCCGCGCCGGACGTTCCCGCACCGGATGTCCCTGTGCCGGATGTCCCCGCACCGGACGCTCCCTCATCCGATGCCGCCGTACCGGACGCGGCCGGGACCCTGGAGCGGGTCGGGTTCTATCTGCGCCGCACAGCCGACCCCGAAGGGCCCACCCTCTACCGGCTGTTCCACCAGGAACTGGTCGACCACCTCCGGGCCCTGCCGGCCGCGGGCGGAGGACCCGCCGCTCCGGCCGTCCTGCGCGCGCTGCTCGCCCCGCTCCGCCCGGACCCCGCCGGACCGGTCCGGTGGAGGGCGGCCCTTCCGTACCAGCTGCGGCACGCGCTGGAGCACGCCGGGGACGCCGGGCGGGCCGACGAACTGGTCGCCGACCCCGAGTTCCTCATCCACGCGGGGCCGCCCGCTCCCGCCCTGGACGTACTCGACGGCGAGGCGGCGCGTGAACTGGCCGCCGTCTACCGGATGTCGGCCCGTCGGCACCGGGTCCTGGACGCCGCGGCCCGCCGGTCGGTGCTGGCGCTGGACGCGATGCGCTCGGGCCGCGGAGGTCTGGCCGCGCTGCTCACGATCGGCGGGGACGGCGGGGACGGAGAGCCGGGAGCCCCGGGACTCAGCGGCGGGACGGGCGGCTGGTCCCCGCTGTGGGCGTCCGGTTCGGCGGGGGAGGAGGCGCCGGCCGCCGTGCTGACGGGGGCGCCCGGGGCGGCCCGCAGGCTCACCGTCGAGGAACGCTCGGGCCGGACGGAGGTGCTGGCCTCGGGCGGGCCCGGATGGACGACCCGGTGGGATCTGGCGAGCGCCCAGGAGATTCCCCGTACCGTCCCGGCCGGGGACGTGGTCCACATCGCCCCCCGCAAGGACTGGGGCCCGGCCCTGGCACGGCAGTTGAGGGCCTGGGCGAGCGGCGGTGGTGCCGGGGGAGCCGGGGGCAGGGGCCGTCCGGTCCGCCGGATCTCCTTCGGCCGGGCCGCAGGGGTCCTGACCGTCCACGACGAACGCGGCGGCGAGGTGGCGACTGTCGCCGATGTGCTGACGGGGGTCGCCGAGTCCTCCGGGGCGCCGCTGGCCGCCCTGGTCCTGCGCTCACAGGAGATCCGTCTGCTGGACCTGGCCGGGCCCGAACCACTGCCCCTGCCCCGGCTGACGGGGGCACCCGGAGCGGTGCGCTCGGTCGCGGTGTACGCGGCCGGGCCGGACCGTACGGTGGTGCTGGCCCTCACCTCGGCGGGGCCGGTGATCTGGGACACGGCCGGTCCGGGGGCCGCCGGGGGCGACCGGGAGATCCGGGCCGTACCGCTGGCGGGCGGGGAGGCGTACGACGACTCCGGACCGGTGACGCTCTTCGCGGACGAGCGGGGCGGGCCTGATGAGGCGGGTGAGCAGGGCGGTTCGGAGGAGCCGGGCGGGAGGGACGAGCCGGGCGGGCCGGGTGGCCCGGTCGCCGCCGTGGCGAACGGCGGTTCGGTGACGCTGTATCCGCTGGACACGCCCGGTGAGGGCCGGCGGATCCTCGGCGGTTCGGCGCGCTCCCTCACCGCGCTCACGGCCGCCGTCGCCGGTGGCCGCGGGATCCTGGTCGGGGGCAGCGCCGACGGTTCCGTACGCGTATGGGATCTGGCGGTGCCGCGCGCACCCGACGCGGGGCAGCGGCACCCGGGGCCGGTGGTGGCGGTGGCGGCCGGTTCGGCCGGCGGGCGGAGGCTGCTTCTCGGGGCCTGCGGCGAGGAGGTCTGGATGCGCGATCCGGTCACCGGCCGGAGGACCGGGCGGATCCGGACCGGGCAGGTCGGTGTCACGGCGCTGGCGTTCACCCGGCTCGGCCGCCGCCCGGTGATCCTCACGGCGGGAGCGGACTGGACCCTGCGGATCTGGGACGCGCAGCGGCGTACTCCCGTCGGCGGCCCGCTGATCTCGCGCGCGGGCCGGACGGACGCGCTCGCGGTGGGGCGCCTGGCCGGGCGCCCGGTGGCGGTGACCGGAGGGGACGGCGCCATCGCCGTCTGGGATCTGCTGTCGGGGTCCCTGGTCGGCGAGCACGCGACGGCGCACGACGCACCGGTCAGGGGGCTGGCGTTCGCGCCGGACGACAAGGGCGGCGCACGGCTGGTCTCGGGCGGCGACGACGGCACCGTACGTTTCTGGGAGCTGACCGAACAGGCCCTGGTCCAGCGGTCCTTCGCCCGTCTTCCGGGTGCGGTCACCTGTGTCCGGGGGGTGGGAGGGCTGGCGCTGACGGGTGGCGCGGACCGGACGATCAGGGTCTGGGACGCGCTGTCGGGGGAGCCGGACGGCGAGCCGCTGACGGGTCACTCGGACGCGGTCGGCCGGCTCACGGCGGGGCGGTTCGCCGGAGTGCCCGCGGTCTTCAGCATCGGCGCCGACGCGACCTTGCGTACATGGGACCTCCGGGGCCGCCGCCCGCTGGCGGTCCTGGACCTCCCGTCCGCCGCCCACGACCTGGTCTGGTCGTCGCCCGGCCGGATCGCGGTGGGACTGGGCCGGGACCTGGTGGTGCTGGAGGAGGCACGGGGCATCACCGACCCCTGGGGCGGATCGATGACGCCCGGCACGGACACGCTCCCCACCCCGGCACCGGCCCCGCCCGGACCGTGACCAACGGGACCCTCCACCTCCTCACGATCACCACGGGCGACGACGGGCCGGGCCCGCCCGGGAGCGCTCCGGGGTGCCGGACCCCGGGCGGGCGGTCGGACCGCCACCCCGCCACCCCGCCAGGTCGAAGGGCGAGGGGCGAGGGCCTGGTCCCGGACCGTACGCCTGGGCGCACCCGGGTCCGCCCGACGCCACAAAGGCGCCGTACAAAACATCTCAAACACACACAGGCAGCCGTTACCCTCACCCCATGACCTGGCTTCGGGCCCTGAAGGAGACCGCCCGCTCCGGGCTCCGTCTCGAACCGCGGCGGGTCGCACCCGCGGTGGCTCTCCGAGGCGCCTGCGGACTCGCGCTCGTCGTCGGCGGCGCCCTCGCCCTCTTCGGACCGGTCGTCGCGGTCAGCTCCGCGTTCGGCGCGTTCCAGGCCGCCATCGCCACACTCCAGCGCAGCTGGCGCCCCCGCCCGGTGCTCGCCCTCGCGTCCGGTGGCAGCCTCGCGGTGTCGACGTTCATCGGGTACCTCGCCGCTGGACATCTCGGGATCTTCGCCGTGCTGCTCGCGGTGTGGACCCTGATCGCCGGGCTCGCCTGGGCGGTCGGGCCCACGGTCGGCATCATCGGCGCCTCGAACGTCGCGATCATGCTGGTGACGGTCACCCTCCCGACCTCGGTCGCCGCGGCGGCCGGCCACGCCGCGATGATCGCGGTCGGCGGGGTGGTGCAGGCGGCGCTGATCGTGCTGTTCCCCGTACGCCCCTGGGGCGCCCAGCGTGACGCACTCGCCGACGCCCTCGCGGCCGAGGCGGACTACGCGAGGCGGCTGCGCCACGACCCCACCGCCCCCTTCGACCCCGCGCCCCTGATGGTCGCCCGGAGCGCCGCCGCCGTCACCCCGCGCGAGGCCCGCCGTCGGCCCGCGGAACTGCACGGCGCGCGGGGGCTCGCCGAGCGGATCAGACCGGTGCTGGCGTCACTGGCGGACCCGGCGCTCGGGGTACCGGACGAGGGACCCGGGCGGGACCGCGTGAGGGAACTGCTCGCCGCCGCCGGAACCGTGCTCGACACCGCCGCCGGAGCCGTCCGCCACGGCGCGCCGGTCGCACCCCCGGCGCCCGCGCTCGCCGTGCTCAGGACCCCGGACACGGGGGCGATCCTCACCGGCCCGCCCCGCAGGGCGGCGCTGCGGCTCGCGGCCCTCCTCGACGAGGTCCTCGAAACGGCCCGGGGCGAGGGGGAGGGCGCGGGCCGGGGCGGACACCGTGACCGGCCCCCGCTCCTGCGTCTGCTCCCCGGCGCCCTGCGTACCGTGCGCGCGGAGATCCGGCGGGGCTCACCGATCATGCGTCACGCGCTGAGGGTGTCCACGGTCGTGGTCACGAGCTATCTCGTCGGCTCCGCGCTGCCGCTCGGCCACGGGTACTGGGCGCCGATCACCTCGGTCATGGTCATGCGCCCGGACTTCACCCAGACGTACGCCCGTTCGGTGGCCCGCTTCGGCGGCACCCTGATCGGCGTCGGTGTGGCGACGGCGGTCCTGGAGACGGCATCGCCGGGGACCTGGCTGTCGGCGGCGCTCGCGGTCCTGTGCGCCTTCTGTACGTATCTGGTCCTGCGTTCCGGCTACGCGGTCACGAACGTCGGCATCTCCGCGTACGTCGTGTTCCTGCTCGGCATGGGCGGCGAGGACGCGGGCCAGACCGTGCCCGAACGGGTGCTGCTGACGCTGATCGGCGGGCTGCTGGCGATGCTCTCGTACGCCCTCTACCCGGCGTGGGAGACGCCCCGGCTGCGGAGCCGTCTCGCCGACTGGCTCAAGGCGGACTGCCGCTATGTCGCCGCGGTGGTCGACCACTACGCCCGTCCTGCCGAGGCGGATGCCTCGGCGCGGGACATCCGCCGGGCGCTGCTGGCCGCGCGGGACGCCCGGATCGCCTGGCAGGAGGCGATGACGAGGGCGGCCCATGAACCGGTACGCGGCCGGGGACTGTCCCGTACGGCGGCGGAGGCCGCATCCGGGGCGCTGGCGAAACTGGGCCGGGGCGGGATGCTGCTGGAGGCCCATCTCCCCGGGCGCGGGGACAGCCCCGTTCCCGCGGCCGCGACCCTCGCCAAGGCACTCCGCCAGGACGCGGACCGGGCGGCGAAAGCGGTACGCGAACGCCGAACCCCCCACTGGGACCGGTTCGACCACACCCTGGCCCAATGGAGCTACGACCACGAGGTCCTCGACCGCGGCATCACCCTCACCGCGGAGGCCCTCACCGACCTCACCACCGCGCTTGCCAGACCGTGAGGGTGGTTTGCTCGGGCGCCTGTTGCCGTGATCGTTCCTCCACCGCGTCGTGGGTCCTCAGTCGCCGGAGGGGCCGGATTCTTCGG
>NZ_JBITFN010000021.1:39399-133205 GCF_044456085.1 Streptomyces sp. NPDC051018
TACGGCCTGGCCCACGTTGTGAGGATGGGCTGAAGAATCCAGCCTCGCCGGCGTTTGAGGCGCGGGGTCCGGGGCGGAGCCCCGCGAGGGCCCGGTGGTTTCCAAGGGATGGTTCGCCGCTGCGTCCTCAATCGCCGGGTGGGCTGGATACTTCGGCTTCGCAGGGACGGCGGTTCGCCCAGGTGCCTGTTCCTTCGGCCGCTCGCCGCCGCGTCCAGGGCCCTCTATCGCCGGAGGGGCCGGATTCTTCGGCCTGGCCCACGTTGTGAGGATGGGCTGAAGAATCCAGCCTCGCCGGCGTTTGAGGCGCGGGGTCCGGGGCGGAGCCCCGCGAGGGCCCGGTGTTTCCAGGGGACGGTTCGCCGTCGGGCCCCGGGTCCTCCGTCGCCGGGCCGGCCGGATGTTTCAGCCTCGCCGGCGTTTGAGGCGCAGGGCTCGGGGCGGAGCCCCGTGCAGAGCCCGGGCGGAGCCCCGTGCAGAGCCCGGGCGGAGCCCCGTGCAGAGCCCGCCGCAGAACCCCGCGCGGAACGGGCCAGAAACCTCAGCCCCGCCGGCGATTGAGGCGCAGGGGCCCCGGGGCGGCACCCCGCACAGCCCCCAGCCCCCAGCCCCCACTCACGCCCCCGGCAGCTTCGGAATCGACGGCAGATCCGTCGGCAGCTCCCCCGCCCCCACCTTGCTCAACGTGTCCTTCTTGCCCGAGTCCCACGAGATGACCAGCGTCTTGTCATCGCTGGACTCGATCGTCCCCATCGTCCGGTCCTTGTTGCCGTCGACACACGTCAGCGCGAGCATCTGCTTGCCGTGGTCCGCGACTTCACCACTGCATGTGTGCCCCTCCGCGACGAGCACGGCCTTCTTGCCGGTGATCCCGAGGCTCACGGGCTTGCCCCCGCTCATCCCGGACCACGCGCCGGCGATGTCACCGCCGTCGCCGGCCGGTTCCTCCGTCCCGGGGTCGGTCGCCGAGGCCGTGGGCGCGCCGGGCGCCGGGCTCTTCTCCTTGGACGAGTCCCCGCCACCGTCCCCGTCACTGCCGCAACCGGTCAGCACAAGAGCGATCGCGGTGGCGATTCCTGCCGCGGCCACGGATGTACGTACACGCATGGGATGTCCCCCTGTGTCGGATGAAAGACCGCGCCAAGCTACCAGGATGCCGCGGATACCCCCGGGAGGAATCCGGCGTACGCCTTCCCACGCGGGCCCCCCTCGGGCCGTACCGTCCGACCAGCGCTGTCTGGACTGTTACCTGGAAAAGGGAGCCGGATGGGCCCCCTGAGCGTCTCTTACTAGTGCACGGGGGAAACGACCCGGACGACCCGCCCCGCACGTCGGCGCACACGCCCACGGACGGCGGTGGACGCTCGTCCGTTCCCCGGGCGCCTGAGGGGGCACTCGAAGTCACAGGGCACGGTGTGATCCGCCGGAACCGCTCACTGCGTAACCGAAGGAACACCCCACGTGCACGTGCATCTGCTCGTGCGGACGCTCATGCATTCGCAGGTGAAACAGAGCTATGATCCCCGACAGTTGACACATGCACCTTGTACCTCGGGAGCTACTCGTGCACCACGCGTACAACGGCATGGCGGCCACGGAGCTTCCCGGGGTCGTCTGGCAGAAGAGCAGGCACAGCAACTCCCAGGGTTCGTGCGTGGAGTTCGCCAAGCTGCCCGGCGGGAATGTGGCGATGCGCAATTCACGGCATCCCGACGGTCCCGCGCTCGTCTACACACCGGCGGAGATCGAAGCGATGATCCTGGGTGTGAAGGACGGGGAGTTCGACCATCTGATAGCGGGCGGCTGACGGGGCCGAACGCGCCTCAGCGGAGCTCAACGGGCCGCTCGGACACGGCCGTTCCCGCCGTGGGTTCCGTGGCGCCCGTTCCGTGGGGACGGGTTGGAGCGTGCGGATCGCCGTGTCCGCCACCGGCCCCACCAGGGTTCGAACGGGCTGCCCGCCCACAGGCGCGGTCGCCCCGGCGGTTACTGACGGACCGTCGGACGCCCCGCACCGGAACGCGGACCGGGACGACTTGAAGAAGACGTGAAGCAGGCATGAAGAAGCGGGCCCTCCCCCGAACAGTGGGCCCGCTTCCAGCTCGTTCGACCGGAACTCTCCGCCGTGTCGGCCCGGCGGAGAGTACGGCTCGGTCGGATTCAGCTCAACCGGAACAGCGCCCACACGACTTTGCCGTGCAGCGCCCCGGCGAGCGGGTGCCAGCCCCAGCTGTCGCTGAAGGCGTCCACGAGGAACAGGCCCCGGCCGGACTCGGCCGGCCCACGGGGGTCGGGGAACGGTGAGCCCTCGCCGAAGCTCCCGTCACCGAAGCCTCCATCACCAAGGGACTCGTCACCAAAGGACTCGTCACAGAAAGACCCATCGTCGAAGGCGCCACCGGCGGGCAGTCCGCCACCGGAGGGCGCCCCGGTGACGGAACGGCCGTTGACGCCATGGAGGGATCCGTTGCCCGACGACCCGTTCCCGGGGGAGTCGCCCCCGAGGCCCCCGCCCCCCTCCCCGTACGCCCCGCTGCCGAGCGACGCCCCGGGTCTCACCGGACTCGGGTCCCGCACCGCGCACACCAGCCGGCCGGGCCATCTCATCAGATGCAGCCGTACGGGCGGGTCCTGGGTCTGTCTTGTCTCGTCGGGCACGGCATGCCGCAGCGCGTTGGTGACAAGTTCGGACACGACCAGACTGACATCGTCGAAGCAGTCGTCGAGGTTCCAGTCCCGGAGGGTCGCCCGGGTGAACTTACGGGCCCCGCGCACCGCTTCATAGCGGGCCGACAGCGAGCAGGACGCCGAACTGGTGGCCTTCGCCTGGTCGATGGGGGGAAGCCCCTGCCTTAAAGGCTCGAGCATGGTCGATCCATTCGTCCCCATGCGAGGCACTCCCGGGAATCGCGGCTGTGACGCTTCAACACAAACGAACATGCAGGTGCGCAAGAACCATCGTTCCGAATGCTTACGGCAGATGCAAGGGCAGATGCACGTGCACGCGCCCGTCCTGTCCACTCCCGTGGGGGTTCTGGGTCATATCTTCCCCACATCTCTTTCATGGGCTTCCCAAGCGCTTCCCATTTCAGTAATCGAATGAGTACGGGCTGGAGTGTTTTGGTGGCAGAATCCGGCACTTGGGGCTAGGGGATGCCTCAGGCTGTAGGGACCGGAGGACCGGGAACGTTGGACGAGCAGGACGAGAAGGACGAGGAGGGTCCGAGTCGTGACCGCAGGCGAGTCGTGGGCCGAAGGGCCGGGTGGCGGATCCGTGGTGCGGCGCATCCTGTTGGGCTCGCAGCTGAGGCGGTTGCGCGAATCGCGCGGCATCACCCGTGAGGCGGCCGGCTACTCGATCCGCGCATCAGAGTCGAAGATCAGCCGCATGGAGTTGGGACGTGTGAGTTTCAAGGCGAGGGATGTCGAAGATCTGCTGACGCTCTACGGAGTCGCCGACGAGACGGAGCGGGGCGCTCTGCTCGCCCTCGTCAAGGAGGCCAATATCGCCGGCTGGTGGCACAGCTACGGGGATGTGCTGCCCGGCTGGTTCCAGACGTATGTGGGACTGGAGGCGGCGGCCTCGCTCATCCGGATCTACGAGGTCCAGTTCGTGCACGGTCTGCTCCAGACCGAGTCGTACGCCGCCGCCGTCGTCGCACGCGGCACACCGAACTCCACCCCAGCCGACATCGACCGCAGGGTGGCGCTGCGGCTGGAGCGCCAGAAGGTGCTCGTATCGGAGCGCGGCCCACGGCTGCACGCCGTCCTCGACGAGGCGGCACTGCGCCGCCCCTACGGCGATCGGGCCGTGATGCAGGGGCAGTTGAGGCATCTTATCGAGATTTCGGAGCAGCCGAACATCACGCTCCAGGTGATGCCCTTCAGCTTCGGCGGCCACGCGGGCGAGAGCGGCGCCTTCAGCATGCTGCGCTTCCCCGAGTCGGACCTCTCCGACATCGTCTATCTGGAGCAGCTCACCAGCGCGCTCTATCTGGACAAGCGCGAGGAAGTCGCCCAGTACGAGAGGGTGATGGAGCGCCTCCAGGAGGACAGCCCCGACCCGGAGCAGAGCCGTGACGTACTGCGCGGTCTGTTGCAGCTGACGTGAGCCGGAGGACCGTGACCTGCGGTCCGGTCCGAATCACCTGACCGTGGTCTACTCCAACTCGCCCTCTGCGCAAGTATAGTGACGTGACATCAGGCATCTGCTTCTCCTGACGGCTCCCGCTGCTTCCGCAAGAGGTAACTGAGGGTAAGGGATCGGATCACATGTCCTTGTTCACCGAACTGGCCCACCAGTACATCGACGGCGAGTGGAGGCCCGGGAGCGGCTCCTGGGACATCATCGACTTCAATCCCTACAACGGGGAGAAGCTGGCCTCCATACCCGTCGCCACGGCGGTCGAGGTGGACCAGGCGTACCGGGCGGCCGAGCGTGCGCAGGTGGCCTGGGCCGAGACCAACCCGTACGCCCGCCGCGCCGTCTTCGAGAACGCCCTGCGCATCATCGAGGAGCGCGAGGCGGAAATCACCGAGGCGATCATCGCCGAGCTGGGCGGGACCCACCTCAAGGCGGGCTTCGAGCTGCATCTGGCCAAGGAGTTTCTGCGCGAGGCGATCCAGCTGGCGCTGAGGCCCGAAGGAAGGATTCTTCCCTCGCCGGTCGACGGCAAGGAGAACCGCGTCTACCGGCTGCCCGTCGGTGTCGTCGGAGTGATCAGCCCCTTCAACTTCCCCTTCCTCCTCTCCATCAAGTCGGTCGCGCCCTCGCTGGCGCTCGGCAACGCGGTCGTCCTCAAGCCGCACCAGAACACCCCGATCTGCGGTGGGGCGCTGGTGGGCAAGGTCTTCGAGGACGCGGGGCTGCCGCCCGGACTGCTGAACGTCGTGATCACGGACATCGCGGAGATCGGCGACGCGCTGATCGAGCACCCGGTCCCCAAGGCGATCTCCTTCACCGGCTCCGACAAGGTCGGCCAGCATGTCGCCACCGTCTGCGCGGCCAACTTCAAGCGGGCGATCCTGGAACTGGGCGGCAACAGCGCGCTGATCGTTCTGGCGGACGCGGATATCGACTACGCGGTCGACGCGGCGGTTTTCAGCCGTTATGTGCACCAGGGGCAGGTGTGTATGGCGGCGAACCGGGTGCTCGTGGATCGCGCGATAGAGCAGGAGTTCACCGAGAAGTTCGTCGCCAAGGTGCGCACGCTCAAGGTGGGCGACCCGGCCGACCCCGCCACCCACATCGGACCGCTCATCAACTCCCGTCAGGCCGACGCCGTCACCACACTGGTCGCGCAGACGGTCGAGGCGGGCGCGACCGCACTGCTGCGGGGCGGGTCCGAGGGCAATCTGGTGGAGCCGTCGGTGCTCACGGGGATCGCGACCGACTCCCCGGTCCTGGGGCAGGAGATCTTCGGGCCGGTCGTGCTGATCGTGCCGTTCGACGGGGAGGACGACGCGGTGCGGATCGCGAACGACACTCCGTACGGACTCAGCGGAGCCGTCCACACCGCCGATGTCGAGCGGGGCGTGGCCATCGCCAAGCGGATCAATACCGGCATGATCCACATCAATGACAGCACGGTCCATGACGAGCCGATCGTGCCCTTCGGCGGGGAGAAGCACTCCGGGAGCGGGCGGCTGAACGGGGAGTCGATGATCGAGGCGTTCACGACCCAGAAGTGGATCTCGGTACAGTACGGCCGCTCGCGGTTCCCCTTCTGACCCTTCTGGCCGCTTGAAGGGCATTTGTTACCCACACTTTCGGACGCTTGCGCAGGCTTACGGACGGGACGGGCCGTCCAGGACAGAAACTGTCCTGGACGGCCCCTAGCGTTTGCGGTGACGGAGGGAGGGCGGAAGCCTCTCCTGTGGAGCAGCCTGAAGGGCGGACACGATGGTCACTCACGTTCCGGCGGAAGCCGAGGGAGACGAGCGCGGGGCGCTGCTCGCCTTTGTCGAGGCACAGCGCGGGGCGATCCGGCGGTCGGTGCTGGGGCTGACCGAGCAGCAGACGGCGAGCCGGCCGAGCGTCAGTGAACTGTCGCTGTCCGGACTGGTCAAGCATGTCGCCGAGACCGAGCTGAACTGGCTGCGGATGGCCCAGCAGCGTCCGAACGAGAAGCAGCGTACGGAGGAGACCTGGGGCGACAGCTTCCGGCTGGTGGACGACGAGTCGCTGGAGGACATGCTGGCGTTCTGGGGCTCGGTCGCGGCGGAGACGGCCGAGTTCATCCGCGCCGTGCCCAGCCTGAACGACACCTTTCCGCTGCCCGAGGCGCCGTGGTTCCCCAAGGAGGGCAGGGTGTCCATGCGCTGGCTGATGATCCACCTGGTGGAGGAGATCGGCCGGCACGCGGGCCACGCGGACATCATCCGTGAGTCGCTCGACGGGAAGACGGCGTTCGACCTGGTGGCGCTGGAGTACGGCGAGAACGGGGCCGGGTAGACCCCGGAACAGGGCCGGGTAGACCGCGGAGAGAGCCGGCGATACGCGTGCCCGCCGGCCGTACGTATGAGTGCCGACTCTGCGGTGCCGAGCCTACGTATGGGTGCCGACGATCCGCGTGACGCCGGCGGTCCGCGTGACGCCGGCGGTCCGCGTGGACGCGCCGTCGGCGTGAGGGTGCGCGTGGAAGGCTGCTTTACGGGTGGATGGCGGCGCCCCCGGGAAGGTAACCCCTACTCTAGTCAAAGTTGAAGAGATGGGAGTCCCGGACGATGTCAGCGATCCGCATGCTGGTCCTCGGGGCCGTGCGCCAGCACGGGCGGGCGCACGGCTACCAGGTCCGCAACGACCTGGAGTACTGGGGCGCGCACGAGTGGTCCAACGCCAAACCCGGTTCGATCTACCACGCGCTCAAGCAGATGGCCAAGCAGGGCCTGCTGCACGCGCACGAGATCGCGCCGTCCACGGCGGGCGGCCCGCCGCGCACCGAGTACGAGATGACCAAGGAGGGTGACGAGGAGTTCTTCCGGCTCCTGCGCGAGGCCCTCACCGCCTACGACCAGAAGATGGACACCCTCTCCGGGGCCATCGGCTTCATCGTCGAACTGAGCCGGGAGGAGGCCGTGGCGCTGCTGACGGAGCGCGTGCGCGGGATGGAGGACTGGCGGTCGGCGGTGACCGGCTACTACACCCCCGAGGAGGGGCCCGGGCAGCTCGGGCACATCGGCGAGATCATGAATCTCTGGGTCGCCTCGGCGGACTTCGGCGTCGATTGGACGCGTGGCCTGATCGCCCGTATCGAGGGCGGCGCGTACACCTTCGCGGGGGAGGGCGAGCCCTTCGTGGGGGTGCTCGGCGAGGGCGAGGAGAACCCGTACGCGACGGGTGAGCCGCACGAGGGCGATCTGGGCTAGTGGGCATGCGCCGGGGGCCTGATTCTCGCGCCGTCAAGTAATCAAGTTTGACTAACGAGCAATCGGGGGATAGCTTGCTCTGGCTGTAGTCAAGTTTGACTAATAGGTGCGGCGGCGCGGAAGGAGACGTATGACAGACGTGATCGTCATCGAGGGAGCGCGGAAGCGGTTCGGCGACAAACCGGCCCTGGACGGACTGGATCTGGCGGTGGGCCGGGGCGCGGTCCATGGAGTGCTCGGGCCCAACGGCGCGGGCAAGACCACCGCCGTACGCATCATGGCGACGCTGCTGCGGCACGACGAGGGCGTGGTGCGCGTCGCAGGGTACGACGTACGGAAGGACTCCGCCGAGGTGCGGCGGCGGATCGGGCTCCTCGGCCAGCACGCGGCGCTCGACGAGCACCTCGGCGGCCGGCAGAACCTGGAGATGTTCGGGCGCCTCTACCATCTGGGCGCGCGCCGGGCGGGGCGGCGGGCCGATGAACTCCTGGAGCGGTTCGGGCTCGCGGACACCGGATCCAAGGCGGTCAAGCAGTTCAGCGGGGGTATGCGCAGGCGGCTGGACCTCGCGGCCTCACTGATCATCGAACCGGAGGTGCTGTTCCTGGACGAGCCGACGACCGGACTCGACCCGCGCGGTCGGAACGAGGTGTGGAGCGCGGTCCGCTCACTGGCGGGCGGCGGTACGACCGTCCTGCTGACCACGCAGTATCTGGAGGAGGCCGATCAACTCGCCGACCGTATCTCCGTCATCGACAAGGGCCGGGTCGTCGCGGACGGTACTTCCGACGAGTTGAAGGCGAAGACCGGTGGCGACCGGATCGACATCGTCCTGCGCGACGCGGAGGATCTCGACGTGGTCGCGGCGCTGCTGCCCTTCGACCGTACGGTGACGCTCGACCGGGACCGCCGGCTGCTGAGCGCACCGGTGACCGGGCGGATGGCGGCGCTCACCGAGACCGTACGGGCGCTGGAGGCCGCGGGTATCGAGGCGGAGGACATCGCGGTCCGCCGGCCGACGCTCGACGAGGTGTTCCTGCACCTCACCGACGACTCCGCCGGAACGGCACCGGGGCCGGGGAAACCCGGGAACTCCGAGAACTCCCGGAACCCGGGGGCTCCTGAGGAATCCACCGAGGCCGCGGGCAAGGAGGTCTCCGCATGAGTACGCACGTACTGACCGACGCGTGGACGATGACCCGGCGGGAACTCGCCCACTGGGCGCGGATGCCGTGGCAACTCGTCTTCGGCCTCGCCTTCGGGGTCATGATGATGGTGATGTTCGCCTTCCTCATGGGCGGCGGCCGGGGGGTCGAGGGCGGCTACATCGGCTATCTGGTGCCCGGGATGCTGACGCTGACCATGGCCTTCGGCCTGGAGTCGACGATGGTCGCGGTGACCGAGGACCTCAACCGGGGGGTGATCGACCGGTTCCGCTCGATGCCGATGGCGGACTCGGCGGTCCTCGTCGGCCGGAGCGTCGCCGACATGCTCGAATCCGCGCTCAGCCTGACCGTCATGATCGGTGCCGGTTACGCGATCGGCTGGCGCTGGCACGGCAGCTTCGGCGGTCTGCTGGCGGCGGTGGGGCTGCTGCTGATGCTGCGGTTCGCGATGCTGTGGATCGGTATCCACCTCGCGATGGTCGCGGGCAGGCCGGAGTTGCTCCAGGCGGTGCAGATCCTGGTCTGGCCGATCGCCTTCCTCTCCACCGCGTTCGCCTCGCCGTCCTCGATGCCGGACTGGCTCGCCCTGATCGTCGAGTGGAACCCGATGTCGGTCACGGCGACGGTGGTACGCGACCTCTCCGGCATCGCGGTACCACCCGGCGGCTGGGCCACGGACCACGCGGCGCTCCTCGCGGTGCTCTGGCCGCTCGCGCTCCTCGCGCTCTTCTTCCCCCTGGCGGTCCACCGCTTCCGCGACCTGAGCAAATAGCCCTGAGCCCGGGCGCGTTCCCGCCCGGCACCGTGCCTCGGGCGATTTCAGCCTCGCCGGCGTTTGAGGCGGTACGCGGTGGTGCACCGGTGTTGTCCGCGGTGGTTGCCGTGTTTGGCGTGTGGGGTGGCTTCGCCCTGGGGTGCGCGGCGGGGACATGGCCGGTTCTCGGCCCGATGCGCGGGCGTCTCGGTGCCCGGCGGGCTGGGTTGAGTATTTTCAGCCTCGCCGGCGTTTGAGGCGCGGGGTCCGGGGCGGCGCCCCGCTTCCACCTGGTGTGGTCTGGGCTGGTTCGGCGGTGTGGGTGGGCCCGGGGCGGCGGCACCCGCGCTGTTCGTGGCGGCTCCCCTGCGGGGCAGTTGGCGTGTCCCCGTTCTGGACTGCCTCGGTGCCTTGGGGGCTGGGTTGAGTATTTTCAGCCTCGCCGGCGTTTGAGGCGCGGGGTCCGGGGTGGAGCCCCGCATCCACCTGGTGTGGTCTGGGCTGGTTCGGCGGTGTGGGTGGGCCCCAGGCGCGGCACCCGCGCTGTTCGTGGCGGCTCCCCTGCGGAGCAGCTCCGGCACCCGGCGGGGACACGGCCGGGCCATCGGCTCGACGCGCGGGCCCCGCGCAGAGCCCCGCACCAACCCCGCTAATGATGAAACGCCGTCGCCGCCGCCACATCCTTCCCCAACGGCCGCTCCTGCCGCCGCAACTCCGGCATCAGCTGGTCCAGGTCCTCCACGAGCAGCTCCGCCAGATCCGCGGAGAATCCGTTCCGGCAGACCACCCGCAGCACGGACAGGTCCTCCCGGTTCGCGGGGAAGGTGTACGCCGGCACCAGCCACCCCTGCTCCCGCAGCCGGCGCGACACGTCGAAGACATCGAAGTTGGTCACCCCGGGCGCCGTGGTGACGGCGAAGACGGGCAGCTCGTCGCCGTTCGTGAGCAGCCGGAACTCGTCGTACGAGCCGAACCTCCGCGCCAGCCCCATCGCCACATCACGCGTGGTCTGCTGCACCGCGCGGAAGCCGTCCCTCCCCAGCCGCAGGAACGTGTAGTACTGCGCGACCACCTGCGCCCCCGGCCGCGAGAAGTTGAGGGCGAAGGTGGGCATGTCCCCGCCGAGGTAGTTCACCCGGAAGACCAGTTCCTCGGGCAGTTCCTCGGCCGACCGCCACAGCGCCCAGCCCACACCCGGGTACACCAGCCCGAACTTGTGCCCGGAGGTGTTGATGGACGACACCCTCGGCAGCCGGAAGTCCCACACGAGGTCCTCGTCCACGAAGGGCGCCACCATCGCTCCGGACGCGCCGTCGACATGGACGGGAATGTCCAGCCCGGTACGGTCCCGCAGCGCGTCCAGCTCCGCGCACAGCTCGGCGACCGGCTCGTACGACCCGTCGAACGTGGAGCCGAGCACGGCCACGACCCCGATGGTGTTCTCGTCGCAGAGTTCGGCCGCGGCCCGGGGGTCGAGATGGAAGCGCTCGCCCTCCATGGGGATCAGCCGGGCCTCCACCTCCCAGAAGTTGCAGAACTTCTCCCAGCAGACCTGCACATTGACGCCCATGACGAGATTGGGTTTCGCGGTGGCGGGATAGCGGTCGGCGTTCCGCTGTGCCCAGCGGCGCTTGAGCGCCATGCCCGCGAGCATGCACGCCTCGCTGGACCCGGTGGTGGAGCAGCCGACGGCGGCGGAGGGGTCGGGCGCGTTCCACAGATCCGCGAGCATGGCGACGCACCGCCGTTCCAGCTCGGCAGTGCGCGGATACTCGTCCTTGTCGATCATGTTCTTGTCCCGGCACTCGCCCATCAGCACCCCTGCCTGGGGCTCCATCCAGGTGGTGACGAAGGTGGCCAGATTGAGCCGGGAGTTCCCGTCGAGCATCAGCTCGTCGTGGACGAGCCGGTACGCGGTCATCGGCGGCATCGGCCCGTCGGGCAGGCGGTGCGTCGGTGGCGCCGAGGTCATTCCACTGACCGGGTCGGCCTCGCCGTAGAACGGGTTCAGGGAGAGCCTGCGGACCTCCCGCTCATGCTGGGTCTCCCCGTCGGGGGACGTGTCCGCACCCTTGTGGAGGGCCATCCGCTCGCCGCCTTTCCGCGTCCGGGTGCCGTACGGCACCAGCTCTCAGGCTCATACGGCCACCCGGCACCCGCAACGCGAGGACCGGGCGGTGCGAGCCCTCTTCGGGACCGCGGGAGCCCAGGTCAGCCGGTCCGTCGAAACGGTGACCGACGCCCTGCGGCCCCCGGTCACCGCCCTGCGCCCGCCCCGCCACCGTCAGGCTCACGGTGTCCCGCGGGCCCCGTATGACCCGTGGTGCGTCCGGCTCGCGCATCCGCCGCCCTGGTTCAGGGGGCCAGCTGCCTCGCGTATGCGCCGGGCCTCCTGGTTCAGGGGTCCAGCCGCCTGGCGCATCCGCCGGGCCTCCTGGCCCAGGGCGCGGCCGGGCTCATGGAGTCCCTGCCCCACCGCCTCAGGGCCGGGGCGCGATCACCGCCGCCGTCCCGTACGCGCACACCTCGGTGCCGGTGTCCGCCGCTTCCGTCACATCGAAACGGAACATGAGCACCGCGTTCGCGCCGCGCGAGCGCGCCTGCTCGATCAGCCGGTCCATCGCCTGGTTGCGGGTCTCCACCAGGGTCTTCGTCAGCCCTTTCAGCTCACCGCCGATCATCGATTTGAGCCCGGCGCCGATCTGGCTGCCGAGATGGCGGGAACGCACGGTGAGCCCGAAGACCTCGCCGATCACCTGCTGCACCTCATGGCCGGGGACGTCGTTCGTGGTGACCACCAGTACGTCGGGGTGGGGCCCCTGCCCGCCGCCGTAGTCCTCGATGCCCATGTTCGTCCGCCTTCCGTCACTCCTGGTTCAGCGTCTTTGACGCACAGCTTTGTACCGGTGCGGGCACAGTGCATCCTGGGAGGGCCCGTGGAACGCGGACCTGGGCCGATGCGTTGATAACTTTGGACGACGGCCGGAAGTGCGCGTGCCGAGATACCGCCCCAGAGACTCAGGAGCCCGGACCTCGTGACTACCCTTGCGCTCGGACCGAGCTGGCTGGATCCGGACTATCTGATCGGGACCTTCGGCCTCATCGGAGTCCTGCTCATCGTCTTCGCCGAGTCGGGCCTGCTCATCGGTTTCTTCCTGCCGGGCGACTCGCTGCTGTTCACCACCGGTCTGCTGGTCACGACCGGGAAGCTGGACACCCTGCCGCTGTGGGCGGTGTGCGTGCTGATCGTGCTGGCGGCGGTCGCCGGTGACCAGGTCGGCTATCTCTTCGGCCGCAAGGTGGGCCCCGCGCTCTTCAAGAAGCCCGACTCCCGCCTGTTCAAACAGGAGAACGTGGAGAAGGCGCACGAGTTCTTCGAGAAGTACGGTCCGAAGTCGCTGGTCCTCGCCCGCTTCGTGCCCATCGTGCGGACGTTCACCCCGATCATCGCCGGGGTCAGCCGGATGAACTACCGCCTGTTCATCACATACAACATCGTCGGCGGCATCCTCTGGGGCGCGGGTGTCACCCTGCTCGGGGCGGCGCTGGGCAATGTCGACTTCGTGCACCAGCACATCGAGAAGATCCTGATCCTGATCGTGCTGATCTCGGTGCTGCCGATCGTGATCGAGGTCCTGCGGGCCCGTTCCAAGGGGAAGAAGGAGGCCGCGCGGGGCGACGGCGAGGGCGGCGGCACCGCCGACCGGACCCAGGCCCCCGCCCCGGTCCAGCGGGGTCGCCACGCCAAGCGCTGAAGCCCTTTCCGTACGACCCGGAAGCCGTGCCCGTATCGACCGGGGCACGGCTTCCCGCGTTTCCGGACCCGTATTCACGGCCCGCGCTCCCGACCCCGTGTTCCCGGCCCGCGTTCACGCACCCAGCAGGTGCGTTCGGGCGTCCACGTCCGGCGTCCACGTCCGGCCTCCACGTCCGGCCTCCACGTTCAGTCGGCACGTCCCGCGGTCACGGGAGGGCGGCGGCGGGGAACGGCTGGAGCACAGGCGTCAGAAGCCCCTGGTCCGCTTGGCCGCCTTGCGGCGGGTCGCCGGTTCGCCGACGCCCGGCACCCGCAGGAAGAGCCGGAACATCTCGCTTCCGAGGTTCACCCCGATCGCGATCGCCAGCGCCAGCGCCGCCGCCTTGGAGAGCGAGGCCAGACCGGTGTTCAGCTCGCCCCGGGCGATGGCCAGCAGGCCGAAGTAGGTGGCACTACCGGGCAGCAGCGGCCCGATCGCCGCCGTCACATACGGCAGCGCGGACGCGTACCGGTAACGGGAGAGCATCTGGCCGAACAGGCCCACCAGACCCGCGGCGATCGCCGTGGCGGCGACCGGCGGAATGTCCGCGGTGAGGGCGAGCGCCCCGTACACCGACCAGGCGACCCCGCCGTTCAGGGTCACCAGCAGCACCGTGTCACGCTCCTGCTGGAGGAGCACGGCGAAGCACAGCGACAGCGCCATCGCGGCCAGCAGCTGCACTTCGGGCCGCTCCACGCTGTGCAGCGCGGTCTCGGGGGTGAGCCCAGCGCCCAGCGCCAGCCCCAGATAGAGCACGCTCAGCACACCGATGACGATGGCGACGATCAGATAGCCGACCTCCAGCAGCCGGGCCGCCGCGGTGATGTAGAAACCGGTCAGACCGTCCTGCACCCCCGCGACCAGCGCCCGGCCCGGGATCAGCGCGAACAGCCCACCGGTGATCACGGCGGAGGCGCGGACGTCCAGCGGTGAGAGCGTCAGCGCGACGGCCATCGCGGCCGGGGCCAGCGCCGCCGCCACGAACTGGTAGAACTCCGGCAGCCCCCGGCCCGCGCACACCCACGCCAGCCGGTCGCCGAGCATGGCGCTGACCGCGGCCGCCAGGAACACCAGCACATCGCCGCCGACCAGCACGGACGCCGCACCGGCCAGCAGCCCGCTCGCCACCGTGAGCACCCAGCCGGGGTACGGGTGCCGGTTGCGCCGTATCTCCGCGAGACGGCGGTACGCCTCCTCCAGCGAGACCTCCGACTCCGGCGAGCTGATGTCGTGGACCAGCCGGAAGACCGCGGCCAGCCGGGTGTAGTCGGTGGCCCTGCGGCGTACGGTCCGGTTCGCCGTCACCGGGTCGTCGACCAGCGACGGCTGATACGTGATCGAGAGCAGGGTGAAGGTGACGGTCGGCTCGCAGCGGTCGAGCCCGTACGAGCGCGAGATGGCGAACATGGCCGCCTCGACGTCCTCGGCGCCCTCGCCGCCCGCGAGCAGCAGCTCTCCGATACGGAGCGTCAGGTCGAGCACGCGGGGAACGGCCGGACCGCCCTCCTCGTGCCGCTGCACGGCCTCCGGCACGGGCCGCTCGCCCACCGGCATCCGCAGCATCGTCCGCATCCGGTCCTGCCAGGGCGCGTCCTTGGTCAGCGTGACCACGGGAACGCCCTCGGCGGGGGTGAACGCGGGCGGCGAGCGCCGGGCGCTGTACGTGGACGGCGGGGCGAAAGCGGACCCCTCCGTCTCGGCCGCCCCCGCCGTCTCCGCCACGCCCGTGGGGGTCGCGAACTCCGAGGTGGGCTGGTCCTCCTCGGGGGCGTCGGGCGGGGCGACCCCGGCCGGAACCGCGAACTCCGACGTCGGATGCTCCTCGACCGGCGGCTCCGGGCGAGCGGGCACCCCGGGCGGCCCGAAGGCGCTGGTCGCCTCGTCGGACGCGGGTTTCCGCCCGGCCTGACCCGACCCTTCGGTCTCCTCGGGACCTTCGCTCTCGGGCTCCGGCACCGTTCCTCCCTTCCCTTTTGTGGCTCGGTTCTCTCCCTCAGACTCCGTCCGGGGGAGAGAACCGAGCCACAAAAGAAGGACCAGGGGCGGGACACCCTCTGGGTGGCCCGCCCGCTGGACGTGGTGCGTGTCAGGCGCTCAGTGGGCGCCGCCCTGCGCCTCCAGGCGCTTGTAGGACGCCTCGATCTCGGCCTCGGCCTCGGTGCGGCCGACCCAGTTCGCGCCCTCGACGGACTTGCCGGGCTCCAGGTCCTTGTAGACCTCGAAGAAGTGCTGGATCTCCAGGCGGTCGAACTCGGAGACGTGGTGGATGTCGCGGAGGTGCTCGACGCGAGGGTCGGAGGCCGGGACGCAGAGCAGCTTGTCGTCGCCGCCCGCCTCGTCGGTCATCCGGAACATGCCGATGGCCCGGCACTTGATCAGACAGCCGGGGAAGGTCGGCTCGTCGAGGATGACCAGGGCGTCCAGCGGGTCGCCGTCCTCGCCGAGGGTGTTCTCGACGAAGCCGTAGTCGGCCGGGTAGCTGGTCGAGGTGAAGAGACGACGGTCCAGTCGGATGCGGCCCGTCTCATGGTCCACCTCGTACTTGTTCCGCGAACCCTTCGGGATCTCGATGGTGACGTCGAACTCCACGGGTGGCTCCTCCATGATCAACACATACGTCCGGTGATGCTGTGCCCCTCCGGGCGGTGACCCCCGGACCCCCGGTCGGATGTCTCTGGTGCCGACCGGGGTGCCATGCTCGCGGCAAGACGCAGTTCTGGTGGTTAAGTGTCCCTCACGCAGGTGTGTGATCGCGAAAGGGGCTGGTGCGAGGTGCCCGGGATGCCGGTGATCAAGACATGGCAGCTCGCGGCGGGCGCGACCGTGGTGGGCCTCGCCCTGGCCGCCGGGGCGGTGGCCGCGGCCGGCCCGTGGGACTCGGGCCAGCGTAAGGCCGAACGGGACTGGGCGGCCGACCGGGCCCCCGGTGGTGGCGCGGATCACCGGGCGTCCGAGGGGAAGCGGGTCGCCCCGCCCGCCCCGGCGGTGCTCACCGCGCTCGGTTCCGCGGCCGGGGCCGCCGCCCCGGGCCGGGCGGCCCCCGTGCCCGCCGCGGGGCTCGCGCCGGAACTCGGGCGGCTGCTCCGCGACCGCGGACTCGGGCCCGTCCGTGCCGCCTCCGTTGTCGATATGACGACGGGCCGGGAGGTGTACGGGACCCGCTCCGGCGCCTCGATGATCCCGGCCTCCACCACGAAGATCGCCACGACCGTCGCCGCCCTGTCCGCGCTCGGCCCCGACCACCGCATCCCCACCACCGTCGTCGCGTCCGGCAAGGGCGCCGGGACCGTGGTCACCCTGGTCGGCGGCGGTGACGCGAGCCTGGACGGCGCCCGGCTCGGGAAGCTCGCCGACCGTACGGCGAGCGCCCTGCGCGCCGCCGGTCCGGCCCCGGTCCGGCTGGCGTACAGCACCTCGCTGTACCGGGGGCGGGAGCTGCACCCCATCGGCGTGAACGGGAACCTCGCCCATGTCACCCCGCTGATGGTCGATCAGGGGCGCCTGGACCCCCGGTCCACCGGGTCCGCCGAGCGCAGCGGTGATCCGGCCGGGGACGCGGCCCGCGCCTTCGGGCGGCTGCTGGAGGCCCGGGGGGTGGCGCTCGCGGCGGGTGCCCCCGCCCGCCGCGCCCCCGCCCCGGGCGCGCGGCAGCTCGCCGAGGTGCTCTCCCCGCCGGTGTCCGAACTCGTCGAGCGGACCCTGACCGAGAGCGACAACGACATCGCCGAGTCCCTGGCCCGGCAGACCGCGATCGCGACCGGCGAGGAGGCGAGCTTCGCGGGCGCCGGACGGGCCGTCAAGAAGCAGCTGGCACGGCTGAAGGTCCCGCTGGCCGGGACGAACTTCGCCGACGGCAGCGGTCTCGACCGCGCCGACCGGGTCTCCGCCCGGCTGCTGACCGCCCTGCTGGCCCGCGCCGCCGAGCAGGGTCGCCCCGGACTGCGCCCGGTCCTCACGGGTCTCCCGGTCGCGGGCTTCAGCGGAACCCTCGACTCCCGTTATCCGGCCACCTCGCCGGGCGCCGGTCTCGTACGTGCCAAGACGGGCACCCTGACCGGGGTGAACTCGCTGTCCGGCACGGTCGTCGCCCCGGACGGACGGCTTCTGGCCTTCGCCTTCCTGGCGGACCGCACCACCTCCCGCGACGACGCCCAGCTCGCCCTCGACCGTCTGGCGGCGGCCCTGGTGTCCTGACGCCTGTGTCCACGCGCCTGTCTTCCGGCGCCTGTGTCCCGCGCCTGTGTTCCGGCACCCACTCCGGCGCCTGTGTTCCGGCAGCTGTGGGACTCCGCCGTGACGGGTGCCCGGGCGTGAGGGGCGTGGACCGGACGTCCGTGGAGCACCGTCGTGAGGGGCGTGGACCGGACATCCGTGGAGCACCGTCGTGAGGGGCGTGGACCTGAAACCCGTAGAGCACCGTCGTGACGGTCGTGGGCCGGCCTTCGCGTAACACCGTCGTGACCGTCGCCGGGTGTTACCGGCGGGGCGCCCGGGGCCGGGAACGCCCGGGACACGGGCCGGCGGCCTCCGGGCCGGTCCCGGTGGCGGGCTCCCCGGCAGGGGCGGCCGGTTGGGTCACACCGCACCGTGCCCGGGGCCCACCACGTACGGTTGACGCATGACGAGCATCGGTGGTGCCGAGATGGTCGACTGGAATCTCGCCGTGGCGACCGCGACCCGCTTCGTGCGGCCCGGTCCCGACGTGAGCAGGGACGAGGCGCGCGCGGTCGTCGCCGAGCTGCGGCGGCATGCCAGGGCCTCCGAGGAGCATGTACGGGGCTTCACCCGTATGATCCCCGACGATCACGAGCCGGAGGACACCCCTGTCCTCGTCGTGGACCGCGCGGGCTGGGTCAGGGCGAATGTCGCGGGCTTCCGCGAACTGCTCAAGCCCCTGCTGGAGAAGATGCAGGAGCGCCGCACGGGCGGCCCCACGGGCGCGGTGCTGGGCGCGGTCGGCGGCAAGGTCACCGGCGTCGAGCTGGGGATGCTGCTGTCGTTCCTCGCCTCCCGCGTGCTCGGGCAGTACGAGACCTTCGCGCCCGCCACCCGTGATCTGCCCGCGGGCAACGGCGGGGGCCGCCTTCTCCTCGTCGCCCCGAACATCGTGCATGTGGAGCGCGAGCTGGAGGTCGATCCGCACGACTTCCGGCTCTGGGTCTGTCTGCACGAGGAGACCCATCGCACCCAGTTCACCGGGGTGCCGTGGCTGCGCGACCATCTGGAGGGCGAGATCCAGTCCTTCCTCGCGCAGACCGAGGTCGATCCGATGACCGTGCTGGAGCGTCTGAGGGAGGCCGCCCAGTCGCTGTCCGGCGCCCGCCCCGAGGGCGAGGAGCACGAGAGCGGACGCTCCCTCGTCGAGCTGGTGCAGACGCCCGCGCAGCGCGAGATCCTCGGCCGGCTCACCGCCGTGATGTCCCTCCTGGAGGGGCACGCGGACTTCGTGATGGACGGTGTCGGACCGGAGGTGGTGCGCTCGGTCGCGGAGATCCGGGAGAAGTTCCAGCAGCGCAGGGCGCGCGGCGCGAGCCGGCTGGATCTGGCGCTGCGCAAGCTGCTCGGGCTGGACGCGAAGTTGCGGCAGTACCGCGACGGCGAGCGTTTTGTGCGCGCCGTGGTGGAGGAGGTCGGTATGGACGGGTTCAACCGTGTCTGGACCTCCCCGAACACGCTCCCCACCAAGGCGGAGATCGCCAAACCGGCGGACTGGGTCGCACGGGTGCATCGCAAGGCGGAATCGTGAGCACGGCGACGGCATTCGCCCGCACGGACCGGGCAGACGCCCCCTTGGGGGCGCAGCATCACCCATCCGAGGGACCGTAGGCGTTGGGATAGGCGTGCAATGCTCGGGGAACGGCTCGGTTCTGTCACCATCGACGCACTCTGAGTGACCGGGGTCGGAGACGCTCCTTGCTCCGATCTCGGGCCGAGGCAGAGCCGAGGCACCCCCCAAACTCTTCATGAAGGGCACCGGACATGGGTCCCCATCCTGCGGTCGCGGCGATACGCCTGGCGGTCCGCCGCGTACTCCACGACGTACTCACCGAACACACCGAGTCGCTCGCGCGCCTCAGCCACGCGGGCTCCGCCCCGCGCTCGGAGGCCGCCCGTTCCGACGCGTCCCCGGCCGTCCGGGCCGAGGCCCCCCGCACCGCCCCGACCGCCCGTCGCTCCGGGCGCCCCGAGACCTCCGCGGCCTCCTCCCTGCCGCGCCCCGCGACCTCCTCCCCGGGCAGGCTGCCCGGCCTCCCCGCCGGCGTCCCCGCCCCCCTCGTCCTCGTGGCCTGCTCCGGCGGCGCCGACTCGATGGCCCTGGCCTCCGCCCTCGCCTTCGAAGCACCCAAGCTCTCCGTCCGCGCCGGGGGAGTCACCGTCGACCACGGCCTCCAGGACGGCTCCGACCTGCGCGCCGCCGAGGTCGCGAGCCGCCTGGCCGCGATGGGGCTCGACCCCGTCGAGGCCGTCTCGGTACGGGTCGGCCGCGGCGGCGGGCCCGAGGCCGCCGCCCGGGACGCGCGCTACGCCGCGCTCGACGACGCCGCCGAGCGCCATGGAGCCGCCGCCGTGCTGCTCGGCCACACCCGTGACGACCAGGCCGAAACCGTCCTGCTGGGCCTCGCCCGCGGCTCCGGCATCCGCTCGCTGTCCGGGATGGCCGCCGTCTCCGGTACCCGGGGCCGCTACCGCAGGCCCTTCCTCCAGCTCGACCGCCAGACGGCCCGCAAGGCATGCATGGTCCAGTCGCTGCCCGTCTGGGACGACCCCCACAACGCCGACCCCGCCTACACCCGCTCCCGCCTGCGCCACGAGGGTCTGCCCGCCCTGGAGAAGGCGCTCGGCAAAGGAGTCGTGGAAGCTCTCGCCCGTACCGCGCAGCTCTCCCGTGACGACGCCGACGCCCTGGACACCTGGGCCGCCGACGCGGCGGCCTCCGTGCGCGACGAGGCCGGACAGCTGGACTGCGCCAAGCTCTACGCGCTGCCGCCCGCCGTACGCCGCCGGGTGCTGCGCCGGGCCGTGATCGACGCCGGAGCGCCCGCGGGTTCGCTGTTCGCCCGCCATGTCGAGGAAGTGGACCGCCTGATCACCGGCTGGCGCGGCCAGGGAGCCATCAATCTGCCGGGCCGCGTCGAGGCGCGCCGGCAGAGTGGCAGACTTGTCATCCGGCAAGGCTGACCGGCCGAGGCGCGAGCCTGGCGGCTGCGGTCACCCGGGAGCCCTCTCTCCGGGGCCTCCGGACCCCGGCGAGAGAAAGCGACCGCGTGAACGAGAAGGACATGGGCACCGACCTCCAGTCGGTGCTCATCACCAAGGAAGAGATCGACGCGAAGCTGGCGGAGCTGGCAGCGAAGATCGACGCGGAGTACGCGGGCAAGGAACTGCTCCTCGTGGGTGTCCTCAAGGGCGCCGTGATGGTGATGGCCGATCTGGCGCGGGCCCTGTCCAGCCCCGTCACGATGGACTGGATGGCGGTGTCGTCGTACGGCGCGGGCACCCAGTCCTCCGGTGTCGTACGGATCCTCAAGGACCTGGACACCGATATCAAGGGCCGCCACGTCCTGATCGTCGAGGACATCATCGACTCCGGGCTCACGCTCTCGTGGCTGCTCTCCAACCTGGGGTCGCGCGAGCCCGCCTCCATCGAGGTGTGCACGCTGCTGCGCAAGCCGGACGCGGCGAAGGTCGCGATCGACGTCAAATGGATCGGCTTCGACATTCCCAGCGAGTTCGTCGTCGGCTATGGGCTGGATTACTCGGAGAAGTACCGCAATCTGCCGTTCGTCGGCACGCTCGCACCGCATGTCTACGGCGGCTGACGACCGGGGTGGAGTGATCCCCGCCACGTGATCCGGCCACATGATCCCGCCACCGTGACGGGCCGCGGCCCGGTCGGGCGGAGCCGGACTTGTACGACAGCGGGGCGGGCGGGAACCAAGGGCCCTCTCGCGCCGTTGAAGCATGGGAAGGCGGGTTTGTCAGCCGTACCGTTCGGTCACGGTAGCGATGCTGAGGTACCGTCCGAAGAACAGTCTTTTCTCACAGCAGCATTTACCTACGGGCAGGAGGAACGGGGCGATTCCGCCCCGTATGGATGGACGTGAAGCGATACTTCCGTGGGCCGGTCATGTGGATCGTGCTGGCCGTCCTTGCCGTGGTCGTGGTGATGCAGGTCGTCGGCTCGTCGGGCGGCTACAAGACAGTTGACACCGGCCAGGTCGTGCAGGCGATCGACAGAAACCTGGCGGACCAGGTCAAGCTGACCACCGGCGACGATCAGATCATCAAGGTCGACCTCAAGGACGGCCAGAAGGTCAAGGGCAGCGACAAGATCCAGGCGAGCTACATCGGGACACAGGGCGCCGATCTCGCCGCGAAGCTCCAGCAGAAGTACGAGGCCGGGGACATCAAGGAGGGCTACACCGTCTCGCCCTCCAAGCAGAGCCCGTTTCTCTCGATTCTGCTCTCGCTGCTGCCCTTCGTGCTGATCGTGCTGGTCTTCCTGTTCCTGATGAATCAGATGCAGGGCGGCGGCTCCCGAGTGATGAACTTCGGGAAGTCCAAGGCCAAGCTGATCACCAAAGACACCCCGAAGACGACCTTCGCCGATGTGGCGGGGTCCGACGAAGCCGTCGAGGAGCTCCACGAGATCAAGGAGTTCCTCCAGGAGCCGGCGAAGTTCCAGGCCGTGGGCGCCAAGATCCCCAAGGGCGTCCTGCTGTACGGCCCGCCCGGCACCGGCAAGACGCTGCTCGCGCGCGCCGTCGCGGGCGAGGCGGGCGTCCCGTTCTACTCGATCTCCGGTTCCGACTTCGTCGAGATGTTCGTCGGTGTCGGTGCCTCCCGTGTGCGTGACCTCTTCGAGCAGGCCAAGGCGAACGCTCCGGCGATCGTCTTCGTCGACGAGATCGACGCCGTCGGCCGGCACCGCGGCGCGGGCCTCGGCGGCGGTCACGACGAGCGCGAGCAGACGCTGAACCAGCTGCTCGTCGAGATGGACGGCTTCGACGTCAAGGGCGGCGTCATCCTGATCGCCGCCACCAACCGGCCGGACATCCTCGACCCGGCGCTGCTGCGCCCGGGCCGTTTCGACCGGCAGATCGCGGTCGACCGCCCCGATATGCAGGGCCGTCTGGAGATCCTCAAGGTTCACCAGAAGGGCAAGCCGGTCGCCCCGGACGTCGATCTCGGCGCCGTCGCCCGGCGCACGCCCGGCTTCACCGGCGCGGACCTGTCGAATGTGCTGAACGAAGCCGCGCTGCTCACCGCGCGCAGCGACAAGAAGCTGATCGACAACCACTCGCTGGACGAGGCGATCGACCGGGTGGTCGCGGGCCCGCAGAAGCGGACCCGGATCATGTCGGACAAGGAGAAGAAGATCACCGCGTACCACGAGGGCGGTCACGCCCTGGTCGCGGCGGCCTCGCCGAACTCCGACCCGGTCCACAAGATCACCATCCTGTCCCGCGGCCGTGCCCTCGGCTACACGATGGTCCTCCCCGACGAGGACAAGTACTCGACCACCCGCAATGAGATGCTCGACCAGCTGGCGTACATGCTGGGCGGCAGGGCGGCCGAGGAACTCGTCTTCCACGACCCCACCACGGGCGCGGCGAACGACATCGAGAAGGCGACGGCCACGGCCCGCGCGATGGTCACGCAGTACGGCATGACCGAGCGTCTCGGCGCGATCAAGTTCGGCGGCGACAACACCGAGCCCTTCCTGGGCCGGGAGATGGCGCATCAGCGGGATTACTCCGAAGAGGTCGCCGCGCTGGTCGACGAAGAGGTCAAGAAGCTCATCGAGACCGCGCACAACGAGGCGTGGGAGATCCTCGTCGAGAACCGCGACGTCCTCGACAATCTGGTGCTCCAGCTCCTGGAGAAGGAGACGCTGGGCAAGGAGCAGATCGCCGAGATCTTCGCCACGATCGTGAAGCGCCCGGCCCGTCCGGCGTGGACCGGTTCCGCCCGCCGTACGCCCTCCACCCGTCCGCCGGTCCTCTCCCCCAAGGAGCTGGCACTGACGAACGGCGCGGCAGGGGCGAACGGCACCCCGGCGACCCCGACGGACACCGGCCCCGGCGTCGAGATCGGCCCCGAGGAGCGTCCCGAGAGCTGACACTGTCTCGCTGGTCACACCGGTCACGGGATGGATGCCGCGTCCCCTCAGGTTTTAGCCTGGGGGGACGCGGCATTCGTATGACTCTCGTCGTATCACCGCTGACTCATGTCGTAGGGCCGCGCATCGCGTACGCGGAGAACAGGAACGAGGCACAGATGACCGACCCGGTGACACTGGACGGCGAGGGCACGATCGGCGAGTTCGACGAGAAGCGTGCCGAGAACGCTGTCCGCGAACTGCTCATCGCGGTCGGGGAGGACCCCGACCGTGAGGGGCTGCGGGAGACGCCGGCTCGGGTGGCCCGCGCGTACAAGGAGATATTCGCCGGGCTGTGGCAGCAGCCCAGGGATGTCCTGACCACGACGTTCGACCTCGGCCACGACGAGATGATCCTGGTGAAGGACATCGAGGTGATGAGCTCCTGCGAGCATCATCTGGTCCCGTTCGTCGGGGTCGCCCATGTCGGCTATATCCCCTCCACCGACGGCAAGATCACCGGGCTGTCCAAGCTGGCCCGGCTCGTCGATGTCTATGCCCGTCGCCCCCAGGTCCAGGAGCGGCTCACGACCCAGATCGCGGAATCCCTGATGGAGATCCTCGAACCCCGTGGTGTGATCGTGGTCGTCGAGTGCGAGCACATGTGCATGACCATGCGCGGGGTCCGCAAGCCGGGTGCGAAGACGATCACCTCGGCGGTACGGGGACAGCTGCGCCACCCGGCGACCCGTAACGAGGCGATGAGCCTGATCATGGCCCGCTGACCCGCTGACCCGCTGACCCGCTGACCCGCTGACCCGCTGACCCGCTGACCCCGCGGGGAGACCTCTGTCCCTGATCTCCGGCGTTCCTGATCCCTGTCCCGCGCTCCTTGCCTGCGCGGGCCATCCAGCGACCCCAAGGCGGGGCCGAGGGCTGACAACACAGGCCGCGCGATGGCGAGGGGCGCCCGGGGAAGCCCGGAGGGCGGGCTTTGTTACGTCCCCGGGGCAGCGGTCTTCGCAAGGGGAGCCCAGGCTGAAGCCGGGGACTTCGCCGCCTGCCGTCGCGTGGGCGGCTCGAGAGCACGAGTACCGCGGGCAGCCCGGCGGGCGACGCCGCCACGGAATCCCGGGGTCAGGGCCCGGTCTCTGCTGCGCGTTGGAGGCGGGTTGTAGACGCCCCGCCAGTTACCGTACTTCTCCGGCAGGTAGACCCGCTGGATCCCGGTCTGGAACTCATAGGCGATCGCGTCGACACCTGGCGATGCTCCCTCCACCGGCCACCCCGTTTCGGCGTCCGGTCCGGAAGCAGAGGTTCGATCCGTGCCCATTGCACATCAGTCAACGGCATGATCTGACAACGAGAACTAGCGCCACTGGAGGCCGTCCGAATCAGCCATGTCCGGAACCAGGCGCCTCGCTTCCGACAACCACAGTCCCTCACCGCCGCGTGTCATGGACTCATCGAGTTCCTCGGCCGCTTCTTCCAGGTAGTCCAACCGGGCCTGTGCCAAGCTCAGCCGCCCGTTGGGACCACCCCGCACGATGTGAGCATCCGCATCGTCCTGCCCGTCGTCCTCCCAGCCGCACTCCGGACAGATCTCGAAGTTTGCCCGCTCCTCCAACGTGAGCTGGAAGCAGCACGGGCACGAGATGAGATCGCACACGGCGTGAATCCCGGGACTGGCGGGTGCTTCGTCAGAGACCATGGCCACCATCGTCCCGCCCGCCGGAGTGATCCACAATAAGCGTCCTAGGCGTGGGCGCGGCCCGCGCCTGAGGAGCCGTTGCCCTCGTCGCCGTCCTCGGGGAGCTTGCAGACGCGTTCGAGGAACAGCGCCGCGGCGATGACCGCGATCCCCGCCAGAACGGAGAAGCCCGCGTAGATCGCCTGGTCACGGCGGGCCGGGATGTCCAGGGAGCCCAGCAGATACACCCCCGTACCGCCGTACATACCGCCCACCAGCGCCGCCACCAGCGCGCTCGCCTGGCCGAAGACCACCGCGCGGGCGGCCATCAGCGGCTCCACGCCCTTGGCCCCGGGCCGCCGCTCCCGCTGCGCCTTCAGCCGGGAGCGCAGGGACAGCGCCGTCGCCGTCAGGATCGCCGCGATCACGGCGAGCACGATCGGCGCGGCCAGCGGCACACTGGGCAGCGTCCCGAAGGACTCCCACAGACGGGCGCCCGCCCACGACAGCACCCCCGCCCCGGCGAAGAGAGCGGCCAGCACTCCGAGCCGTAGCTGCTTCACCGAGAGCACACGTCCTTCCCCTGCTTCTTCCCGTGACGGCTGCTTCTTCTCGCGACGGCGACGGCGCCCGATGGAGTCCGATGGAGTCCGGTGGGGTCCGTCGATGAGTTCGCTGTCGTCTGAGCCTAACGACTACTCCGGCAGCCGGAGTTCCAGATCGGCCCGGGCGAACACGCCCTCCTGTCCGACCCCGTCCAGCAGCCGGGCGACCGGCCCCCGGCCCGGGAGCTGCGCCTCCGGCTCTATGTCGTGCCAGGGCGCGAGCACGAACGCACGCTCATGGGCCCGGGGGTGCGGCAGCGTGAGCGAGGGATCGTCCGAGACCTCGTCCGCGTACGCCACGATGTCGACGTCGATCGTCCGCGGCGCCCAGCGCTCCTGGCGCACCCGGTCGAACGCCTCCTCGATCGCCTGTCCGCGCTCCAGCAGGGATTCGGGGGGCAGCGTGGTCTTCACCACGACCACCGCGTTGAAGTACGACGGCTGGGAGCCGGGGTCCACGCCCCACGGCTCCGTCTCGTACACCGGCGACACCGCCTTCACCCGGAGCCCGGGTGTGTCCTCCAGTGCGTCGATCGCGCCCTGGAGCGTCTCCAGCCGGTTGCCCAGGTTCGACCCGAGGGAGATCACGGCCCGCCGCGGATCGGAGAGCGTGCTGTCCGCCGCGTCCACCTGCTCCACCACGGACGCGGGTACGGGCTGCACTGTGGGGTCGCTCATACACGGCTCCGGGTGATCGTCACGGTCACATCGTCGAACGGCACGGTGATCGGCGCGTCCGGCTTGTGCACGACCACCTCGACCTCCTCGACGCCGTCATGCTTCAGGCACTGCCGGGCGATCCGCTCCGCCAGCGTCTCGATCAGATCGACGGGCTCGCCCTCGACGACCGCGACGACCTCCTCCGCCACGATGCCGTAGTGCACGGTCTTCGCCAGGTCGTCGTCCGCCGCGGCGGGCCGGGTGTCGAGACCGAGCACCAGATCCACGATGAAGGTCTGACCCTCCTCGCGCTCCCGGGGGAAGACGCCATGGTGCCCGCGGGCCTTGAGGCCGCGCAGCGCGACACGATCCACGCGAATCACTCCTGCTGTCGTAGGTCGGAAGGGCGAGCGACCGCGCGGCGGCGGCTCCTGTGCCCTCTTCGAATCTACCTGCGGGCACTGACACCCCGTGCCCACGGGTGGGTGTGGCGGCGGCCCGGGTGCCGGACAGCCGTCCCGTGGGCACGGCCGAAGACGGGCCGGAATCCCGTACCGGGCCGTGGGCCAGGAGGGGCCGCCCGGCCCGTACGCCCGGGGCCCGCCACCGCCCGCCCGGCACCGGCGCCCGCGACGGACACGGCCGTCTCCCGGGAGGTGGGGACGACCCGGAGACCGGGACGACCTGGAAGGCCGGACCTCCGGCGGGCCGGTCGGCGGGAGATCGCCCCGGTCCGTAAAGCAGGGTCCGCCCGCCGCCCCTATCAGGCCGGAAAGGCCGGGCTGGATCCGGGCGGGATCCGGCCGAGGTGCCCGGCGGGATCCGGAGCGGGTCAGGAGCCGGGAGCTGGACCGAAGGCACAGGAGCCTACGAGGCGGACGCGTCCTCCGGGCCCTCCTCCTCGTCGTCGCCCTCCGCCAGCACGGGCGAGCCGTGGTGCGACCAGATCCGCCAGCCCTCCTGGGTGCGCCGGAACACATTCGTGGCGACCACGAGCTGCCCCACCAGCGGCCCCAGCTCCCCGGACTGCTCCGCCGGGCCCCCGCTCAGGATGTTCTCCGTGCAGGTCACCAGCGCGGTGTCCCCGGACAGGCTCACCTTCACATCGGTCAGGAAGAACTGGATGTACTCCGTGTTCGCCATGATCAGCGCGTATGAGCGCAGCACCTCACCGCGCCCGGAGAGCACCGGCCAGCCGGGGTGCACGCAGGAGATCTCGTCGTCCATCCAGAGATCGGAGAGGGCCTCGAAGTCCCCGCGCTCCACGGTCTCGTAGAAGGTGGTGTTGGCCTCTTCGACCAGTTCGACGTCGGTACGGCTCACCGGGCGGCCTCGACGGCGCGTGCGACCCGTACGGCGTCGGCCGTGGCCCGTACCTCGTGGACCCGGACGGCCCACGCGCCCTCGTGCGCCGCGATCGCGGAGACCGCGGCGGTGGCGGCGTCCCGCTCCCTGGCCCGGGGCGGGGTGCCGTTCTTCGCCAGTACGTGCCCGAGAAAGCGTTTACGGGAGGCGGCGACCAGAAGCGGGCGGCCCAGCGTGTGGAAGTCACGGACATGGGCGACGAGCGCGAGATCGTGGCCCGCGTCCTTGGCGAAGCCGAGACCGGGGTCGAGCACGATGCGTTCGGGGGCGATCCCGCCGCCGACGACCGCGTCCATACGGTCGCGCAGCTCCGCGACGACCTCGGCGACGACGTCCTCGTACACGGCCCGGCTGTTCATGTTCTCGCTGAAGCCGCGCCAGTGCATGACGACGAACGGGACGCCCGCGGAGGCGACGGCCGGGACCATGGCGGGATCGGCGAGTCCGCCGCTGACGTCGTTGACGAGTACGGCTCCGGCCGCGACGGCCCGGTCCGCGACGACGGCCCGCATGGTGTCGACGGAGACGGTGACGCCCTCGGAGGCGAGGCCCCGGACGACCGGGAGGACCCGGCGCAGTTCCTCCTCCTCGTCGACCCGGCTGGCGCCGGGCCTGGTGGACTCACCGCCGACGTCGATGAGGTCGGCGCCGTCGGCGACGAGGGCGAGGCCGTGTTTGACGGCGGCGGTGGTGTCGAACCAGCGGCCGCCGTCGGAGAACGAGTCCGGCGTCACGTTCACGACGCCCATGACCGCGCAGCGGTCCCACTCGGGCAACCCAGGCAACGTACTCATACGCCCAGCCTAGGGCGTGTCGCGGGCGCGGCGCCGTCCGCCCGGAGGGCGGGGGCCCAGGTGTCCGGTACGTGCGGTCGCCGGGCGGAGAATCGCTCTCGTACGGGGCGTACTGATCGGGTGGCCCGAGTACGTGGCCCGGGTCTCCGGCGCGGATACCTCCCGGGCCCCATGGCCGGAGACGAGGGCACCTCCCGGGCCGCCGGGCCCAGGGGCGAGCCGGGCGTCGCGGACCCGGCGGGATGCGTCCCGGAACGGGATTCCACACGGCCCGATCCGGTACGACCCGGGCCGGGCCCACCCCGCCGCACGCCTTCCGCTCGTGCGCCGGGCCGGGAGGGCGGTCTGGCCCGGTCGGGCGCCCCGGGCCGGCCGGGCGGCAGGTCATATGGCCCGGAGGAGCGCGGTGCCGGTGCTGCGCCGGTCCGCCGCGCCGTGCCGGTCTCCGGCAGTGCGGCGGATCCGGGCCGGCTTCCGCCCGGTGAGATCGCGGGCGCGCCGTACGCGTGCGGTGTCCCCGTCGCGCTCAGTGCGCGTCACCGTCCGCCGTACGTTCCGCATCGCGCGCCCGCCGGGCGGGAAATCCACGGCGTCCACCACCGCCTCGTCGCCCGGTCCCAGTGCGTCGAGGCCGGTCTCGCGGGTCCAGACCTCGGCGCCGGTCTCGGAGCAGCCCGTCACCGCCGGGGTCCGGGAGTGCGCCTCGGCCACGTCCATGAAGCGTTCGATCGCCCCGGGCCATGCCTCGATGTCGCCGATGGGGTCGCCGTCGGCGAGCATCACCCCGGAGACGACCCGGTAGCGGATCGCCGCCTTTCCGCTGGGCGAGAAGACCACGCCCATGTCCCGGCGCTGTGCGCAGTGGCCGAGGGTGTCACGGCCGCCGTGCCGGGCGAGCAGAACGCGCAGCCTGCGCGCGTCGTCCTCGCTGAGCCGTACGGCCGAACGCTCGGGCCGCAGCGCGAGACGGAGGGTGGTGAGCGCGGTCAGCAGACCGAGCGCGCCGAGGGAGTACGCGACGGTCCGGGCCCCGTCGCCGCCGTAGCCGACGGGGCCCGGGACGGCGACGAGCCCCGAAAGGGTGTGCTCCAGCCGGTCGATGAGGCTCGGGCTGCCGGTTCCGCCGTCCGCGTGGACGCTGACGACGACCAGGCCGAGGCCGATCGAACCCGCTCCCATGAGGACGAAATGGGCGAGTGCCTTCCAGCGGCCGCGTGGGTCGGGCAGGGCGGCGAACTGCCCGCGGTACCGCAATAGCAGGACCATGACAAGTAGCGAGACCACCGCGCCGACGAGCGAGTTCCGGTGGACGAACTGCGCGACCGCCCCGGCGGGCAGCAGCATCACGGCCGCCCGCCAGGCCCGGCGTTTACGGTGTCTGAGGCCGTGGGCGAGCAGCAGCAGAAGCACACCGACGCTCAGCGAGAGCGCGGCGGCGACCGGGCCGGTCCCGCCCGGCAGTACGTCGGCGAGCGCCTGGGCACGGCCGGGCCGGAAGCGCGGGACGACACCCGCGACGACGCCGGTGAGGCCGACGAGCCCGCAGGCCGTGGCGACCAGGGAGGGAACGGACCCGAGCCGGGGCCCGTGCGGCATCCGCAGCAATCGTCCGATGGGCGCGGTGTTCCGCCCCGGCTGTCCGGTTCGCTCCACGATCCGGCGTATCTGGTTCATGGAAAATCGTGATTTGTCCCCATCTGCTGTTGTAGGCATCGCATCCCGTGATTCCGCGAGAGAGAGTGGGTGGCTCGTATGCCGTCGGTCGACCGGCTCCGGAATATGTGCGACCTCTAGGACGGATGTTCCCGGGGCCCGGTTCACTCTTCTTCACGTAAAAGTCACGGACGGGGGCTTGCGGTTGTGTCCGGGGGCGGGCTCAGGGGGCGGGGCCGCGGCCGTCCCGGGCATCGCCCGGTACCGGCCCGGGAGTGCGGCCACCGACGGCCGGCTGCGCTTGTACGGGGGTGGCCTGGCTTTCCGGCGGGCAGGCGGGCCGGACCGGGCAGACAGGTTGGACTGGGCGGGCGGCCCGGACCGGGCAGCCGGGTGGAGGGGAAGGCCAGGCAGGGTGGGCGTACCCGTACAGGCACGCCTCCCGGGCAGCCGGGCGCACCCGTAGGGCAACGCGCCCCGGGCAGGCGGTTGTCCGCGGGCGGCCCGGAAGCCATGCGCCCGCCGAACCGGTCCTTCCGCCGCCCCCGCCCGGCTCAGCTCTTCGCGGTGCCGGGGACGGCGTCCGCCGCTCCCGGGGATTCCCCGGCGCCCGCACTCGCGATCGACTCCAGGTCGACCTCCGTCCGGGGAATGTCCTGGGCGTCCGCGTCGATCGAGCGCCGCAGTGCCTCGTGCAGCCTCGCCGGGGTCAGCACCCCGAGGAAGCGGCCCGTCTCCTCCTTGTCGATCACCGCGATCCACCCCGCGTCGTGCTGGAGCATCGTGGAGAACGCCTGCTTGAGGGAGGCACCGAGCGGGAGCCAGGCGTCCATCCGGCGCGCGTGCTCCCGTACGGAACCGGGCACGCGCGCGTGCTCCGCGGAGAGCCAGCCGTGCAGATCGCCGTCGCCGTCCAGGACGACCGCCCAGCGCGCGCCGAGTTCCCGGGGCAGCCGGTCGTCGAGCCGGACGACGGGCGGCTGATCGAGGTCGCTCTCCTCGATGGGGGTCACGGAGAGCCGCTTGAGGCCGCGGTCGGCACCGACGAAGTCCGCGACATACGGCGTCGCGGGGGCGCCGAGCACGGCGGCCGGCGCGTCGAACTGCTCGATCCGGCCCTGTCCGTAGACGGCGATACGGTCCCCGAGGCGTACGGCCTCCTCGATGTCGTGCGTGACGAAGAGCACGGTCTTGCGCACCTGGGACTGGAGCTTGAGGAATTCGTTCTGGAGGTGCTCGCGCACCACCGGGTCCACCGCGCCGAAGGGCTCGTCCATCAGCAGGACGGGCGGGTCGGCCGCGAGCGCCCGGGCGACGCCGACGCGCTGCCGCTGCCCGCCGGAGAGCTGTTCGGGGTAGCGGTCGCCGTAGGTCGCGGGGTCCAGTCCGACCAGATCGAGGAGTTCGGCGGCGCGCTCACGGGCCTTTCCGCGCTGCCAGCCGAGGAGATGGGGGACGGTCGCGGTGTTCTCCAGCACCGTCTTGTGGGGGAAGAGGCCGACCTGCTGGATGACATAGCCGATACGGCGGCGCAGCCGGACCGGATCGACGGTGGATATGTCCTCACCGTCCAGGAATATCCGGCCGTCACTGGGCTCGATCAGCCGGTTGACCATCTTCATGGTGGTCGTCTTCCCGCAGCCGGACGGCCCGACGAGCGTGACCAGTTCGCCCTCGCCCACCTCGAACGACAGATCATCGACGGCCGTCGTGCCGTCCGGATAGCGCTTGGTGACGTGCTCGAAACGGATCATGGTTCCCCATTGTGGCGGGTGTTGTGTGAAGGCAATGTTGCCGGAATGTGTCGCTCCTCGGCGATTGTCAGTGGCCGGGGTTAGGGTCGCCAGACAAGTGTTCGGCCTGTGTTCGGCATGGCCCGGGCAGGGGTGGGGAGGTGGGGGAGCATGAGTGCGCGAGCGGCCGCGCAGAGCTGTCTGGCGGCCAACGACTGGATCTGCGGGGAGTATCTGCGCAGCCGGAGTCAGGAGTTGACCGATGCCACGGTCCAGCATGTCTGGATCACCGTGGCCTCGGTCCTGATCGGTCTCGCCGTGGCGTTCCCGCTGGCGCTGCTCGCCCGCGCGAGGCCCGCCTTCGCCGGCCCGGTCCTCGGGCTGACGACCCTGCTCTACACGATTCCGTCGCTGGCGATGTTCTCGCTGCTGCTGCCCGTCTTCGGGCTCTCGGCGGCCCTCGTGGTGACCGGCCTCGTGCTGTACTCGCTCACCATTCTCGTACGGAACATCCTGGCCGGTCTCGACGCGGTGCCCGAGGACGCGCGGGAAGCCGCCCGCGGTATGGGGTACGGCTCCGGGAGGCTGCTGTGGGAGGTCGAACTGCCGCTGGCGCTGCCCGCGCTGATGGCGGGGCTGCGCATGGCCACGGTCTCGACGATCGCGCTGACGACGGTCGGCGCCCTGGTCGGCAAGGGCGGCCTGGGCAATCTCATCGACGACGGGGTGCAGACCACGTTTAAGGCACAGGTGCTGACGGCGTCCGTGCTCTGTGTGCTGCTGGCGGCCGTCGCCGATCTGCTGCTGCTGGGCATCCAGCGGCTGCTGACGCCCTGGACCCGAATACCCGGGGCCACGGGGGCGCGCGCTGTCAGGGGGGCGGTCTGATGGGAGTGGTGGCCGATGCCTGGACCTGGCTGACCACGGGCTCCAACTGGTCGGGGGAGAGCGGTGCCTGGCACCGGCTCGGCGAGCATGTCTATGTCAGCGGGGTGGCCCTGGTGCTGGCCTGCGCGATCGCCCTGCCGATCGCGCTCTGGCTCGGTCATCTGGGCAGGGGAGGCGCGCTCGCGGTCAACATCTCCAACGCGGGCCGCGCGATCCCCGTCTTCGCGGTGCTCGCGCTCTTTATGCTCACCCCTCTCAGAAGCGCCGGTTACGCGCCGACGATCATCGCCCTGGTGCTGTTCTCCGTGCCCCCGCTGCTGACCAATGCATACGTCGGGATGCGCGAGGTCGACCGCGCGGTGGTGGAGGCGGCCCGGGGGATGGGGATGTCGGGCGGACAGGTCTTCCTGCGGGTCGAGCTGCCGCTGGCGTATCCGCTGCTGATGACCGGGCTGCGCTCGGCCGCCGTGCAGGTGGTCGCCACGACCACCATCGCGTCCATGGTGGGGCAGGGCGGCCTGGGCCGGATCATCACCGCCGGGTTCAACACGTACAACACCCCGCAGGTCGTGGCGGGCGCGCTGCTCGTGGCGCTGCTGGCGCTGCTGGTGGAGGGGGTGCTGGTGGCGGCCGACCGGCTGATCGACCCGCGCCGCCGCCGGGGGAAGGGCCGGACCCGGACCGCGAGGGTCCGCCGGTCGCCGGAACCGGTGAAGCCCTGAACCGTGGATCCCTGAACGCGTGAAGCGCAGCCTCGCCGGCCCCGGCTCCCCGTCTGCCCCTGCCCGGCCGGTCTCCGGCTCCCTGCCGGCTCCGGCGGCCGTCTGCCCCTGAGCCGGGCCGCCTTCCGAAGGTCCCAAGCTCCCAAGCTCCGGAGTGCCGAAGTAGTCCCGGAGTCCCGAACCCACCGACACATCGACCCACTGATGTCGTGAAGCTCTGAACGGAGAACGTGATGAACAGGTCCTCTCGTATCGCGGGAGCGGTACTGGCCGTGGTGACCCTCGCGGGTTCCCTCGCCGCGTGCGGCGGCGGGGACAGCCTGGAGAAAACGGAGAACGGATCAGGATCGGGCGGTGGTTCGGGCGGAAAGGGCTCACTCGTCGTCGGTTCCGCCTCCTTCACCGAGTCCAAGGTCCTCGCCGAGCTGTACGCGCAGATCCTCGCCGACGCCGGATATAAGACATCGGTGACGACGGTGAAGAACCGCGAGCTGTACGAACCGTCCCTGGAGAAGGGCGAGATCGATGTCGTCCCGGAATACGCGGCGACGCTCGCCGAATTCCTCAACGCGAAGGCGAACGGGCCGAAGGCGCCCGACGAGAAGCCCGTCGCCTCCAGCGATGTGACCGCCACCGTCACCGCGCTCACCGCGCTCGCCGAGCCGCGCGGACTGAAGGTGCTGCCCGCGGGCGGTGCCGTGGACCAGAACGCGTTCGCGGTGAGCCGGGAATTCGCCGGGAAGAACAACCTCAAGACCCTTTCCGATCTTGGTAAGTCCAAGCTGAAGGTCAAGATCGCGGCGGGGGACGAGTGCGAAGTTCGGCCGTTCTGCGCGCCGGGGCTGAAGAAGACGTACGGCATTGATGTCACCGGTGTCGACCCCAAGGGCGTCGGTACACCGCAGTCCAAGCAGGCCGTCAGGGACGGTGTGGACCAACTGGTTCTGACCACCACCACGGATGCCGTGATGGACGGTCTGGTCTTCCTGGAGGACGACAAGAAGCTCCAGAACGCGGACAATGTCCTGCCCGTCGTCAATGCCAAGGACGCGGGAGACGCCGGGATTGCGGAGGCCCTGGACAAGATCACCAAGGCGCTGACCACGGAAGATCTCGCGGAGTTGAACCGCAAGGTGGACGCGGAGCGCACCAAGCCCGAGGACGCGGCGAAGGAGTATCTGGAGTCCAAGGGCCTTCTGAAGAAGTAGTTCACGGGCGACCCCGGGGCCTCCGAGGCCCCGGGTATCCCTCGGGTATCGCCCCGAAGTGCCGTGAAGGAAACGTGAAGGGGGGATCGGGCGTTCTCGGCGGCATACTTCAAGACTTACTTGAACGTTATTTGCCGACCCGGCATCCCATTCGGTCTCGGCGCACGGTAAATTTCGGGCCATGCCCCGTGGACGCCACCGCCATTCCCCTCCCCTGCACAGGCTCCTGCCGCCTTCGGCGGTCGCAGGAGCGTCGGTACTGAGTGCCGCCGGCGCGTGGTTTCTCTCGGAACCGGCCCTGCTCCGAACCCTGACCGCCGCCGCAGCCGCCGCGGCTGTCAGCGGCGCCGTCCTGATGCGCAGTTGGGACCGCTCCGCCGGGCGCAAGGTCGCCGACCTCACCCGGGGCCGTGCCAGTGACGCCTGGCAGGCCGAGGAGCGTATAGCCGAACTGGAATCGGACATCGAGGAGTCGCGTGCGCTGCGCGCCCGGCTCGACGCCAAGCTCCGTTCCAAGAGGGTCGAACTGGCCGCGCTCCGCGGTGAGCACGCCGAACTCCTGCGCCGCTACGCGAACGCCGAGACCGAGCGCGCGGACGCCCTCGAAGGCCGCCGCAGGCTCGCGATGGAGGCCGCGGCGCCCCAGGAACTGCCCGGGTCCGCCTCGGCGGCCGACCGTGCCACCTATCTCCGCGCCTCCAAGGCCCTGGACGACCTCTCGCGCAACGCCGCCGCGCAGAAGGCCAAGGCCACTCTGGAGGAGGCCCGCGACCGGGACATCGCCGAGCGCACCAAGGACGCCAGGGACGCACGGGCCGCCGGGGCCCCCGCGGCCCGCCCGGCCGGTGCCACGGAGTCCGCCGCCGAGACCGCTACGGAGGGCGGCGATCCCCGGGGTGAGCACCTGGCGGACACCGGCGAGGAGCAGCACACCCGCGCCACGGCCCCCGTCCCCGCCAGGCGTGCCGCCCCCGGCGCCGCCGCGATCGTTCCGTACGGACCGCGCCGCCGGCCCGTCAAGCGCCGCCCCGAAGGCGGATTCGACTTCTTCGGTACGAACCACGCGCACCCGGCGGAGGGCACGGCCGCGCAGAAGGCCATCGAGTCCAAGTCGGCCGAGACCAAGGCGATCGGGACCCGTACCACCGAGACCAGGGCCATCGAGTCCCGGTCCGTCGATCCGAAGGCGATCGAGGCCGCGCAGACGGCCGACCTCGCCGATGTGGTCGGCGAGGAGGCCCTGGCCGAGCAGCACGCCGAGGCGGCACACGGTGTGTCCCCGGTCCGGCCCGTCAGCGATGTCATCGATCTGACGGTGCACGACGAGACGGAGAAGCTCGACCTGGGCCGGCTGCGGAACGCGGTCAGCTCCTGACGGTTCCCGGCCCCGACTTCCGACCGGCGGCCGGCGGTCTGCTGACGGGCCGCCGATGTCCACCGGCCGCCCGTCAGCCCGGTCCCCGCGTGCCCGTCGCGTCCACGGCGCCCGCCGCCGCGGGCTCCGCGTCCCCGGCGGGGTTCCGGCTCCTCGCGCGGGCTACTTGTCGATGTCGCCGACGACGAAGAACAGCGATCCCAGGATCGCGACCATATCGGCGACCAGGGTCCCCGGCAGCAGCTCGGTGATCGCCTGGATGTTGTTGTACGACGCCGAGCGGAGCTTCAGCCGGTACGGGGTCTTCTCGCCCTTGGAGACCAGGTAGTACCCGTTGATCCCGAGCGGGTTCTCCGTCCAGGTGTACGTGTGTCCCTCGGGGGCCTTGAGCACCTTGGGCAGCCGCTGGTTGATCGGGCCCGGCGGCAGCTCCGCGATCCGGTCCAGACAGGCGTCCGCCAGCTCCAGCGCGTTGTGCGTCTGGTCGAGCAGCACCTCGAAGCGGGCGAGGCAGTCGCCCGTGGTCCGGGTGACGACCTTGAGCGTGTCCCCCAGCTCCCCGTACGCCAGATACGGCTCGTCCCGGCGCAGATCGAAGTCCACGCCCGACGCCCGGGCGATGGGCCCGCTCACTCCGTACGCGTGCACGGCGTCCGCCGACAGGACGCCCACCTCGCGGGTCCGTCCGCGGAAGATCTCGTTCCCGAGCACCAGCCGGTCGTACACGTCCATCCGCGACCGCACATCCGCGACGGCGCTCCGGACCCGGCCGAGCCAGCCCGCCGGAAGGTCCTCCTTCAGCCCGCCGACCCGGTTGAACATGTAGTGCATCCGGCCGCCGGAGATCTCCTCCATGACGCTCTGGAGCTCCTCGCGCTCGCGGAACGAGTGGAAGACGGGGGTGATTCCGCCGAGTTCGAGCGGATACGAGCCGAGGAACATCAGATGGTTGAGCACCCGGTTCAGCTCGGCGAGCAGCGTACGGGTCCAGACCGCGCGCTCGGGGACCTCCATACCGAGCATGCGCTCCACGGCCATGACGACGCCGAGTTCGTTCGAGAAGGCGGAGAGCCAGTCGTGGCGGTTCGCCAGCATCACGATCTGGCGGTAGTCGCGGGCCTCGAAGAGCTTCTCGGCGCCGCGGTGCATATAGCCGATGACGGGTTCGGCGTGCTGGATGACCTCGCCGTCGAGCACGAGCCGCAGCCGGAGCACACCGTGGGTGGAGGGGTGCTGGGGCCCGATGTTCAGCACCATGTCGGTCTGCTCGGCGGCCCCGCCGAGGCTGAAGGTGGTCTCCGTCATGCCCTCAGTATCCCCCGCGCCTCCGTTTCGCCGGGGCGCCGGCCTTGCCCGCGGCGGTTGCCTGTCGGCTCGGCGTTGTGGTCGGTGCGGGTTGCTGTCGCGGGGGCGCGGCGGTTGCCTGCCGGCTCGGCGTTGTCGTCGGTGCGGGCCGTGGTCGCGGGGGCGCGGCGGTTGCCTGTCGGCTCGGCGTTGTCGTCGGTGCGGTCGCCTGCGGGGCGCTGCCCCGGACCCCGCGCCTCAATCGCCGGCGGGGCTGTTTTGTGCCCGCCCGGCTTTTGGGGAGAGGTCTTGGGGTGGGTATCTCCAGCCCGTTCGGCATGCGGGCCGTGGTCGCCGGGGCGCTGCCCCGGACCCCGCGCCTCAATCGCCGGCGGGGCTGATTCGTGCCCGCCCGGTTCTTGGCGAGGGGCCTTGGGGTGGGTACCTCCGACCCTCCGGTGGGGTGGAGCGGGGGCACCCCGGCGTGTCCGGCGGGGTGGAGGGCATTCCCAGCCTGTCCGGCGTTTGAGGACGGACCCGAGGGTGGGGCGGGGGCACCCCGGCCTGTCCGGCGGGGTGGGGCGGGCATCTCCAGCCCGTCCGGCGTTTGAGGACCGACCCGAGGGCGGGGCTGGGCCACCCGGCATGACCGGCGCGGCGGACCGCGTAATCCGCCCCCGAAAAAATCACACGCGTTCCTGGAGCCACAGGAACTCACCCAGCCCGCCCCGCCCCACCAGCTCCGCCGCCTCGCCCGCCGAGGACAGCGCCCTTACGTACGCGACCGGATCGGTCGACGCCAGCGACAAGGGGGGCCTTTGCGCCGATACCCCCAGCCCCTGCAGCGCCTCCCGCTGCGTCGTCAGGACGGCGCCGGGACCCGCGCACGCGTCCATCGCGACATGGGAGGTGATGTCACAGTTCCCGTCCGGCACCGCCCGGACCTCGCGGCCGTCGCGGAAACCCGTCACCGTCCCGAAGCGCGGCCGGGCCCCCGCCGTATGCCCGTAGTCGACCGCCACCGCCCGCCCCGCCCGTAGCGTCGCCACCGCACCCGCCCATGCCTCGTCCCGGGGGCGGCCGATCTCCGCGCGGGCGCCGGGCCCGGTCAGCGGCCACCACCGGGCCAGCCACTCGGCATCCGCGCCGTCCACGGGCGGACCGAGACGCTCCGTGCCGTCGGGGCGGACGAGCACCCGCCGGGGCACCCCGTCCTCGTCCGCCTCCGCGATGTCGACCGGCACATTGTCGAGCCACTCGTTCGCGAAGAGGAGCCCCCGGACTCCCTCCGGCGGCGAGGCCAGCCATGAGATACGCGGATCCAGGCCCTCGGGCCGCCCGGCGCGCTCGATCGCGTAAGCCCGTACCGGAAAGTCCTCGGGCAGTGCCGCCAGCACCCCCGTGACCAGCTCACCCCGCCCCGCGCCCATGTCGACGAACGCGAACCCGTCCGCCGCCCCCGCCGCCGCCTCGTCCTCCTCGTTGTCGTCGGCTCGGTGGCCCCCGCCGCCCAGCTCCCGCGCCGTCTCCAGCAGCAGCCGGGCGACCGCCGAGGCGAACAGGGGCGAGACGTGCACGGACGTACGGAAATGTCCGGCCGGACCCTCGGGCCGCAGATAGAAACCACCGGGCCCGTAGAGCGCCCTCTCGGTCGCATCGCGCCAGCTCAGCCAGGTCCCCGGCGCTCCCTTGTCGTCCGTCACGGCCATTAGTCTCCACCTTGCGGAGTACGCCTCCGCTGTTCGGATCGCTCTGGCGGTTGACCCCTGCGGCTGTCAGCCTTCCCTACGCTGGGTTACGTGCAGCGCCTCTATGACTTCCTTCGCAGACACCCCACGGGTGTCGACAGCTTGTGGGCTGTCGTGCTCCTGGCGTTCTCCGCGCTCGGGGTGGCGAACGACCGGTTCGAGGAGCATGTGTGGGCCGCTGTTCCGGTGATCGTGGGCCTGAGCCTGGTCGTGGCGCTGCGCCGCCGGATGCCGGAGAGGATGCTGGTCGTCGCCGCGGTGATCGGTCTGGCCCAGCTGCTGCTGGATGTGCGGGTCAACCCGGGCAACTTCGCGATGCTGGTGATCATCTACACCGTCGCCGCGCAGTCCGCGTCCCGCTGGGCACGCCGGCTGGCGCTCATCGGCGGGCTGACCGCGGCCACCCTGGCGCAGATCCGCTGGCCCGAGCCCGGGGTGACCACCCTGGGCCGGATCTTCTTCTCCGTGATCCTGACCGTTCCCTTCGCCCTGGCCTGGACGCTCGGCGACTCGATACGCACGCGCCGCGCCTACTTCGAACAGCTGGAGGAACGGGCGTCCCGGCTGGAGAGAGAGCGCGAGGCGCAGTCGAAGGTCGCGGTCGCCGCCGAGCGCGCCAGGATCGCCCGTGAGCTGCACGATGTCGTCGCCCACAACGTCTCGGTGATGGTGGTGCAGGCGGACGGCGCGGCCTATGTCCTCGACGCCGCCCCCGACCAGGCCAAACAGGCTCTGGAGACCATCTCCACCACCGGCCGCCAGGCGCTCGCGGAGATGCGGCGGCTGCTGGGGGTGCTGCGGACCGGGGACACTCCGGAGAGCGGTGAGTATGTGCCGCAGCCCGATGTGCAGCAGATAGAGGACCTCGTCGAGCAGGTGCGCAAGGCGGGTCTGACCGTGGACTTCAAGATCGAGGGGACGCCGAGGCCGCTGCCGAGCGGTGTCGAGCTGACCGCGTACCGCATCGTGCAGGAGGCGCTGACCAACACCCGTAAGCACGGTGGCCCCGACGCGGGCGCCAGTGTCCGTCTCGTCTACTTCGACGACGGGCTCGGCCTGCTGGTCGAGGACGACGGCCGGGGCTCGGCGCATGAGCTGTACGAGGACGGGGGCGTGGACGGGCAGGGGCACGGGCTCATCGGGATGCGCGAGCGCGTCGGTATGGTCGGCGGCACGCTGGACGCCGGGCCCCGGCCCGGCGGCGGCTTCCGGATCAGCGCCCTGCTTCCGCTCAAGCCCGCCTGACCTGCCCCCGACCGCCTGCCCCGCCCGACCGTCTGCCCCGCCCCGATCGCCCGACCTGCCCGACCGTCTGGAAAGAGCCAACCCGACTGGAGACGGCCAACCCGACCGGACGAAGCCGACCGGACCGACCGACCTCATCCGACCGCCATGAATCATGAACGGCAATGAACCAGGACGAACCGAGCCGCTCAGCCCGACGAGAATCCCTGCCCCTCGCCCCTCCTGCCCCTGGTTGCCCGGCCGCCCGCCCCTACAGATTGAGGACCCTCTGACATGTCCATCCGTGTGATGCTCGTCGACGATCAGGTGCTGTTGCGCACCGGTTTCCGGATGGTTCTGGCCGCACAGCCGGACATGGAGGTCGTCGCCGAGGCGGGCGACGGCGCGGAGGCCATCGAGATCCTGGGGTCCACGGCGGTCGACGTGGTGCTGATGGATGTCCGTATGCCGAGGCTGGACGGCGTCGAGGCGACCCGGCGGATCTGCGCCGCCCCGAACCCGCCGAAGGTGCTGATCCTGACGACCTTCGACCTCGACGAGTACGCCTTCTCGGGGCTGAAGGCCGGGGCCAGCGGCTTCATGCTCAAGGACGTACCGCCCGGGGAACTGCTGGGCGCGATCCGTTCGGTGCACAGCGGTGACGCGGTGGTCGCGCCGTCGACGACACGGAGGCTGCTGGACCGCTTCTCGCCGATGCTGCCGAGCACCGGGGGCGAGCCGCGGCACAAGGAGCTGGAGCGGCTCACCGATCGTGAGCGTGAAGTGATGCTGCTGGTGGCGCAGGGCCTGTCGAACGGCGAGATCGCGGGGCGGCTGGTCCTGTCGGAGGCGACCGTGAAGACCCATGTGGGGCGCATCCTCACCAAACTGGGCCTGCGCGACCGGGTGCAGGTGGTCGTCCTGGCGTACGAGACGGGCCTGGTCCGGGCGGGCGGCGGAGGCACCACGGCGTGATACCCGGCACATGGACCGGGTGAGCGGGGCGCGATGCCCGATGCTCGGGCCTTGTGGGGTGTGGTTGGTCCGGGGTCTTGTGCCTCGGGCTCCGCTCCTCAAGCGCCGGGGCGGACCTTCCCCCGGTGTGGGCCCTTGCCGGTCCGGGTTGCGTGCGGGGCTCCGCCCCGGACCCCGCTCCTCAGGCGCCGGAGGCGCTGAAGTGGCCGTCCTCCCGGATTCAGGCTGCTGGGGGCCCTCCGCCCCGGCCCCGCCCCCACCGCCGGAGGGCAGTGGACGCCCTTTCCATCCAAATGCCCGCCGGCCGCCCCTTTCCGTCATCCGGCCGCCCCTTCCCCTCATGGTGACTCCTTCTCCACATGGTCCAGGAAGCCGGCCACCGCCCGCCGGACGTCGGTCGGTGTCCAGTCCAGGGCCTCGGTGGCGACGGTGATCTCGGTGACCGAGATGCCCGGCGGGCAGCCCCCCGGGGACCAGTCGCGGAAGAGGGTGACGCCCGACTCCTCGGACTGGCGCAGACAGGCGCGGTTCAGCACATCCGCCGGATACGCGAGATAGACGAAGAACTGGTGGGTGTGGGGGGCCTCGGGATGGACGCGGGACCAGGGCGCGGAGGACTCGTCGAACGCCTCGCGCAGGGCCGAGGCGACGACCTTCGCATGGGACACGTACACCGGCAGACGGGGTAGCTCCCGCTCCAGGCCCAGGAGGGCCGAGAGGACGGCCGGGAACTGCTGGAACGCCAGACCGCCGTACCGGTGGCGCCAGGCGCGGGCCTCGGACATCAGATCCTCGGGGCCCGCGAGCGCCGCGCCGGACAGCCCGCGCAGCGACTTGTAGAACGACACGTACACACTGTCGGCGAGGGACGCGATCTCGTGGAGCGGGCGGCCGAAGTGGGGCGGGCACTCCCACAGCCGCGCCCCGTCGAAGTGGACCACCGCGTCCCGCTCGCGTGCGGCGCCCACGACCGCCACCAGCTCGTCCCAGGTCGGCAGGACGAACCCCGCGTCCCGCAGCGGCAGCTCCAGCATCAGGGAGCCGAACGGTTCCTCGAAGTCCCGGATCTCCTCGGCCGTCGGCAGCCTGGGCTCCGTCGTCACCCGGACCGTGCGCAGCCCGCTCACCGCGCCGAACGCGCCCCGCTCGTGCACCTCCGGGTGGGCGAGCGGGTGCAGCGCCACCGTCGCGCTCCCCGTGCGCCCCGCCCAGCAGCGCAGCGCGATCTGCTGAGCCATCGTCCCGGTCGGGAAGAACACGGCCGCGGGGAAGCCGAGCAGCGTCGCCACCCGCTCCTCCAGCTGTTCCACCACCCCGCTCCCGTACACATCCGTCGGCTCGTCCGGACCGAGAACGGCCGCCGCGTCGGCCGCGAGGTCCGCCAGCCGCTCGCCCAGGAGCCGGTCGGTCGTGTTCCGCCAGAGCAGCCGGTCCGAGGCCCGCCACGCGGCCCGGCGCCTCCTTCTCAGCTCGTCATCGTGCATCCGCTGTCCCCCATCAGGTCTCGCCGGGTCCCCCGCCGTCACTTCCCGATCATGTTCCCTCGATGATTCCCGGTCGTGGTGGCACCGTCCACGCCTGTGGATAACTCGCCTGTGGACAGCCGGAGGGGCCTTCGCGGCGCTGGCGTAGCATGTCGGCACATCGTCCGGTACCCACCGCGGACTGGAACGGAAGGCCCTACCGCGTGAATGCCACAGCACCCCGTGAGCCGATCGATCCCCGGGACCGCCCCGCCCGCCTGACCGTCGGCGTCGTCGGCGCGGGCCGGGTCGGACCGGCGCTCGCCGCCTCGCTCCGGCTCGCCGGGCACCGCCCCGTCGCGGTCTCCGGAGTCTCCGACGCGTCGGTGCGCAGGGCCGCCGCCCTGCTCCCCGACGTTCCGCTGGTCCCGCCCGCCGAGGTGCTCGCCCGGGCCGATCTCGTGCTGCTGACCGTTCCCGACGACGCGCTGCCCGCCCTGGTCGAGGGGCTCGTCGAGACGGGTGCCGTCCGCCCGGGACAGCTGCTGGTGCACACCTCCGGGCGGTACGGGGCACGGGTGCTCGACCCCGCCCTGCGCGCGGGCGCGCTCCCGCTCGCGCTGCACCCGGCGATGACCTTCACGGGCACGAGTGTGGACGTCCAGCGGCTGGCTGGCTGTTCCTTCGGCGTGACCGCGCCCGAGGAGCTGCGGCTCGCCGCCGAGGCACTGGTCATCGAGATGGGCGGGGAGCCCGAGTGGATCGCGGAGGAGGCGCGTCCGCTCTACCACGCGGCTCTCGCCCTCGGCGCGAACCACCTGGTCACCCTGGTCGCCCAGTCGATGGAGCTGTTGCGTACGGCGGGGGTCGCCGCCCCCGACCGGATGCTCGGCCCCCTCCTCGGCGCGGCCCTCGACAATGCCCTGCGCTCGGGGGACGCGGCTCTCACCGGACCCGTCGCCCGGGGGGACGCGGGCACGGTGGCGGCCCATGTCGCCGAGCTGCGCAAGCACGCGCCCGGGACGGTCGCCGGCTATCTCGCGATGGCCCGCACCACCGCCGACCGCGCCCTCGCGCACGGCCTGCTCAAACCGGAGCTGGCCGAGGACCTGCTGGGAGTGCTGGCGGAAGGCGAGCAGAGATGACCCCCGAGACACCCCCCGGAACACCGGCCTCCGGGGCAGAGGGCACCGAAGCCACCCCCGAAGCGCCCGGTTCCGGTACCTCCGGCCCCCCTCCTACCTCCAGCACTTCTCGCACCACCGAAGGCTCACCCGCCGCCCACGGCTCACCCACTTCCCAGGCCGCACCCACCTCCCCCCAGAAGAACCGGACTCCCGGACGCCGGTCGTTCTCGTTCGGCGGCGGACCCAGGATCGAGCTGGTACGGACGCTGGAGGACCTCGACCACGTCCTCAGCCATGACTCGGTCCCCGGCCGTACCGCCGTTGTCATGACCATGGGCGCGCTCCACGAGGGGCACACCACCCTGATCCGCGCCGCCCGCGAGCGCGTCGGCCGCAAGGGCTATGTGATCGTCACGGTCTTCGTCAACCCGCTCCAGTTCGGCGCGGGCGAGGACCTCGACCGCTACCCCCGTACGCTCGACGCCGATCTCGTGGCCGCCGAGGCGGCGGGCGCCGACCTGGTCTTCGCGCCCTCCGCCGACGAGATCTACCCGGACGGGCAGCCCCGGATCCGTATCGGCGCGGGCCCCTTGGGCGAGCGTCTCGAAGGAGCCAGCCGCCCCGGCCACTTCGACGGGATGCTGACCGTCGTCGCCAAGCTGCTCCACCTCACCCGCCCCGATGTCGCGCTGTACGGGCAGAAGGACGCGCAGCAGCTCGCGCTGATCCGCCGGATGGTCCGCGATCTGAATCTGCCGGTGGAGATCGCGGGGGTGGAGACCGTACGCGAGGACGACGGCCTCGCCCTGTCCAGCCGTAACCGCTTCCTCTCTCCCGCCGAGCGGACCACCGCCCTCGCGCTGTCCCGCGCCCTGTTCGCGGCCCAGGACCGCCTCGCCGCCCAGCAGGCGCTGCTGGCCAGGGCGGAGGCCGTCCCGGGCACCCTCGCCCGCGCCGAAGCGCTCTCCGCGATGGGGGAGGCGCGGGCCGCCGCCGACGCCGCCGCCGTGGCCCAGGCGGGAGCCGCGGCCCAGACCGGCGCCGGCGCCGATGCCGTACGGGCAGCCGCCCTCGCCGTCCTCGACGAGGCCGCCCGCGCCACCCCGCCGCTCGTTCTGGACTATCTCGCCCTGGTCGACCCGGAGACGTTCACCGAGGTCCCCGACGGCCACCAGGGTGAGGCGATCCTCGCGGTCGCCGCCCGCGTCGGCGCGACCCGGCTGATCGACAACGTTCCCCTCAGATTCGGAGCCACCTCGTGACCGGCGCATCCCAGACCACCGGCATACGCCTGGACGCCCCGCCGCCGGGCTGGTCCATCGCGGCCGATGTCGTCGTGGTCGGCTCCGGTGTCGCGGGCCTGACCGCCGCCCTGCGCTGTGCCGCCGCAGGGCTCTCCACCGTCGTCGTCACCAAGGCCCGTCTCGACGACGGTTCCACCCGCTGGGCCCAGGGCGGCATCGCCGCGGCCCTCGGCGACGGCGACACCCCCGAGCAGCACCTGGACGACACGCTCGTCGCGGGCGCCGGGCTGTGCGACGAGGAGGCCGTGCGCCTGCTGGTCACCGAGGGCCCCGGGGCCGTACGGCGGCTGATCGCGTCCGGCGCCCACTTCGACACCTCCGCGTCCGGCGAGATAGAGCTGACCCGCGAGGGCGGCCACCACCGTCGCCGTATCGCCCACGCGGGAGGCGACGCCACCGGGGTCGAGATCTCCCGGGCCCTCGTCGGCGCCGTGCGCGACGCCGGACTGCGCACGATCGAGAACGCCCTGGTCCTGGACCTCCTCACGGACACCGACGGCCGTACGGCGGGCATCAGCCTCCATGTGATGGGCGAAGGCCAGCACGACGGCGTCGGGGCCGTCCACGCCCCGGCCGTCGTCCTCGCCACCGGCGGTATGGGCCAGGTCTTCTCCGCGACCACCAACCCGGCCGTCTCCACCGGCGACGGCGTCGCGCTCGCGCTGCGCGCCGGCGCGGAGATCTCGGACCTCGAATTCGTCCAGTTCCACCCCACGGTGCTGTTCCTCGGCGCGGACTCGGAGGGCCAGCAGCCGCTGGTCTCGGAGGCCGTACGGGGGGAGGGCGCCCATCTCGTCGACGCCTCGGGCACCCGGTTCATGCTCGGGCAGCACGAGCTGGCGGAGCTGGCGCCCCGCGACATCGTCGCCAAGGCCATCATGCGCCGGATGCGGGAGCAGGACGCGGAGCACATGTACCTCGACGCCCGCCACTTCGGCGCGCGGATGTGGGAGCGGCGCTTCCCGACGATCCTCGCGGCCTGCCGGGCGCACGGTATCGACCCGGTCACCGAGCCGGTCCCGGTCGCGCCCGCGGCGCACTACGCCTCCGGTGGCGTCCGCACCGATCCGCACGGCCGCACCACGGTCCCCGGGCTGTACGCGTGCGGGGAGGTCGCCTGCACGGGAGTGCACGGCGCCAACCGGCTCGCGTCGAACTCCCTGCTGGAGGGTCTGGTCTTCGCCGAGCGCATCGCGGCCGACATCGCCTCCGGCGCCCTACCGGCCCCCGGCGCCGCACCGGCCACCGGTACCGCACCGGCCGCCGGGACCCCCCTGGCCCCCGGAACCCCACCAGCCCCCGGGGCCCCCGAGCCCGCCGGGACCGCGACCGCCCCTCCCAGAACCCCCGCGCCCCCCGCGCCCTCCCCGCCCCCCTCCTCCGTACTGCCGCTGATCCGCCCCGAGGCCCGTGCCGGGATCCAGCGGATCATGTCGCACGGCGCGGGCGTCCTGCGCTCCGCCGACAGCCTCACCGAGGCGGCCCGGGCACTCCACGAGATCCACCGCTCGGCCGCGGGCGGCGGCCGGGAGAAGGCCGCCGAGCCCGGTGTCGAGTCCTGGGAGACCACCAACCTCCTCTGTGTCGCCCGGGTGCTGACCGCGGCCGCGCTGGAGCGTGAGGAGACCCGGGGCTGCCACTGGCGCGAGGACCGCCCCGACCGCGACGACGCGACGTGGGGCCGCCATCTGGTGGTCCGCCTCGCCCCCGACCGCTCGCTCGTCCTCCACCGCACCGACAGCACCGCCTTCCCGCCGACAGCCCCTAGGGAGCCCCAGCCGTGAGCACGCCCGAAGAACGTCCGCGCCCCGTGGACGTACCCCTGATCCAGATCGGAGCACCGTCCGCCGGGTCCGCCGCCGGGACCGCCGCAGAGTCCGCCGGCGGCTGCGGTGACGGCTGCGGCTGCGGTGGTGCGTACGAAGACGGGGACGCGTACGAATGCGGCCTCGACCCCGCGCTCGCCGCGCTGCTCGCCGAGGCGGGTCTCGACCCCGTCCAGGTCGAGGACATCGCCCATCTCGCGCTGGGCGAGGACCTCGACGGGGGTACGGACGTCACTTCCGCGGCGACCGTACCGGCGGACGCGGTCGCCACCGGGGACTTCACCGCCCGTGAGGCCGGCACGGTCGCGGGCCTCCAGATCGCCGAGGCCGTGCTCTCCGTCGTCGCCTCCGAGGAGTTCGAGGTCGAACGGCATGTCGCGGACGGCGACCGGGTCGAGGCGGGCCAGAAGCTGCTGTCCGTCACCACCGGTACCCGCGAACTCCTCACCGGCGAGCGCAGCGCGCTGAACATCCTGTGCCGGCTCTCCGGCATCGCGACCGCCACGCGCGCGTGGGCGGACGTACTCGACGGTACTAAGGCGAGGGTCCGCGACACCCGCAAGACCACGCCCGGTCTGCGCGCCCTGGAGAAGTACGCGGTCCGCTGCGGTGGCGGGGTCAACCACCGGATGTCCCTCTCGGACGCGGCCCTCGTCAAGGACAACCATGTGATCGCGGCGGGCGGTGTGGCGGCGGCCTTCAAGGCGGTACGGGAGGCGTTCCCCGACATTCCCGTCGAGGTCGAGGTCGACACCCTGCCCCAGGTGCGCGAGGTGCTCGACGCGGGCGCCGACCTGATCCTGCTGGACAACTTCACCCCCGCCGAGACCGCGGAGGCCGTCGCGGTCGTCGCGGGCCGCGCGGTCGTCGAGTCCTCCGGCCGGCTCACCCTCGACAACGCGCGGGCGTACGCCGACACCGGAGTCGACTATCTGGCGGTCGGGGCCCTCACCCACTCCTCCCGCATCCTCGACATCGGACTCGACCTGCGTGAGGCGGACTCCTGATGCTGCTCACCATCGACGTCGGCAATACGCACACGGTCCTCGGCCTCTTCGACGGCGAGGAGATCGTCGAGCACTGGCGCATCTCCACGGACGCCCGCCGTACCGCGGACGAACTGGCCGTCCTCCTCCAGGGCCTCATGGGTATGCACCCGCTGCTCGGCATGGAGCTGGGCGACGGCATCGACGGCATCGCCATCTGCTCCACGGTCCCCTCCGTCCTGCACGAGCTGCGCGAGGTCACCCGCCGCTACTACGGCGACGTCCCGGCGGTCCTCGTCGAGCCCGGGATCAAGACCGGTGTGCCGATCCTCATGGACAACCCCAAGGAGGTCGGCGCCGACCGCATCATCAACGCGGTCGCGGCGGTCGATCTGTACGGCGGTCCGGCGATCGTCGTCGACTTCGGTACGGCGACGACCTTCGACGCGGTCAGCGCGCGCGGTGAGTACACGGGCGGCGTGATCGCGCCGGGGATAGAGATCTCCGTCGAGGCGCTCGGCGTCAAGGGCGCGCAGCTGCGGAAGATCGAGCTGGCGCGCCCCCGGAGTGTGATCGGCAAGAACACGGTCGAGGCGATGCAGTCGGGCATCATCTACGGCTTCGCGGGCCAGGTCGACGGCGTGGTGCGCCGGATGAAGCGGGAGCTGGCGCCGGACGAGCCGGAGGAGGTGACGGTGATCGCGACGGGCGGGCTCGCCCCGATGGTCCTGGGCGAGGCGTCGGAGATCGACGAGCACGAGCCGTGGCTGACGCTGATCGGCCTCCGTCTGGTCTACGACCGCAATATCTCCCGTATGTAGTCGCGGTATCCCCCGCGTGCGGCCACGGTCCCCGCTCGCCGTCCGGCTTCACCTGCCGGGTGCTTCGCCGTCCGGCCTCACTCGCCCGGTGCTTCACCGTCCGGCCTCACCCGCCCGGGTGACCGTGCGGTCCGCAGCACCGCAGAACCGTCCGGGGCGTGCCCTGGCGACCGCCCCGGCCCGTGCGGCGCCCGGGGACAGGGGCCGGAACGTCCAGGACCACGGAGCCCGTACGCGGAGACGACGGGCGACCGCCCGGACAGTCCGGCGCCCCGGGGCCGGTCCCCGGCCCTCCGGCGGACCGAGCCGGGGCCCGGCATGGAGGGCGCGTCCCCGGTGCCGGGAAGGCGGACAGGTCACCGGTATCGACCCGCCCGGAATTGTCTAATTAGCCCGATTTTGTCCGAGTGCGCGTATCGTCGGGACATGCCCACGCCATACGGATCCCGCGGCGGCATGGCCTTCAGCGCAGACGAGCTGCGTGTGCTCCGACGCGCCCTCGCCGTTGCCCTTCAGCCCGCCCCCCTCGCCGACGAGGATGTCCAGGACTGCCTCCGGCTGGCAGATTCCGTGGACGAGGCCGTGCGCGAGGCCGGCCGGCTGCGCGCCTTCCTGCTCGCCGATCTCGCCCGCTACCGCGCCGCGCTCCCCGGCGCGGTGGCGGGCTACCTGGAGCTGCTCCAGGACGCCCTGGCCGCCGGCTACGACCCCTGCCCGGACGATCTCGCCGCTCTGCGGGCCCTGCGCGGCAACCCGGTCGCCGCGGCGGTCCTGGACCGCTGCGAGGTGATCGCGGAGCGTTCGGTACGGGCCCGGCTGGCCGGCCGCCCGTCGGCCTCGGGGCCGAGTGCGACCACCCCCGGGCCCCGCACCCGCCTCCTCGCGCTCCCCGGGGGCCGCGCCGCCGACGAAGAGCGCCCGAAGCCCGAGCCGCGGCCCAAGCCGAAGCCGCAGCCGAAACCGGAGCCCGCATCCCCCGCGCCCGGTGAGCGGCCGGTGCCCAAGCCGTCCGAGGTCTTCCCGCCGCGCCGCCGACCCGTGCCGCCGCCGGAGCGCCGGGCCGCGGGCTGAGGACCGGCCGCTGAGCGCCGGGGCACGGGCCGGCGGCTGGGGACTGAGGGCCGGGGCCCGGGGAGGCAGGGCTGAGGGCCGTACCGCGATCGGCGGTACGGCGGCCCGCCCGCCGGAGACCACGGGATGGCCGTTGGCTACTCTGGCAGCCATGGACTACGTATCCGCGCTTGTGCCTCCCGTGGTGATGGCCGTCTTCTTCACCACTCTGATCGTGACGATCGTCAAGAGCCAGGGTGGTCCGAACAAGGCCAAGGAGGACGCGTTCGTGGACGCCGCGATCGCCCGCGCCGAGGCGGCCCGCCAGACCGTCAAGGGCGACTGACGCCCGTAAGCACTCCCGCGCGTCCAGGACGCATGGCTGACTTCCGGTCGGCCATGTGTCCTTTTTGTTCCGTCATTACTGAATATTCCGACTTCTCCCACTATGGTGACGATGTGCCCCGCCAATTGGGAGATCTCGAAGACGCCGTCATGACACGCGTCTGGCAATGGAACCGGCCGGTCACCGTCCGGGAAGTCCTGGAAGACCTTCAGCAGGACCGGTCCATCGCGTACACGACCGTCATGACGGTAATGGACAATCTCCATCAGAAGGGCTGGGTCCGCAGGGAAGTCGAGGGCCGCGCCTATCGATATACGGCCGTCTCCACCCGTGCCGCCTACTCGGCCGCGCTCATGAACGAAGCCTGGTCCAAGAGTGACAACCCCGCGGCCGCCCTGGTCGCCTTCTTCGGCATGATGTCTCCGGAGCAGCGGGAGGCTCTCCAGGCGGCCGTCCGTATCGTTCAGGCCGACATCCCGCAGAGCGATCCCGTTGAGGGTGACAACGCACGGGAAGACACCGTTCACGGTGATCCCGGCGGTGATGCCGGAAGCGAAGACGGGGACGACGGAAGCGAAGGCGAGCGCGAAGAGGGGAGCGAAGGCGAGAGCCTCACGGAGAGGGAAGCCGCCCCCCGGGCCGGGCACGCAGTTCAGGCGGGTGTTCGCCATGACGAGGCCGCCGACGGACCCCCGACCACGGGGCGATAGCGTCGGCCCATGCCTTATCCCGCAGCAAATGCCGTCACCGTCCGGCGTGCCAGGACCAGCGATGTGCCCTCGGTCCGCCGACTCGTCGATCCGTACGTGAGTGAAGGCATCCTGCTCGACAAAGCAACCGTCACTCTTTACGAAGCCATCCAGGAGTTCTGGGTCGCCGAACGCGAGGAAGACGGTACGGTCGTCGGATGTGGTGCCCTGCATGTCATCTGGGAAGACCTCGCGGAAGTGCGCACTCTTGCCGTCGACCCGCTCTTCAGGGGCACGGGCATCGGTCATCAGCTGCTTGACAAGCTGTTGCAGACAGCACGCTGGCTGGAGGTGCGCAGGGTTTTCTGCCTCACCTTCGAAGTGGACTTCTTCGGCAAGCACGGCTTCGTCGAGATCGGAGAGACACCGGTCGACGGAGATGTCTACACCGAGCTGCTGCGTTCCTATGACGAGGGTGTCGCCGAGTTCCTCGGGCTCGAACGCGTGAAGCCGAACACCCTGGGCAACAGCCGGATGCTTCTGCACCTGTGATCCCCGGCGGACCCCATCCCGGACCGTGAACCAGGAGCGGATCCCTATGTCCGAATCGCGCACGTTTCCCGTCTTCCCGGGGTTCTGAACCTCTGCCAAGGGTTTGTGTTTTCCAGGGAAAAGCGGTTTCCTTTCCGCGTACTGCATTTTCGATGAAAGGAAATCCGGTGGCACAGAAGGTTCAGGTCCTTCTTGTCGATGACCTCGACGGCGGCGAGGCGGACGAGACGGTGACGTTCGCTCTGGACGGCAAGACCTACGAGATCGACCTCACCACCGCCAATGCGGACAAGCTCCGCGGGCTGCTGGAGCCGTACGCCAAGAGCGGCCGGCGGACCGGTGGGCGTGCCGCCGCGGGCCGCGGCAAGGGCCGCGCGGCGAGCGACAACAAGAACACCGCGGAAGTGCGCGCCTGGGCCAAGGCGAACGGTTACGAGGTCAACGACCGCGGGCGCGTCCCCGCCACGGTGCGTGAGGCGTACGAGAAGGCCAACGGCTGATCAGCGCACTCTTAATCGGCCGAGTATTCACCCGCTGCGTATTGGTACTGCTTCGCACGGACTTTCGTACGCAGCAATCGGGCCCGGTGGCATTCCGTCGCCGCCGTGTCCAGGAGCCGTACGAGATCGGGGCCGCCTCCGGCGACCGCTCCCGGGCCGCGCCGCCCGAACGGGGCGAGGGCCGGAAGAGTCGGCTCCACCTCACGCCCCGGCACGGGGGGCCGCAGCCACACGGCGGCCCCCCGCGAGCCGGTCCACCCGGGCGGCACCGGAGCGGTCATCCGCCCGCCCGCGCCGAGCGCGGTCAGCTCCAGGGCGATCCCGCCCCACTCCAGCCAGTCCAGCAGTTCCGGCAGCTCATCGGCGCTCCCCGCGGCCACCAGCAGCCGCATCCGGTCGCCCTCCAGCGCCACGGGCCCGGTGGGGACCCCGCGGCGCAGCACGGCGGCGCCCGCGTCCGCCGGTAGCTCCAGCACATCGAAGCGCAGCCCCGTCAGCAGCCCCACGGGCCCCTCCACGGCTCCCGGGGAGCCCTTCGCGACGGCCCAGCCGAGCGTTGTCCCGTACCACCGCGCGATGTCCCCGGAGAGGGCCTCGGGCCCCTCGGAGGGCTGACGCTGGGGCGGAAGGCTGACGGTCATACCCCGGGAACTCCCGATCGGCCCGAAGAGTTACGCAGAGTGGGACGGGCATGGCGCACGGTGTCCCGGTTCGGGGCGTTCGGCCGTGTTCGGCGAGGCAAGTCTGTTCGCCCGTAGCTGAGGGGGAACCGGTGCCCGCCGCATGGAGTGTCAGTCCTGACGGGTAAGACATTCCTAGTGGGGAGGGGCGACACGCTCGCAGGACGGCCTTACGTTCGCCATCGGCGTACAGATGACGAGAGTAACTGCCTGGCCTGCGGGAACATCGTCTCGCACCATCGGGTTGGAGCAGTTGTCGGCGTTCACGGCTCAGGAGGCCACAGACGGGTGTCGGCAGTTGGAATGAGCGGTCCCCGCTTGCGGGACTAAGCTGCGGAAGGACAGGGAGGGGACCGACCCCTTACTGCCTGACCGCTCTGAGGAGCGATTAACGATGTTCGAGAGGTTCACCGACCGCGCGCGGCGGGTTGTCGTCCTGGCTCAGGAAGAAGCCCGGATGCTCAACCACAACTACATCGGCACCGAGCACATCCTCCTGGGCCTTATCCACGAGGGTGAGGGTGTCGCCGCTAAGGCCCTGGAGAGCCTCGGGATTTCGCTCGAGGCGGTCCGCCAGCAGGTGGAGGAGATCATCGGCCAGGGCCAGCAGGCCCCGTCCGGGCACATCCCCTTCACCCCCCGTGCCAAGAAGGTCCTGGAGCTGTCGCTCCGCGAGGCCCTCCAGCTCGGGCACAACTACATCGGCACCGAGCACATCCTGCTCGGCCTGATCCGCGAGGGCGAGGGCGTCGCCGCCCAGGTCCTCGTGAAGCTGGGCGCCGATCTGAACCGGGTGCGGCAGCAGGTCATCCAGCTGCTCTCCGGCTATTCGGGCAAGGAGGCCGCCACCGCAGGGGGCCCCGCCGAGGGCACGCCCTCGACCTCGCTCGTCCTGGACCAGTTCGGCCGCAATCTCACGCAGGCCGCCCGTGAGTCCAAGCTCGACCCGGTCATCGGGCGCGAGAAGGAGATCGAGCGGGTCATGCAGGTGCTGTCCCGCCGTACCAAGAACAACCCCGTGCTCATCGGCGAGCCCGGCGTCGGCAAGACGGCGGTCGTCGAGGGCCTGGCGCAGGCCATCGTCAAGGGCGAGGTGCCCGAGACCCTCAAGGACAAGCACCTCTACACCCTGGACCTCGGCGCTCTGGTCGCCGGCTCCCGCTACCGCGGTGACTTCGAGGAGCGCCTGAAGAAGGTACTCAAGGAGATCCGCACCCGCGGCGACATCATCCTGTTCATCGACGAGCTGCACACGCTCGTCGGCGCGGGTGCCGCCGAGGGCGCGATCGACGCGGCCAGCATCCTCAAGCCGATGCTCGCCCGCGGTGAGCTCCAGACCATCGGCGCCACCACGCTCGACGAGTACCGCAAGCACCTGGAGAAGGACGCGGCCCTGGAGCGCCGCTTCCAGCCCATCCAGGTCGCGGAGCCGTCGCTGCCGCACACCATCGAGATCCTCAAGGGTCTGCGCGACCGGTACGAGGCCCACCACCGGGTCTCCATCACCGACGAGGCCCTCGTCCAGGCCGCGACCCTGGCCGACCGGTACATCTCGGACCGCTTCCTGCCGGACAAGGCGATCGACCTGATCGACGAGGCCGGCTCCCGGATGCGTATCCGCCGGATGACCGCGCCGCCGGACCTCCGCGAGTTCGACGAGAAGATCGCGGGTGTGCGCCGGGACAAGGAGTCGGCGATCGACTCCCAGGACTTCGAGAAGGCCGCTTCCCTGCGTGACAAGGAGAAGCAGCTCCTCGCCGCGAAGGCCAAGCGCGAGAAGGAATGGAAGGCCGGCGACATGGATGTCGTCGCCGAGGTCGACGGCGAGCTGATCGCCGAAGTCCTCGCCACGGCGACCGGCATTCCCGTCTTCAAGCTGACGGAGGAGGAGTCCTCCCGTCTGCTGCGTATGGAAGACGAGCTGCACAAGCGCGTCATCGGGCAGAAGGACGCCATCAAGGCCCTCTCCCAGGCCATTCGCCGTACGCGTGCCGGTCTGAAGGACCCGAAGCGCCCCGGTGGCTCGTTCATCTTCGCCGGCCCCTCCGGTGTCGGTAAGACCGAGCTGTCCAAGACGCTCGCCGAATTCCTCTTCGGTGACGAGGACGCCCTGATCTCCCTCGACATGTCGGAGTTCAGCGAGAAGCACACGGTTTCCCGTCTCTTCGGTTCCCCGCCCGGATACGTGGGATACGAAGAGGGCGGCCAGCTCACCGAGAAGGTCCGCCGCAAGCCGTTCTCCGTCGTCCTCTTCGACGAGGTGGAGAAGGCCCACCCCGATATCTTCAATTCCCTTCTGCAGATCCTGGAGGACGGTCGGCTGACCGACTCCCAGGGCCGCGTCGTGGACTTCAAGAACACGGTCATCATCATGACGACCAACCTCGGGACCCGGGACATCTCCAAGGGATTCAACCTGGGCTTCGCGGCCCAGGGCGATGTCAAGACCGGCTACGAGCGGATGAAGGCGAAGGTCAACGAAGAGCTGAAGCAGCACTTCCGGCCCGAGTTCCTGAACCGTGTCGACGACACCGTCGTCTTCCACCAGCTCACCGAGGAAGACATCATCCAGATCGTCGATCTGATGATCGCCAAGGTCGACGAGCGCCTCAAGGACCGTGACATGGGCCTGGAGCTCAGCCCCACGGCCAAGGCGCTCCTCGCGAAGAAGGGCTACGACCCGGTTCTGGGCGCCCGGCCGCTGCGCCGGACGATCCAGCGCGAGATCGAGGACGTTCTGTCGGAGAAGATCCTCTTCGGCGAGCTGCGCCCCGGTCACATCGTGGTCGTGGACTCCGAGGGCGAGGGTGAGGACAAGAAGTTCACCTTCCGCGGCGAGGAGAAGTCCGCACTGCCGGACGTTCCGCCGATCGAGCAGGCGGCGGGCGGTGCCGGACCGAATCTGTCCAAGGAGGCATAGGCCCTCCGGGGCCGGGGGTCCTCCGGGACCCGCGGCCGAAGGGGCTGCCCCGGTTCGTACGGAGACGTACGGGCCGGGGCAGCCCCTTTCCGCGTCGCGCCCAGAGGTCGCTCCCGGGCCCTTCCCGCGCGGGCCGGGGCCCGGCCGTCCCCGGGTGGCCCGAGCCCGGCCGTCCCCGGGTCAGAAGCCGAGAATGAGACGGGAGCCGAGGGCTTCGCGGCCCTTGATCAGGTGCTCGGGGACTCCAAGGACGAAGACCTCCAGCCCGGGCACCGAGTGGAGCGGTGTCAGATCGAGGCCGCCCTCGGCCGGTACGGGATTGTCGAGGTTGAGCACGCTCAGCGCGGGCAGCCCGGCGATCATCCTCAGATCGTCGGCGGAGATCGGCTGGGAGCCGATGCCGAGCTCCCGCAGGGAATGGCATTCGCGCAGCGGGGCGTAGCTCTCCAGCCCCGGACAGTGGCTGAGGAAGATCTCGGTGATGCCGGACCCGCAGGAGCGCAGAAAGGTGAGGTCGGTCAGCAGGCGGTTGCCGATCAGATCCAGCGACTCACAGGTCCGTCCCTCCAGGACGGCCGCCAGCTCGGCGGGCGGGAAGTCGTTGGTGAGGCTGAGATGCGGTGCCCGCGGCAGCAGGGGCAGCAGGGGCAGCTGGTCCGGACGGGTCAGATACAGCCGGACATTGCTCAGATCGATCCGGAGCAGGACCTGCTGGAGGTACTCCTCGGTCGGGTAGTTGGCCCATGTGCGGGCCAGCGAGGCGGCCATCGGACCGTAGTCGGAGCAGGCCGCGAGCCGCACCGCGTACGGAAGGGCGGCGGCGCCGCCGATCTCCCCGACCAGCGCAGCCGTGCGGCCCAGATCGCCGGGCGCGAGGGTGGTGAAGTCGGGCAGCAGCGGCAGTACGTCGGTGCCCAGCCGGGACAGCAGTCCCACGACGCCGGATTTTCGGGGCGGGAGGGCTCCTCTGACCGCCGTGTCGACCTTCTCCCGGGTTCCCTCGTCGAGGTAGGCCGCGTGCTGGGCGCACAGGGCCGCCAGCGTGTGCAGCACCGTCCGCTCCATGCCCGGCGGTTCGGCGTCCCCCGCCGCCACCAGCCCCCCGACCAGCACCGGGAGTTCACGGCGGGAGCAGTGGCCGGCCGCCAGCAGGAGAACGTCGTGCCACTGCTCCTCGTGCGCGTGACGGAGCAGCTCGTACATCTGGTCCCCCTCCACGAACTCCTTGGCCGCCAGAAAGTCCTGGAAGGTGCGGTGGGTGAACTGGAAGACGCCTTCCACCTGTTCCTGGAGGAGGCCGCTGCGGTTGAGGAGGTGGGTCAGGATCTGCCCGATCGGGCCCTGTTCCCGTACGCGGGGCATGCCGCGCAGTGCCAGGGAGAGCTGGTGGAGCGCCTGTTCACGGGTGAACTCGGTCTGGCCGCCCCGTATCAGCCAGACCGCGATCCGCTGGAGCAGCTGCTGGTGTTCGTCGACGGTCATCGTGATGCCCTCGGGCGCGTCGATGGCACGGCGCTTGTCGCGTTCACCGAGCAGCAGCTCCAGGGCGGAGCAGTACAGCGCCCACCGGGTCGGCGGCAGAAAGCCGTCCCGCTTGCGGTGCAGTGCGCAGATGACGGCGCACAGCAGCGGGGTCCGGGCCAGATCCTCCAGGATGTGGTTCCAGGTGAGCTGACGGGCAAGATTCCGTTCCAGGGCGACCAGGTCCTCCGGGTGCTCGCTGTCGAGCCGGGCCGCCGCGTGCCACGCGGTGATGAACGCCTGGATGTCGTCCCGCCGCATCGGCAGGAGGCGTACCTCCGCGAAATCCTCCGACTCCAGCCAGTCCGGGGCGACCGCGAGCGGGCGCACGGTCGCCACGCACCGGGTGCGCGGGAACAGCTCCAGCAGACTGGACAGCCGCTGCCGGGCCTCTTCGCGCTCCTGCGGGGGGATCTCGTCCAGCCCGTCGACGAGCAGCAGCGCCCGGCCGGCCTCCAGGACCCGGCGGGCCCAGCCCCGGGGGGCCTCGCCGACCATCAGCCGGGAGGCGGTGGCGAGCCGGTCGGGTCCGGGGAAGCCGCCGCCCTGGGCACGCAGGCTGCGCAGGGGGACGACGAACGGCACCAGACCGTTCAGCTCGGCGAGCCTGGAGTCGAGGGTTCCGGATGCTGCGTGGGCGGCCAGCCACTTGATCAGGGTGGTCTTGCCCGCACCCGCGTCCCCCCTGATCAGCACCCGGGGGCGGGTGCCCAGCAGGGACTCGACGCGCTGCGGGGACGTCTTGCCGTGCGCGGCCCGCCCCTCGCCCTCCTGCGGTACGGCCTCCAGGCTCATATACGCGGTCTCCAGCTCCCAGGCGGAGTCCCGTGTGCTCAGCTCGTCCAGGCCGAAGATCCTGGTCCTGCGGTACTCGGCGGCGAGGGCCTCCGCGTACTCCTCCTCGTAACGGGAGTCGCCGGGGTGGAGATGGGTGAGGCTCTCCAGCCGGGGCAGCCGCAGATTCCGGTGCTGTTCGTACCACTCGCGGACATCGGGGTGCGCCATCACCGAGCTGATGGGCACACACTCCACCCGGTGGTGATTGCGCCCGCGCGGCACCTCCCTCACGACGCCGAGCAGGGTGTCGCCCGCGTACACGGGAGCGCCGGACAGCCCGGCGAGGGGTGAGGTGCCGTCGGCGGGCTCGGCGGCGGGAGGGCGGTCGAACTCGAACACCATCGTGCGGCGGATGAGGCCCGCGAGGGGCAGGACGGTTCCCGTGTACTGGTCGACGTCGAGCTTCTGCCCGTCGTACCGCTGAATCCTCGGGAACCCGGTGACCGTACAGTGCGGCAGCGGGCGTCCGGTCGCGACCGCGGCCATCCGGACGGAGGTCTCCCGGGCCCGTGCCCCCACCACCCCCCACACCTTGAGGGCCGGTGCCGCGCTCTCGGGGAGCTGGAGCAGAGCCACATCGAGCCGGGCGTCGGACCAGACGACCTGGCAGAGCAGATTCCTCGCCGACCCGGGGATCGGCCCGGTCGTCACCACACGGGCGTTGTGCCCGGAGCCGATCACATGGGCGCAGGTCAGCACGGTGCTCGGGGTGATGAACGCCCCGGTCCCCTGGCATCGCCCGAGGACCGCCACGGCCTTCTCGGCTCGCGGCGGGAGCGGCGGCGGGGACAGACTCACCGCGTTCCCGGATACGGGTCGCCACCGCCGAAGTCACTCGTATCGCCCTGGTCGTCATGGCCCACCAGCCAGGAGACACCCGTCCGGGCGTCCTTCGGCCTGAGGGTGAAGGCGACCCGGTGGACGCGGCCGGTGGTGCGGCCGGAGTCCGCGCCGCCCTCCAGGACCCAGGCCCTCACCTTGCCGCCCGCCTTGGTCTCCTTGCGCAGCTCGATCGTGAACTCCATCTCGATGTCGCCCATCTCGAAGAGCACGGGACGGCCGGTGGCCCGGGTGGCGGCGTCGATGAGCTGTTCGCGTACGGACTCGATGGCGTCGGCGAGTTCGATCTCGGTGCCGGTGTCGGTGTGGCTCATGGCCCGGACCGTATCGAGCCGCGGCCCGGGTCCGCCCGCGGTTCCGCGAACTCCGCGTTTCCGGGCGGAGGGTGCGTGGCGGGCGCGCTCCGACGGGGCGCGGTGCGCCTGTGCGCCGGGAGCGTGAGCCCTTCGCCGTGCCTGCCGCGCCCACTCCGGTCAGGGTGGTCGGGGCCACGTCCGGTGAACGGGCTCACGGCGCGGTCGGGTCAGTGAACGGGCCCCAGGCGCAGGCCGTGAACGGGTTCGAGGCACAGCCGGCCCGCGAAGCTCTCGGCCCCCCTCACCTGAGGCGGGCTGTCCCGGCGGTGGGTGAGGTGAACGGTGAGGTCCGCGTGAGCGAGCCAGGGGGTGAGGTCGACGGCGCAAGGGGGGTCGATGCCGTATCCGGTGAAGCCCAGTTCCAGCCGGCGCAGACCAGGGAAGACCTGTGCGAGCAGCTCCGTGTCGATCGGCCGGCCGATGCCGGCGAGCGCCAGCTCGCTGATCCCGGGGACGGCGACGGGTACGTCCGGGGAGAACTCTTCGAGATGGCGGAGCTCCAGGCGCCCGCAGGCCGTCATCCGCGCGACGGCCTCGACGAGCGAGGGGATGTGCAGAAGATCCGCCCGGTCCAAGGCGAGCTGCTCCACCGCGGTCCAGCGGGCGAGTCCGTCGTACGGAAACGCGGTGCGGCCGGTCAGCGAGAGACGGCCGGCCCGGGTGCGGGGTGCGGGCAGGGCCAGGAGTCGGGTGTCCAGGCCGAGCTGGGAGAACGAGCGGTCGCACAGCTCGTCGAGAGTGGTCAGCCCGGGGCAGTCGGCGAGGGTGAGCCGGGAGACCGTGGGGCGGCTCCGGACGAACCTCAGATCGGTGACCTCCCTGTTGCGGGTGATCAGCAGACGGTCGAGTCCTTCGGCGGGCAGCACGGCGTCGAGCCGGGCGGCGCCGTGGTTGCCCCGGATGCTGAGGGAACGGACTCCTCCCACATGGCACAGCTGCCGGAGCTGTTCGTCGGTGTCGATCCTCAGAAGGACATCGTCGAGGCGTACCCGTGACAGCACATCACGGGCGTACCGCTCCACCGGGAAGCCGCTCCAGGCGGCCACGAGAAGCAGACGCACCTGGGGGTCGGCGTGTCCGGTGAACGGCGCGAGCGCCTCCATGGCCGGTGCGCCCCCGATGTGCACGATCGTGTTGATGACCCGCGCGTCGGTGTGGACGGAGTCCGAGGGGCCGGGCAGCAGCGGCAGTACATAGTCGCCGAGGGCGGCCAGCTCGAAGGACTCATGCTGTTGCCCGGGCGGCATCAGGGCGACGATCCGGCGTTCCGTCTCCTCGCGGACCCGGCCGTCGAGGAAGACGGCGGAGGCGGCACAGTGCCCGGCGAGGAGATGCAGCGACCGGCCGTCCTGTGCCGCGTCCCCGAGGGCGCCGAGCCGGTCGATCAGCCGGCTGACCCGGCCGCGGTCGAAGTGGCCCACCGACAGCCGGATGACGTCCTGCCACTGTTCGTCGGACGCCCTGTGCAGCAGCTCGCTCAGGCTGTCGGTCTCGGCGAACTCCTTGGCGGCCAGATAGTCCTGGAAGGTGCGGTGGATGAACTGGATGGCCTCCCCGGTGCGCTGCTGGAGCAGACCGCTGCGGTTGAGGAGGTGGGTCAGGATCCGCTCGGCGGTGCCCTGCCGCAGCACCTGCGGCATGCCCCGGGCGGCCTTCGCGATCTGGGTGACGGCCTCGTCGGGGGTGAGCTGGGTGCGGCCGTTGCGCACCAGCCAGACGGCGAGGTGCTGGAGCAGCAGCTTGTGCTCCTCGATCCCGATCGCCAGCCCCTCGGGCGCGTCGATGCCCCGCCGCCGGTCCCGTTTGCCGAGCAGCATCTCCAGGGCCGCGTGGTACAACTCCCAGCGGGTCCTGGGCAGTTCACCCTCACGCTTGCGGTGCAGTACGCAGATGACGGCGCACAGCAGGGGCGTACGGGCGAGATCGCTCAGGACCCGGTTGCGGCGGAACTCCCGGCGCAGCGCCTTCTCCAGGGAGTCGAGGTGCCGGGACTCCGCCTCGGCGCGTGCCGTGTCGGCGAGGGCCGCGTACTCCAGGCGCGCCGCCCGGTGCCAGGCGGTGAGGAACGCGGCGATGTCGCCGTCGCTCATGGGCAGGAGCAGCAGATCGGCGAAGCCCTCGGCGGCCAGCCAGCCGGGCTCGACCGCGCCGGGGCGTACGGTCGCCAGCGCGCGACAGTCGCCGTACCGCCGGAGGAGGCCGGTCAGCCAGGCGCGGGCCTTGTGGCGGTCGGCCCTGTGCCGGTGGACCTCGGGGAGTTCGTCGAGTCCGTCCACCAGGAGGAGCGCCCGTCCGGACTCCAGGACACGTTCGGCCCAGCCCTCGGGCGGGCGGCCGACGGGGAGTTCGGCGACGCCCGCGAGTTCGTCCGGGGCGGGAAAGCGGTCGCCCTGGGTCTGGAGGCTGCGCATGGGGACGACGAACGGCACCAGCCCGTTGAGTTCGTCCAGTTCGGCGGGGAGGGTGCCGTTGGCCGCGTGGGAGGCGAGCCACCACACCAGGGTCGTCTTGCCGGCGCCCGCCTCGCCGCGCAGCAGGACACGGCGGCTGGTGCCGAGCAGGTCCTCCACCCGGTGGGGGCCGTGGGCGGGCCCCGGGTCGGCGGTCCCCGGGTTGGCGGGCGGGGGGAGCGCCGTCCTGGTGTCCTCGGTCCGGTTGCTCTCGTCCCGGATACTCGCGGCCTGGATGTGCTCGGCCCGGATGCTCTCGTCCCGGATACTCGCGGCCTGGATGTGCTCGGCCCGGATGCTCCCGGTCCCGATGCTTCCGGCCCGGATGTTCTCGCCGGGCGGCCAGGTGCCTTCGGTCCGGGTGCTCCCGGTCCGGACGCCCTCGCCGGGCAGCCGGGTGGCTTCGAGACTGAGGTACGCGGTGTCCAGGTCCCAGCTCGCCTCGCTGATGCCCAGATCGTCGATGCCGAAGATCTCCGTCCTGCGGTACCGGACCGTGAGCGCGGCGGCGTACCGCTCCTCGAAAGCGGCGTCCCGTGGATCGAATCCGGCGAGGTTCTCCAGGGGCGGCAGCCCGAGGACCGCCTCGCTGTGGGGGCCGTGGTTCCTGAACGCGGAGACCAGCGGCTCGTGGACCGCCCGCAGCGGTACCGCCTCCAGTTGCTGGTGCCCCTCCGTACCGCGCACCGCCGACACGATCCCCATCAGCACGGACCCGGCGAAGACCGGGGACCCGGACAGCCCGTCGAGCGGTGAGGTCCCGCCGGGCGGTACGGCGCCGGGGGAGTGGTCCAGCCAGAAGGTGAGCGCGCCCCGCACCCGGCCCGCGACCGGCAGCACGCTGCCCGTGTACTGGCCGAAGTCGAGCTCGGTGCCGCCGTAGCGCTGCTGGCCGGGGAAGCCCATGGTCTGGCAGCCGGGCAGGGGATCGTCCCTGGTCGGGCGCCCCCAGCGGAGCCGGCCCAGCCGGGCGGCGGGGATCACCTCCGCCCCGGTGTGCAGCAGGGCCGCGTCGACACCCTGGGCCGCGCCGCTCCACACCACCTCGCAGGGGACGCGATAAGAGAGGGCCAGATGGGAGATCTCGGCCGTCCGACCCCGCTCATGCAGTACATGTGCGCAGGTCAGGACGTATCTCGGGCTGATCAGCACGCCGGTGCCCTGTCGCTGTCCATGGACCGCCACGACCCGCATCGAGGCGCTGTTCCGCATGGTTCCCACCCCCGTCACCGCCCCCGAGATTAGTGGCGCGGACCACAATCGCGTTCCCGAAACGGTGACAAGGCACACAGGCCCTCCCGGCCTTACTAGCCGGAATAGGAGGGCTGTCCGGCCCTTTACGGCGACCTCCCGTCCTTGGCCCGCCGGGACTTTGGTCCCTCCGGGTGGCGGAGGGGAGCGAGCCGGGTTCCAGGGCCCCCGGTCCGGGTTCTCAGGCCACACGTACATGCGGTTAAACCTGTTTCCGGGAAGAAAATCAGGAGGGTCTCCGGCAAGTCGCTTGTTCATGGTCAAAAGGTGTCAATGGCTTGAATCACGACGCTTTCGCTACGACGTAATGTCGTAGTTGGGGCATTTGAGGCGAAGTGCGGGGGTCGGTTACCAAGGGATGGCCAACCACCCCCGGCGCAATTCCTGTGCCGGGCCCCTTTGTGCCCGGAGGCTTTTCTCATATGTCGCGCGTCACTTCCCCTCGTCCCCGCCCGTCCTTCCTCCGTACCCGTGCCGGCATCGTCGCGGCCGGACTGGGAGCCACGGCCGTGCTCGGAACCGGGGCTGCGTTCGCCGTCGAGGCCGGTGCGCCCACCGCCGCCCAGGCAGCCGTCGCGATGAGCCCGTCCGCGGCCGTCGCCGCCCAGGCGACCGCCCAGTCCCAGGCCGCCGCCGCCACGAAGGCCGCGGAGGCCAAGGCCGCCACCGCGAAGGCCGCGGAGGCCAAGGCCGCCGCTGCCAAGGCCACGGCCGCCAAGAAGGCCGCCACCAAGAAGGCCGCCGCCAAGAAGGCCGTCGCGCCGTCCTGGATCAAGCCGGTCAGCAACTACACGCTGAGCGCCACCTACGGCAAGGCCGGCAACATGTGGACGAGCAACCACTCCGGCCAGGACTTCGCCGTGCCCACCGGCACCCCGGTCAAGTCCGTGGGCGCGGGCACCGTGGTGAAGGCGGGCCCGAACGGCGCCGGTGACGGCCCCGCGTACGGCAACGCCGTCGTCGTCAAGCACAACAACGGCAAGTACTCCCAGTACGCGCACCTCTCCAGCGTCAACGTGGTGCCCGGCCAGATAGTCAAGGCCGGCCAGAAGATCGCCCTGTCCGGCAACACCGGCAACTCCAGCGGTCCGCACCTGCACTTCGAGATCCGTACGACCCCGAACTACGGCAGCTCCGTCGACCCGGTCTCCTTCCTGCGTTCGGTCGGCGTCACGATCTGACCCTGATCCCGACCCTCACTCGATCCGACGCGTCCTGAGCGACCCGCGGTGATCCGCGGTGATCCGTAGTGATCCGCAGCGGTCCCGCACGGTCCGGCGCGTACGGCATGAGCCCAGCGGCCCCCGGTGTGTTCACCCACACCCGGGGCCGTTGTCCATGGGCGCGTACCGGCAGTGGATCCATGGGCGGGACGGCTCCGGCGCAGCTGCCGGGGCCGGACCCGCCTCGGCATCCGGCCCACGCCCGTATCGGACCCGTTCCCGTATCGGACCCACGCCCGGACCGGGACCTCTCCCGTATCGGACCCGCTCCCGGGGCCGGGGTCCGATCCCGCATCCGACCCGTTCCCGGGGGCCGGGGTCCGATCCCGGCCCTCCCGCGGGGCCCGGGGGAACGCGCCGGCGCTCAGAGCTCCAGCGTCAGCGCCGGGAAGCTCCCCGTGCTCGTCGGCGCGTGCTCCGGCAGCCAGAGCACCGCGATCGCGCCCCCCGTCGCCCCGAGCGGTGCCGTTCCCTGCGGTGCGGCGTTGCGGAAGGTGAGCCGGGCGCCGAGCACCCGCGCCTGGCCCGCCGCGATGGTCAGACCGAGCCCGTGGCCCGTGCCCGCGCGGTCGCTCGCGCCCGTACGGAACCGGCTCGGGCCGTCCCGCAGCAGTGCCTCCGGGAATCCGGGCCCGTGGTCCCGCACCCGTACCACCCGGCCCTCGACCGTGACCTCGACCGGCGCCCCGCCGTGCTTGGCGGCATTGGTCAGCAGATTGAGCAGAATGCGTTCGAGCCGCCGGGGATCCGTGCTGACCCAGGACTCGTGGACCACCTGGACGTCCACCTCGGGATTGAGGACGGCGATACGGCGGCTGACGAACTCGCCGAGCGCGATCTCCTGAAGTTCCGCCCGCTCCGACGCGCTGTCGAGTCTGGCCACCTCCAGCACATCCTCGACCAGCGTCCGCAACGCCTGAGCCCGGTCCCGTACCAGCTCGGACGGCCGACCCGGCGGCAGCAGCTCGGCCGCCGTCAGCAGCCCGGTCACCGGGGTCCGCAGTTCATGCGCGATGTCCGCGGTGACCCGGCGTTCCGCCTCGATACGCTCGTGCAGCGCGTCGGTGAGCGCATCCACGGCCCGCGCCAGCTCGTCCGCCTCGTCCTGGACGACCCCGCCGATCTCGTCCCGGACCCGTACCTCCGTCTGCCCCTCCGCGACCCTGGCCGCCGCCGCGGCGGCCTTGCGCAGCCGCCGCGAGAGCTGCCCGCCGATCAGCACCCCGAGCGCGCAGCCCCCGAACACCACCGACACCGAGCCGATGATCAGCGCCCGGTCGAGGTCCTGGAGGATGGTGGCACTGCGCCCCGCGAACCGGGAGTGCAGCGAGAGCACCTCCCCGTCGGAGAGCGGGACCGCGGCCCAGATCTCGGGCGGGCCGCCGTCGGTGTCCTGGACGAAGGTGCCGCGCCGCTTCTCCTGCATCAACCGTTTCAGCTCGGCGGGCAGCGCCGGGTCGTTGATCTTGGTGTTGAACCGGGGATCCTTGCCCTTGGCCGTCTCGTACCAGCGCTGTGCCAGCAGTACGCGTTCCATCTGGACATCACGCGCGTTGTCGAGCATCGAGACCTGGGCGGCGTTGTGCACGACCAGGCTCAGGGCCACCGCGATCAGCGCGCCGACAAGCGCGATGGCGATGCTGATTTTCCATCGGACGCCCGTGCGCACGGCCAGCCGCCGGGGCCCGCGGTTTCCCGCCGGCACGGCACCGGCCGCCCGGCGGGAACCGCGGAGCTTCGCGGCGCAGGGCTTCAAGGGCTTCATCCGGGAGCCCTCGGAGGACCGCTCGCCCGAGGGCTTCACCTCCTGGTCGTCCGGCGCCCGCCCGCCCGGGGGTCTCACCCGCGGGTCGTCCTGCGCCCGCCGGTCCGGGGGCTTCGCCCGGGGGGCGCCGGGGGACCGCTTGCCGGGGGGCTTCATGCCTTGAGTTTGTAACCGAAGCCGCGGACCGTCTCGATCCGGTCCTGGCCGATCTTGGTACGCAGCCGCTGGACATGGACGTCCACCACCCGGGTGTCGCCGCCCCAGCCGTAGTCCCACACCCGCTCCAGGAGCTTGTCGCGGGAGAGCACCGTGCCCGGCGCGGACGAGAACTCCAGCAGCAGCCGCATCTCCGTCGGGGTCAGCGCCACCGGCTCACCCCCCTTGCGTACCTCCATGCCCTCCGTGTCGACCTCCAGCTCGCCGAAGGTGAGCAGCGCGCCGTGCGGACCCTGCCCCTGGAGCGCGCCCTCCCCGCCGCCCGCGTGGCCGAAACGGCGCAGGACCGCGCGGATACGGGCGACCAGCACCGCGCCGTCGAACGGCTTGGTCACATAGTCGTCGGCCCCCGCCTCCAGCCCGAGCACGACGTCGATCGAGTCGGCGCGCGCCGACAGCATGATCACGGGCACCGTCGACTCGTCCCGGATGCGCCGGCACAGGCTCACTCCGTCGAGTCCCGGAACCATCACATCGAGAAGCGCGATGTCCGGGCGATTCGCGCGGAACGCCTCCAGCCCGAGCAGTCCGTCCGGCATCGCGGTGACCATGAAACCCTGACGCTCCAGAGCCAGCTGGGTCGCCTCCCGGATGACATCGTCGTCCTCGACGAACAGCACATGGGTCTCGGCCATCCGTGTCCTCAGTTCCTTCCCGGCCGTGACGGCTCGGCCGGGAAGGTCGTCCCCGGCTCGGTCTCCGGCGGGAAGAACGCGTCGCCCTCCCCGGACACGCCTCCCCGGTACTTGTTCCACACCCAGTGGATCCTGCTGAACTTTCCGGTCGCCCAGCGGTAGGTGGTCACTTCCTCACCGGACGGCTCGACCACCGGGTCCTCCTTGCCGTACACCTGCTTGGTGACGACCAGATCCCCCCGGTCTATCGCCGCGAAGACCGCGGGCTCCTCGGAGAGGAAGACGTTCTCGTACCGCTCGCCGTTCGCACGGTAGACATACGCGCCGATGCCGACCGCGTCTCCGCAGGTCATCAGGTTGACCACCACATCGGGGTCGGTCCCGCCGGTGAGATTCCCGAAGGACGTGTCCACCGGGTAGTCGGCCCCGGTACACGGCTTCAGCGTCGCCTTGATCTCCTTGCTGACCTTGGGATCGCTCTGGATGAGCACGACGGGGTCGATCTTCCGGGCCATCGTCGCCGGGTCACCGCCGGAGGCGACGGGCGGCGGCGCGGCGCCCGGCTTCTGGCTGTCGGCCTGCGCCGCGCCCTCGTCCTGGACACCCGTGCCGCCGGCCGAGCAGGAGGCCGTGAACAGCCCGAAGACGGCGAGCCCGGCCACCGCCGTGTAACCCGCCGCCCTCGTCGTCCTGACGCGTCTGCCTCTCAGGCCGCGCACCGCTCCTGCCCCCGTCCGTCCCGCCCGTCGTACTCCTCGGCCGTGTACCGCCCTGTCCCGCCGCGCTCCTCGGCCCGGACGGCCGGTGTCCCGCCCCCGGCCTTGCGCTCGGCGGACCTGAACTCCAGCGACCGGCCCTCCAGCTCCTGACGGAGCCGGGCGAGCGCCCGGTGCAAGGTGCTCTTCACCGTACCCGCCGACATCCCCAGCGCGGCAGCCGTCTCCTCGGTGCTCATCTGCTCCCAGTGGCGCAGCACGACGACGCTGCGCTGCTTGGGAGCGAGCACCTTCAGCGCGTCGAGCAGCAGCGCGCGGTCCGCGCGCTGGTCACTGCCGTCGTCGACGGAGGCGTCGGGCAACTGCTCGGTGGGGACCTCCTCCAGCCTGCGCGAGCGCCACCACTCGGTACGGGTGTTGATCATCACGCGGCGCAGATAGGCGTCGGCGAGCGACTTGTCGGCTATGCCGTCCCAGCGGCCGTACGTGCGGACCAGGGCGGTCTGCAGCAGGTCCTGGGCGTCGACCGGGTCGGGCACGAGCCGGCGGGCGCTGCGCAGCAGGGCCTCCTGCCGGTTGCGTACGTACTCCTCGAAGCCGAGCACCTCACCGTGCGCCATGCCAACCGCCTCCACCCCGTCGTGCACTGTGTGCCGCAGCGCGATGCTTCGCGCTTCCCCGTACTGGTACGCCACTGAAGTTACGGAGCGGTTGTCACGGGGTTGTGCTGCGCAGCCGTCGGCGGACGCACGGCCGTCCATCGGTTGTGTAACAGCGGAGTTTCCGCGGTGGTGGGACGGGGAAACGGAGGCCGTCGGGAACGTGGGCGGCGGCCGGTTACGGCGGCCTGGAGACGGCGGTAGGGGCCGTACCGGAGGGACGGGCGGCCCGGCCGGGGGACGGCGGCCGGGGCCCGGCGACGGTCGGAGGGGACACGGACACAAGCCGGTAGGACGGAGAAGGGACGGAAGGGGACGGAAGGGCAGGCGGCGGGGCGGTACCGGTATCGGTCCCTGCACTGGGCCTCCGAGCGGCCCGGTGGAGGCGGCGGGGCGGACCGGTATCGGTCCCGGCCGGGCGGCCCGGTGGAGGCGGCGGTGCGGTACCGGAATCGGTCCCGGCCGGGGCCGCGGCCGGGCAGCTCAGCCGGGCAGCCGGTACAGCCCGCCGTCCAGCGGCTCCACCAGACCGTCCGCGACCAGCCCGTCCAGCGCGCGTGCCCGCTGCACGGGCTCGTGCCAGACCGCGTCCAGCGCCGACTGCGGCACCGGTCCCTCGGCCTCGCGGAGAACGGCCAGCAGCTTGCCGCGCACCTGGCGATCGGTCCCGGCGTACGTCTGGCCCCGCCGGGCCGCGCCCTGGTGCGCGGGCTTGCCCGACAGCCGCCAGGCGCACTGGGCTGCGATGGGGCAGCGCCCGCAGTCCTCGTTGCGCGCGGTGCACACCAGCGCGCCCAGCTCCATGGAGGCCGCCGCCCAGCGGGCCGCGGTCGCGTCGTCCTCCGGGAGCAGCGCGCGGGCCAGCTTGCGCTCGGCCGCGGTGGTCGCCGTCGGAGGGTACTGGATCCCGGCGGCGGCCCGCGCGAACACCCGGCGCACATTCGTGTCGAGCACCGCGTGCCGCTGTCCGTACGCGAAGGACGCCACCGCCGCGGCCGTGTACTCCCCGATCCCCGGCAATGCGAGCAGCTGCGCGTGATCGCGCGGCACATCGCCGCCGTGCCGCTCCGTTATCGCCTGCGCGGCCCCGTGCAGCCGCAGGGCCCGGCGCGGATAGCCGAGCCGGCCCCAGGCGCGGACGGCCTCGCCCGACGCCTCGGCCGCGAGGCCGGCGGGCCGGGGCCAGCGGGCGAGCCACTGCTCGTACACGGGGAGCACCCGGCTGACGGGGGTCTGCTGGAGCATGAACTCGCTGACCATCACCCCCCAAGCGCCCGCCTCGGGGCGCCGCCAGGGCAGATCGCGGGCGTGCTCGTCGAACCAGGCGATGACGGGGGCGTGGAGGGACCCGGCGTGCGCGGCGGTGGGGTCCGCGGCGGCTTCACCGGCGAGGGCAGTCGTGGTCTCAGTCATGGCTCCACGATCCTGGCACGTCGCGTCGGGCGGTTGACGCATCCGCTCCGGGCCATGGGCTAAGCGGCGGAGGGTGTTCCGGCCGTCTGGCTCAGCGTCCGTCCCCCGGGCCCCTGTTCCACCGGGGCGGCGGGATCAGCCCTCCGGCGTGTGTTGGGGGAGCGGTTCCGGGGCGGAGCCCCCGCACCGGGGACCGGCCCGGTCGGGGCAGGCCCCCGTTCGGGAGCGGGGCGCGGCACCCCGAGGCTTTCGGCAGCGCCCCTCGGCTCCCCTCGGCCCGTCCACCGCGCGGGAAGGGAGCCCGCGCCGGGGGTGCGCGGGCCGTCGGTGTCCGGGGTTCGAGGGCCGCCGGTCTCCGGGATGCGCGTGCGGTCCGCGTCCGGGGTGCGGGGGGTCGTCTGGTGTCCGGGGTGCTGGGGCGTCTGCGTCCGCCCCGCCGAGGCGGCCCGTGGCTGCCTCAGCCGTGCCCCGCCCCGCTCCGGACGGGGGCCTCCGACGGCCCCGGCCCGGCGAACCACCGCACCACGCCCGTACCGCTCGTTCGCAGCGTGGTGAACAGCGCGCCCGCCGGCCGGGTCAGCACCGTGGTGAACACCGCCGCGACGACCCCGCCCAGCACCAGACCCACCATCACGTCGTGCGGATAGTGCACCCCGACGAAGACCCGCGAGAACGCCATCAGGAGCGCCATCGGCACCGTCAGCAGCCAGATCCTCGGCCAGGCCATCGAGAGCGCCACCGCCGCGGCCCCGGCTATCGAGGCGTGATTGCTGGGGAAGGACCAGTCCCCGGTCGGCGGGCACGTCACCAGGGAAGCCGCCGCGTCCGTGACGGTACGGCAGGGGCGCTCCTCGTCGAACACCGTCTTGAGCGATTCACTGACGACGTATCCGGCCGCGGTCGCGAGCGGGGCGAGCACGGCCACGGCTATCGCGCGCGAACTCCCCCCGCGCGCCCGCCACCAGGCCACGACGAACAGCACCCCGAAGAGCAGAAGTCCCGCCTCGGTCCAGAGTTCGGCCAGATGCCGGACCCACGAGGGCATGTCGTGGGCGAAGTCGGTGATGTCGCGGTAGAGCCCGCTGGTGATGCTGCTGTCCATGGTCACGGACCGTACCCGGTGGTGGGACGCGGTGACCCACGGCGATCGGCCAGTGCTCTCCCCGACAAAAGTAAGGGGTGGGTATCGGCCACCCGTGATGATGATCCGCAGAACTTGCGAAGTAGGCGGCGGGTGGGACGGGAGTTGGCCGCGATCTCTCGTAGAGTTTGACGCGTGGGATCTCTGCGCAATCCGATCGGGCCGCTCCCCTCCTCCATCTACTGGCGACGGAGGGCGGTCGCGCTGACCCTGGCCGCGCTCATGGTCGCCCTGGCCGCCTGGGCGCTCGCTTCGGGCGGAGGCGGGGACGACAAGGGCGACGGCGCCAACGGCGCCGCGAAGCCCGCGCCTTCGATCACACCGGGCCCCTCCCAGTCGGGCCCCGCGATCAGCGAGCAGCCGGGCGGCCGGGAGGACGGCGGCACCGGCACGGGCCCCGGCGACGGCGGATCCGGCTCCTCCGGTACGGACGGTGGCGCGGCCGCCGGTACGGGGAGCGAGGCATCCGGCGGCGGCCACGGCTCCGGCGGTACGGGCGCGGGCGCCGGCGGCACCGTCGCCAGGCAGCTCCCCGCCGACTCCAGCCTCCCCAACTGCCCCTCCAGCACGCTGAAGGTGGAGCTGGAAAGCGTCAAGACCGCGTACAAGCCGGGGGAGAAGCCGATGTTCCGGCTGATCGCCACCAACTCGTCGGCGACGACGTGCAAGGCGGACTTCCGGCCGAAGGAAGCGGTCCTCAGCGTCACGGACTCCGGCGCCGACGAGGTGTGGTCGTCCGAGCACTGCCCGAGCGGTACGGAGCGCGGGCTGGTGGAGGTCCCGGCCCACGCGACGATCACCTACAGCGTGCCGTGGGACCGCAGCCGGAGCGAGCCCGGCTGCGCCAGCCCGCGTGCGGGGGCCGCGACTGCCGGAACGTATCTGGTGGAGGCCAGCGTCTCCGGCGTGACGGTGGATCAGGCGACGTTCCGCCTGGAGAAGGACTGACCGAGCCGACGGGGAAGTCCGGAGCGGAGACCGGATCGGCCGGGGTGGCCGGGACGGACTGAGAAGGACCGGACGGCCGGGGCGGACTGAGAAGGGCCGGGGCGTCCGGGCGGCCCGTACGGGACCGGGGAGATCCCCCGCAGGTCAGAGGGACGCGCCGGGACGGGGTCGCGGACCATGGGCGGGGGACTCGGCCGACGCGGGCTACCGGCTCCGCGGGCCACCGGCTCCGCGGCCTCGAAGACCTCGGAGACCTCGAAGACACCCCCGGTCCGACCGCCCCGCGCCCGGCTCCCACCGGACCGCCCCGCGCCCGGCCCCTGGCGCGGCGATACGTACGGTCGGCCCGTCGGCTACACGTACCGTTCGAGGATCGACGACTCCGCGAGCCGCGACAGCCCCTCCCGTACGCTCCTGGCCCGTGCCTCGCCCACACCGTCGACGGTCTGGAGGTCGTCGACGCTCGCGGCGAGCAGCTTCTGCAGCCCGCCGAAGTGCTCGACGAGCCGCTCGATGATCGCGCCGGGCAGCCTCGGCACCTTCGCCAGCAGCCGGTAACCGCGCGGCGACACCGCCGAGTCGAGGGTCTCGGGCGAACCGCTGTACCCCAGCGCCCTTGCCACGATGGGCAGTTCCAGCAGTTCGGCATGGCTGAGGGCGTCCAGCTCGAACAGCGCCTCGTCGAACGTACGGGACCGCTGGGGGCCCCTCCCCGGCGCCGCCCTCGGGGACGTCGGCTCGGGCACATAGTCCCGTACGACCAGCTCCCGCTCGGGCTCCACACCCGCGATCAACTCGTCCAGCTGGAGGGAGAGGAGCCGTCCGTCGGTGCCCAGTTCCACGACGTACTCGGCGATCTCGGTCGCGATACGGCGGACCATCTCCAGCCGCTGCGCGACGGCCGTGACGTCCCGGACCGTGACCAGGTCCTCGATCTCCAGCGCGGAGAGCGTGCCCGCGACCTCGTCGAGACGGAGCTTGTACCGCTCCAGGGTGGCGAGGGCCTGGTTGGCGCGGGAGAGGATCGCCGCCGACTCCTCCAGCACCCGGCGCTCCCCGGCCACGTACAGCGCGATCAGCCGCATCGACTGGGAGACGGAGACCACCGGGAAGCCGCACTGCCGGGAGACCCGGTCCGCCGTACGGTGCCGGGTGCCGGTCTCCTCGGTGGGGATCGACGCGTCGGGCACGAGCTGGACCCCGGCCCGCAGGATCTTGGTGATGTCCTTGTCGAGGATGAGCGCGCCGTCCAGCTTGCACAGCTCGCGCAGCCGGGTCGCGGTGAACTCCACGTCCAGGACGAAGCCGCCCGTGCACATCGACTCCACGGTCTTGTCCATGCCGAGGACGATCAGTCCTCCGGTGTTCCCGCGGAGGATGCGCTCCAGGCCGTCGCGGAGCGCGGTGCCGGGCGCGACCGCGCTGAGGGCGGCGCGGATCAGACCTTCGGTGCCGGAGCCCGCGCCGGACTTTCCGGGTGCTGGTGCCCGGTCGTTGGCTGCCACTGCACTCCTCCGGCTCGTACGGATGGGCGAGACCAGGGCAAAGTCTACCGGCGAGCGTCGCCGTCCCGTGGGGCGTCCGCGCGCTCCCGGCGCCGGGCACCGGCCGAAGCGCCCTCCGGAGCACTCCAGGGGGCCTCCTCCGGAGGCACCTCCCCCGCCCGCTTCCGGCCCCGTGGCAGCACCCCCAGGGCCTCGCCCATGTCGGCCACCTCCAGCACCTTCATCCCCGCCGGCACCTTGCCGGGATCGGGCGGGACGAGCGCGTGGGTGAAGCCCAGCCGATGGGCTTCCGCCAGTCTGCGCTGGACCCCGGTGACCCTTCTGACCTCGCCCGCGAGGCCGACCTCCCCGATCGCGACGAGATTCTTGGGCAGCGGGGTGTCACTGGCCGCCGACGCCAGCGCGAGCGCGACCGCCAGGTCGGCGGCGGGCTCGGAGAGCTTCACCCCGCCCACGGTGGCGCTGTAGATGTCCCTCTTGCCCAGGGCGGTGATCCGGCCGCGCTGCTCCAGCACCGCGAGCATCATCGACACCCGCGAGGTCTCCAGCCCGGACGTGGTGCGCCGGGGGGAGGGGATCTGCGAATCGACCGTCAGCGCCTGTACCTCGGCGACCAGGGGCCGCCGCCCCTCCAGCGTCACCGTCAGACAGGTGCCCGGCACCGGCGCGTCCCTGCGGGTGAGGAAGAGCCCCGAGGGGTCGGTGAGGCCGGTGATGCCCTCGTCGTGCAGTTCGAAGCAGCCGACCTCGTCCGTCGCTCCGTAGCGGTTCTTGACCCCTCGTACGAGACGCAGACGGGCGTGCCGGTCGCCCTCGAAGTGGAGCACCACGTCCACCAGGTGCTCCAGCAGCCGGGGCCCGGCGATGGCGCCGTCCTTGGTGACATGGCCGACGAGGAGCGTGGACATCCCGCGCTCCTTGGACGCCCGGATCAGTGCGCCCGCCACCTCCCGGACCTGGGCCATGCCGCCGGGTGCGCCGTCGATCTCCGGGGACGCGACCGTCTGCACGGAGTCGAGGATCAGCAGCGACGGCTTGACCGCGTCCAAGTGCCCGAGCACGGCGGACAGATCGGTCTCGGCGGCCAGATACAGATGGTCGTGGACCGCGCCGATCCGGTCGGCGCGCAGCCGGACCTGGCTCGCGGACTCCTCACCCGTCACATACAGCGTGCGGTGGTCGTCGGCCGACGCCTTCGCGGCGACGTCCAGCAGCAGGGTGGACTTGCCCACGCCCGGCTCGCCCGCGAGCAGCACGACGGCCCCCGGCACCAGCCCGCCGCCCAGCACCCGGTCCAGCTCGCTCACCCCGGTGGAGCGCGCGGCGGCCTGCCGTACATCGACCTGTCCGATCGGCACGGCGGCGGTGGACACCCGCCCCGCGGCGGTGGTCCGCACCGCGGGCGCGCCGTACTCCTCGACCGTCCCCCACGCCTGGCACTCGGGGCAGCGGCCGAGCCACTTGGCGGTGGTCCAGCCGCACTCGGTACAGCGGTAGGACGGCCGGTCCTTCGAGGATTTCGTACGGGCAGCCATGGGGAAACCGTAGCGGGGACCACTGACATCGATACGCGTACCCGGGTTCCGGCGGTGGTGGCGCGGCTCCCGGCCGGCGCCCCGCGGGACTGTTCCGGGCCGCTCGGGGTGACTCGCGGTGACTCGGTGACTCGCGGTGACTCGGTGACTCGGAATCGCCCCCGACGGGGATAGAGGGTAAGAGGCCCGAAAGGGGGCGGAATCGACGATTCCTGTCCCCCTTCGAGCGATCTGTTCACCCGTAAGAATTAAAAGACTTCAAGCGGTGAGAACGGGGTCCCCTCCTGCGCCTACGGTCGCCGGGTGACCAGCAGCAGGCCGAACCCGCCCACCCGCACCCCCGGCACGCACCGGGCGCTCCGGCACGCCCCCCGCCCGGCGCCGCAGCAGCCGCCCGCGCGCTACGAGCCGTATCTCGACGGCCTGTTCACCTACTGCCTCTCCGTGCTCTGCGACCACGACGCCGCCACCGAGCTCCTCGGCGAGGTCCTCGCCATCGCCGAACGCCACCAAGGCCGCGGCCCCGCCCAGGACCCCGGGCTCAAGGCATGGCTGTACGCGATCGCCCGGTGGGCCTGTCGGCGCCGCCTGGCCGAGCAGCGGCGCAGCCGGCAGGGGGCGCACACCGGCAGGCCCGTCGTCTCCGAGGAGCGCCCCCGCGTCCCCGAGGAGACCGCCGAGCGCCGGCGCGCGGAACTCGCCCTGCTGGCGTGGCCGGAAGCCGCCGGTACGTCCCCGGAACAGCGCGAGGCCCTGGAACTCGCCGTACGACACGGCCTCGGCCGCCGGGAGGTCGCCGCCGTCCTCGGCCTGGACGCGCTCGCCGCTCGTGATCTGCTGGCCGCCGCCGCCTGCGAGGTCGAGCGCACCCGGGCGGCGCTCGCCGTCGTCCGGACCGGTCGCTGCCCGTCCGTCGCCCGCCTCACCGGCGACAACCGCGTACTGCTCTCCGCCGCCCTGCGCACCGAACTCGTCCGGCACGTCGACGACTGCCCCCTCTGCCGCCGCGCCGCCGAGCGCGCCGGGGCGGGCGGACCCTGGCCGGGCTCCGCCCCGGCCACCCCCGCGGCGCTCCCGCTGGTCGGCGTGCCGCGCTCCGCCGCCCACCTCGCGATGCTGCACGTCCCGCGGGCCCGCGCCGCCGCCCCCCGCTTCGGGTCCGACGGCTTTCCGCTCGACCCCAAGGACCACGCGGCCCGGCGCGACCGGATGCGCGCGCGGGCGCTGACGACGACCGTGGTGGCGACCGTCGTGGCCGCACCCGTACTCGCGCTGTGGGCCGCGTACCGCGGGGCGCCCCTGACCGGGGAGGCGCGGGACGGCGGGCCCTCCGTCAGTGCGACCGACAGGGGGAGCGAGGGCCTGGAGGGCGAGCCCTACGACCATTACGAGAACGCGGGCAGCGCCCATGTGGAACCCGGCCGCGGTCCCTCCGGGGCTCCCGGCTCCCCGAGCGTCTCCGTCGAGGTCACCGGCTCCGCCCCGGGCACGCCGGGGCGTTCCGGACAGCAGGGCCCCGGCCGCCTCACGGTCACCGCGGAACCCGCCGGGGGCGCGACCCGGATCACCCTCACCGCGTCCGGCAGCGCCCCGGTCTCCTGGTCGGCCCACGCGAACGCCTCCTGGCTCCGGCTGAGCCGGACCTCGGGCGTCCTGCGCCCGGGCGAGTCCGCCACCGTCCACGTCACGGTGGACCGGTCGCGCGAGCCCGCGGGCGCGTGGCGGGCGAGGGTGGGGGTGGACCCGTCGGGCGCGGTCGTCACGATCGAGGGCCGTGGCCCGTCCCGGCCGCCCACGCGTCCGCCGTCCGGCACGGAGGGGCCGCCGTCGTCGCCCCCGACGGATCCCCCGGACCCGTCGCCCTCCCCGCCGGACCCGTCGCCGTCCCCGCCGGACCCGTCTCCCTCCCCGGAGCCCCCGTCCCCGTCGGAGGAGCCCCCTCCGGCCTCCTGAGGGTTCCTCCGGGGCGGTGGGGCCCGGCCCGTACGCGCGGCCGGACGGTGACGGTACAGGCAGCGAGTGCCCGGACCGGTCCTCAGTCCGGTCCTCAGTCCGGGCCCCTCTCATGGGCCCGGGCGGCCGGGGCCGGACCACTGTGCCGCCCGCGGCCACGGAAACGGTCCCGGTACGGCCACGCCACGGCCCCCGGGCACGGGCAGCGAGGGGCTCCGCGCCCGCCCTCAGGCCGACGCCTGCCCTCCGTCCGGCCCCGTCCTCGGCCTGGCGCCCGCCCCTCTCATGGGGCAGGCGCCCACGCCCGCCGGCCCGCCTCCCGCTACCCGTCCGCCGGGTGCGGTGCCACCAGGGGGAGCAGGGACTTCAGGCGCGCCTCGCACAGCTCCACCAGCACCTCGTACGCCTCCTTGCCCATCAGCTCCGTCAGCTCGGGCCGGTAGGTCACGTACACGGGCTCCCCGGCGCCGTGCGCCGAGGTCGCCGAGGTGCACCACCAGTGCAGGTCGTGCCCGCCCGGACCCCAGCCCCGCCGGTCGTACTCCCCGATGGAGATCTGGAGGACCTTGGTGTCGTCGGGCCGCTCGATCCAGTCGTACGTACGGCGTACGGGCAGCTGCCAGCACACGTCCGGCTTGGTCTCCAGCGGCTCACGCCCCTCCCGCAGCGCCAGGATGTGCAGCGCGCACCCGGCCCCCGCCGGGAAGCCCGGCCGGTTCTGGAAGATGCAGGAGCCCTTCCAGCGCCGGGTCTGGCGCTCGTTCTCGCCGTCCTCGCCGTCGGTCTCCTCGGTCCAGCCCGACGCGGTCCCCACCTCGTGGAACTGCCACAGCTCCGGCGTGAGACGGGCCACATGTCCGGCGACCCGTTTCTCATCGTCCTCATCGGAGAAGTGCGCACCCAGGGTGCAGCACCCGTCGTCCGCCCTGCCCGCCTCGATCCCCTGGCAGCCACTGCCGAAAATGCAGGTCCAGCGGGAAGTCAGCCAGGTCAGGTCGCATCGGAAGACCTGTTCCCGGTCGGCGGGGTCGGGGAACTCCACCCATGCCCGGGGGAAGTCCAGACCCTTCTCGTCGTTCTGGACCCGTCCCGGGATCTGCTCCGAGCGCTCGTTTTTGCCCGGCTTCGCCTTTTTCGTCTTTGGCACAGGACCAGCGTATGTCCGGGACGGCAGTAGCGTTCGTTCTCATGAGACTCGGAGTCCTCGACGTCGGTTCGAACACGGTGCACCTGCTGGTGGTGGACGCGCACCCCGGCGCACGCCCCCTGCCCGCCCACTCGCACAAGGCGGAGTTGCGCCTCGCCGAACTTCTCGATGAGGACGGGGCCATCGGTCTCACGGGTGTCGACCGGCTGGTCGCCACCGTCCAGCGCGCGGTCCAGGCGGCCGAGGACCAGGGCTGTGAGCAGGTCATCAGCTTCGCCACCTCCGCCGTACGGGAGGCCACCAACGCCGACGAGGTGCTGGCCCGCGTCCGGGCCGAGACCGAGGTGGACCTCCAGGTGGTGACCGGCGCCGAGGAGGCACGGCTCACCTTCCTCGCGGCCCGCCGCTGGTTCGGCTGGTCCGCCGGACGGCTGCTGGTCATCGACATCGGCGGCGGCTCGCTGGAGATCGGTTACGGAATCGACGAGGAACCCGACGCGGCGGTGTCGCTCCCGCTCGGCGCGGGGCGGCTGACCGCCGGAATGCTCCCGGGGGACCCGCCGGACGCGGAGGCCGTACGGGCGCTGCGCCGGCACGTCCGGGCCGAGATCGCCCGTACGGTCGGTGAGTTCAGCCGGTTCGGCAAGCCCGACCATGTCGTGGCCACGTCGAAGACATTCCGGCAGCTGGCGCGGATCGCCGGGGCCGCGCGCGAGTCGGACGGCCTGTACGTACAGCGTGAACTGAGTCGTAAATCACTTCAGGAATGGCTGCCGAAGCTCGCCGAGATGACGGCCGAGCAGCGCGCCGGGCTTCCCGGGGTCTCCCCGGGCCGCGCCCACCAGCTGCTGGCGGGCGCGCTGGTCGCGGAGGGCGCGATGGATCTGTTTGGTGCGCATGTGCTGGAGATCTGCCCCTGGGCGCTGCGGGAGGGCGTGATCCTGCGCCGTCTGGACCATCTGCCGACGCGCTGACCCGTCCCCGGAGCCGCGCTCACGCAACGGGCGGGTGCTGCCGGGTGCTGCCGGGCAGGTATGGCGGTCCGGCGGTCCGGCGGTCCGGCGGTCGTCCCGGGGTGCGTCCGGGCGCGGGGGCTCCGGTGCGCGGACCGCGCACCGAGCCCCGGCCGGGGCGGTCTGTACGGACCGTTCGTACAGACCGGACAGGCCCGCACCGCGCTCCGGGCCGGGCCGGACCTGACCAGGCCAGGCCAGGCCAGGGCGGGCCAGGGCAGCCCCGGCCAGGTGGTGCCCGGGCCCCCGACCCGCCTCGCCGGGCCCCTCGCCGCGGCCACCGCGACCGTGTGCCGGTGCCCGGTGGCGGGCGCCGCCCCGCTCTCGGCCACATGCCTGGGCCAACCAGCCGCCCCACCACGCCGACCCGCTCCCGGCCCGTACGCTGTGTCCCGTGGCAGAAGCGGTAGGAGCGGCACAACCAGCGGTACGCATCCCGGATGCGAAGGTCGTCCTGTCCACGGCCTCGGTCTATCCGGAATCGACGGCGACCGCCTTCGAGATCGCGGCACGCCTCGGGTACGACGGGGTCGAGGTCATGGTCTGGACCGACCCCGTCAGCCAGGACATCGAAGCCCTGCGCCGGCTCTCCGACTACCACGGCGTCCCCGTCCACGCCGTCCACGCACCCTGTCTGCTGATCACCCAGCGCGTCTGGTCCACCGACCCCTGGGTGAAGCTCCAGCGCGCCCGGGCTGCGGCCGAGAAGCTGGGCGCGTCCACGGTCGTCGTCCACCCGCCGTTCCGCTGGCAGCGGCAGTACGCCCGGGATTTCGTCGGCGGCATCTGGCGGATGGCGGACGAGACCGATGTGCGGTTCGCCGTCGAGAACATGTACCCGTGGCGCTACCGGGACCGCGAGATGCTCGCGTACGCCCCCGAGTGGGACGTCACCAAGGACGACTACCGCCACTTCACGATCGACCTCTCGCACACCGCGACCTCCCGGACCGACACCATGGCGATGGTGGACCGCATGGGGGACCGGCTCGGCCATGTGCACCTCGCCGACGGCAGGGGTTCCGCGAAGGACGAGCACCTGGTGCCCGGCCGGGGCGACCAGCCCTGCGCGGAGCTGCTGGAACGTCTCGCCCGCACGGGCTTCGGCGGCCATGTCGTCGTCGAGGTCAACACCCGCCGTGCGATGTCCGCCGCCGAGCGCGAGGCCGATCTCGCGGAGGCGCTCGCCTTCACCCGGCTGCATCTGGCCTCGCCGGCACCCGCGGACGTACGGGGAGCGCGCCGCGGATGACGGACGGCACCACCCCACGGCGGCGGGGCCGTCCGGCACGCAAGGAGGCGGCCGAGGGCCCGGGCGCGCGGGAGCGCATCCTCCTCGCGGCGCGCGAGGAGTTCGCCGCGCGCGGCTACGACAAGGCGACGATGCGCGGGATCGCCCGTGCGGCGGGCGTGGACGCGGCGCTCGTCCATCACTACTTCGGGACCAAGGACGAGATCTTCGCCGCCGCGATCGAGCTCTCCTTCGAGCCCGTACTCGTCGTCCCGGCGATCCTGGGGGAGAGCAAGGACGGCATCGGCGAACGCCTCGCCCGCTACTTCCTCGGCGTCTGGGAGAACCCCGTCTCCCGCGCCCCGCTGCTGGCCGTCGTCCGGTCCGCGCTCACCCATGAGGCGGCGGCGACCGTGCTGCGCGGCTTCGTGCTGCGGCGGCTGCTGGAGCGGGTCGCTGCGGACCTGGAGGTACCGAACCCGAAGTTCCGTGCGGAGCTGGCGGCCTCCCAGATGATCGGCATCGCGATCCTGCGCTATGTGATCAGGGTCGAGCCGCTGGCCACGGCGGATCTGGAAGAGATCGTGGCGATGGTGGCGCCCACGCTCCAGCGCTATCTGACGGAGCCGTGACGAGGCCCTGACGGGCCTGGCGCGGCCCGGCCCGGCTGGGTCGGGCCGGCCCGTCGAGTCACGGTTGCCGCGTGAGCCGGTTGCCGCGTGTCACGGCGGCGAGTGGACCCGCCCGGCCGCGTGCCGCGTATGACGGGCCCGGGGCCGTACGCTGGTCGGCCGGGCTCCCCCGGACCGGGCTCCCCGGACCGGATTCCCCGGACCGGGCTCCCCGGACCGGAACGCCGCAGGTCGGGCTCCCCCGATCCGGCGGTGCCGGGCCCGCGCCCTCCCGGTGGGACCGCGATCCGGCCCGGCGGACCGATCCCGGGCTCCCACGGGGCCCACGGGGCCGTCCTCACACGGGACCACCCTCCGGGCCAGGAGCGGGGAACCGCACCCCGGCCCGGATCCACTCCGCCCGTCGCGGCCCGATACGGCGCCGCCGCCCGGTCGCCGTGGACACCGGTCCCGTATCCCGGACGGAATGTCCAGATCCCGGAGCCCGGGCGTACCCTTTCCCGTACTGATTCCGACCTACCGAGGAGCGAGCGACGATGCCCGAGCTGAGGTCCCGCACTGTCACCCACGGCCGCAATATGGCGGGCGCCCGTGCCCTGATGCGTGCTTCGGGCGTAGCCAGCGAGGACATCGGCAAGCCGATCATCGCGGTCGCCAACTCCTTCACGGAGTTCGTGCCCGGTCACACCCACCTCCAGCCGGTGGGCCGGATCGTCAGCGAGGCCATCAAGGCGGCGGGCGCCATTCCGCGCGAGTTCAACACGATCGCCGTCGACGACGGCATCGCCATGGGCCACGGCGGCATGCTCTACTCCCTCCCCTCCCGCGATCTGATCGCGGACAGCGTCGAGTACATGGTCGAGGCCCACTGCGCCGACGCCCTGATCTGCATCTCCAACTGCGACAAGATCACCCCGGGCATGCTGAACGCGGCACTCCGCCTCAACATCCCCACCGTCTTCGTCTCCGGCGGCCCCATGGAGGCCGGCCAGGCGACCCTGGTCGACGGCACGGTCCGCAAGCTGGACCTGGTCAACGCGATCGCCGACGCGGTCGACGAGAACATCTCGGACGAGGACATCCTCCGTATCGAGGAGAACGCCTGCCCGACCTGCGGGTCCTGCTCCGGCATGTTCACGGCCAACTCCATGAACTGTCTCACCGAGGCCATCGGCCTCTCCCTGCCGGGCAACGGCTCGGTGCTCGCCACCCACACCGCACGCCGCGCGCTGTACGAGAACGCCGCGCGTACGGTCGTCGAGATCACCAAGCGCTACTACGAGGGCGACGACGACAGCGTCCTGCCCCGCAGCATCGCCACGCGTGCGGCCTTCGAGAACGCCATGGCCCTGGACATCACCATGGGCGGCTCCACCAACACGATCCTGCATCTGCTGGCCGCCGCCCGGGAGGCCGAGCTGGACTACGGCCTCGCCGACATGGACGCCGTCTCGCGCCGTGTCCCGTGCCTGGCGAAGGTCGCCCCCAACGTCGCCCCCGGCGGCACGTACTACATGGAGGACGTCCACCGGGCCGGCGGCATCCCCGCGATCCTGGGCGAGCTGTACCGCGCGGGCCTGCTGAACGAGGACGTCCACACCGTCCACTCCCCGTCCGTCAAGCAGTGGCTGGAGACCTGGGACGTCCGCGGCGGCTCCCCCTCGGAGGAGGCGGTCGAGCTGTGGCACGCGGCCCCCGGGTGCGTCCGCTCGGCGGAGGCGTTCTCGCAGTCCGAGCGCTGGGACACCCTGGACACGGACGCTGCCGGCGGCTGCATCCGGGACGTGGCCCACGCGTACAGCAAGGACGGCGGGCTCGCGGTCCTGCGCGGCAATCTCGCCGTCGACGGCTGCGTCGTGAAGACCGCGGGCGTCGACGAGTCGATCTGGACCTTCGAGGGCCCGGCCGTCGTCTGCGACTCCCAGGAGGAGGCCGTCGACAAGATCCTCCGCAAGGAGATCACGCCGGGCGACGTCGTCGTCATCCGCTACGAGGGCCCCAAGGGCGGCCCGGGTATGCAGGAGATGCTGTACCCGACGTCCTTCCTCAAGGGCCGGGGCCTCGGCAAGGTCTGCGCCCTGGTCACCGACGGCCGCTTCTCCGGCGGTACGTCGGGCCTGTCCATCGGGCACGTCTCCCCGGAGGCGGCCTCGGGCGGCACGATCGCCCTGGTGGAGGACGGCGACCGCATCCGTATCGACATCCCGAACCGTTCGATCGAACTCCTCGTCCCGGACGCGGAACTGGCCTCCCGCCGTGAAGCGCTCGGCGGCGTCTACGCGCCCAAGGCCCGCGACCGCAAGGTCTCCGCGGCCCTGCGCGCCTACGCGGCGATGGCGACCAGCGCCGACAAGGGCGCGGTCCGCGACGTCACGCTCCTTCCGTAGCACCCGCCTCCGCCGCCACACGGCTTCGGCGCCCGGTCAACCACCGGGCGCCGGCCGCACGGCCGCCGGAGGCGCGGCCCCGCCGCCGCGCGGGGCTTCCCTGGGGAGGGCCGGCTCGCGACGCGTCCCGGATCCCGCGCCCCTCGCCTGGGCCTCCCCACGACAGCCGGCACCACGCCACGGCACCACACGGTCGCCGGGCCATGAAGACCTCGGGGGTACAAGGCCACCGGCCACCGTCGGGTCATCGAGTCACGCGGGCCAGCGAGTCACGCGAGTCACCGGTTCACCAGTTCACCCGCCACTGAGCTTCCCCATCCATCTCCGGCCACAAAGTCCCCGGGGCACCACATCACCGGCCGGCGCGACGTCACCAGGTCACCGGGCCGAAAAGTCACGGGGCCACGGTGTCACCGGATCACCGGCCCCCACGGAATCCCCGGTTCACGGCTCACTGGGTCCCCGCATCACCGGCCGCGGCGAGCCACCAAGCAGCCGCCGAAGGAGCGGACGACGTCACGTCACCGGCCCTTCACCACCCCGCCGGTCCCTCCGCGTCCACCGCGAACACCGAGCCGTTCGGCGCCATCCCGAAGACCCGCCCGCCCACCGCCACCGGCGCCGGCAGGAACGCCGCGAACGTGTACCGCCCGTCGTCCATCCGTGGCTCCGTCTGTCCGATCAGCGACCCCCGTACGGCGTCCACCGCCAGCAGTCGCCCGTCCCCGGCGGTCACATAGACCGCGCGCCCGTCCGCCGCCGGTCGCGAGAGGTTGGTGACGGACGTCTCCAACCGCCACAGCTGACGCGGCTCACCACCCGCCCCCGCGCCCGAGGGCGCCGTACGGACCGCGACCAGCGCACCTCCCGCCCCGCTCAGATGGACGACATCGCCCCGTACGACCGCCTGCGCCTGATCCACCGGAGCGTCCAGCGGCACGGTACGGACCCCGCGCGCCGGTCCCGCCATGTCCACCCGTACGACCGCGTCCGTGAAATCGGCCGGATCGACGGTCATCAGATACAGCGCGCCCCCGGACACCCCCACCGGCCTCAGCAGTCCGTCCAGCCGCTTCTGCCACAAGGGCTTCCCCGTCCGGGTATCCACCGCCTTGACCAGCGTGGACGTCCCGTCCCGGGACTGTGTCACGGTCACCGCCGAGGCGTCCCCGCCCGCCGCCGCCACCCACTCCGTACCGGGTCCGCCGTGCCGTCCGCTCCACCGCCGCTCACCGGTGGCCGCGTCGACCGCCCGTACCTGCCCGCCGTCCGTGATCAGCAGCACCACATCGCCGACGTGCCGTACGGCGGAGTACGGCGAGGTCCCGATGTCCCAGCGCACAGTGCCGGTCTCCGGATCCAGTGCCTCCAGCCTGCGCTCACCCGGCGAGAGCACATGCACCAGCCCGCCCGCGAACACCGGCGCACCCGGATGCCCGTCCTGCGCGGCACCCGCCGGCGCAGGCCGTGACCAGATCCTCCGGCCGCTGCCGGGGTCCAGCCCGGCCGCCTTGAGCCCGGGGGCCGCGCAGTAGAGCGCGGTGAGCCGGGGCCCCGCCGTACACGCGGGCATCCGGTTCTCCGCGCCCGGCTCGCCGAGATCCACGCTCCACCCGGTGAAGCCCTTCGAGCCCTGCTCCGTGCGCGTCGGGCCCGGTGCGGACGAGGGGGGCGCGGACTCACCGCCCATGGCCCGGGTGACGACGGCCCCCGCCGCCAGCACCACCACCGCGGCCCCGGCGGCCGCCCACCGCTTCCGCCCGCCCGTCCGGGACCACAGCCGGGCCCGCGCGAACCCGCCGCCGACGACGGGCGCCTCCCCCCGCGGATCGGGCGTCCGGGGACCGGGCACATGCGTCAGCGTGTCGTACGAGGACGACGGTGACGACTCCCGCAGCGCGACCATCAGCTCGTACGGAGTCGGCCGGTCCGCGGGCTCCTTCGCGAGACAGCTCCGGATCAGCGGTACGAGATCCTCCGGAACACCCGTCAGATCCGGCTCGTTGTGGACGACCTGATACGCCACGATGTACGGGCTGTCCGAGTCGAACGGCCCCCGCCCGGTCGCCGCGTGCACCAGCACCGCGCCCATCGCGAACACATCCGCCGCCGGCCCGACCTCCCTCGGCCGCTGGAACTGCTCGGGCGCCATGAACGGCGGCGTCCCGATCAGCTTCCCCGTCTCCGTCCGCAGATCACTGTCACTGGGCCGGGAGATCCCGAAGTCGATCACCTTGGGACCGTCCGGCGCGAGCAGCACATTGCTGGGTTTGAGATCGCGGTGCACGACCCCCGCGCGATGGATGTCCCGCAGCGCCTCGGCCAGCCCGGCGCCGGTCCTGCGCAGCTCCTCCGACTCCAGGGGGCCGTTCCGCTTGACCCGTTCGGCCAGCGTCGGGCCCTCGATGAACAGGGTGGCCATCCACGGCCGTCCGGCATCCGGGTCGGCGTCGACGACGGACGCGGTGAAGGCTCCGCTGACCCGTCGCGCGGCCGCGACCTCCTGCCGGAAACGCGCTCTGAACTCCGGGTCGGACGCATGTTCGGCATGGATGACCTTGACCGCGAGCCTCAGTCCCGAGGCCGAGGTGGCCAGATGGACCACTCCCATACCGCCGGTCCCCAGGCATGCCTCCAGCCGGTACTGCCCCGCTTCCTCCGGACGTTCCGCTTCCGGGGACTCTCCGGTACTGCGCAGTGGTGGCATCTCCCACCCCCGACATAGTGAACGTGCGCGCGCGACTCACGGAGCCTAGTCGATGGCGCGTGCGGTCCAGGGGTGGCCCGTCAGATGGGTCACAGCGTACGGTACTTGTACGCACATACGGCAACGGGGGCAATTTACATGGCACTTGACGACGTACGTCCGGATAACGACGACTCCGCCGCCACGGGAACCGAGTCCGACACCAGCACCGATTCCGGCCCCGACACCACAGCCGAAGCCACGACGGCCGCAGCAGCACCCACATCTGCCGGCAGCGCTGCGGAAGCCGACGGTGAGGAAAGCGCCGGGGCCGAGGCGGCCGCGAGGGTCCGCCGCTACCCGGTGGCCCCCGGCTACCGCCTCAATGTCCGCAGCGGCCCCGGCACGGGGTACGGCATCGTGCGGGTCCTCCCTCTGGGAGCCACGGTGCCGATCTACTGCCAGAGGCCGGGGGAGACCATCACCGGCCCGTACGGCACGTCCCTCATCTGGGACAACATCGCGAGCGGCGAGTATGTGTCGGACGCGTATGTGAACACGGGCAGCGACGGCTATGTGACCATCCGCTGCCCCTGACGGCCACCCGCCGACGGACCCGCACCACCGGATCCGTACCGCACCACCGCCCGGCCGCAGGTAGTTCAGGGCCGCTCCGGCCGTACCGTTCAGGACCCGGTACGGCCGGGGCCGGACCGCCCGGCGCCCCCGCATCCGCTCCCGGGGATAATCGACCCGTGAGCGAGCAGAGCGGCAGAACCGGCGACAGCACCACACCCGCCTCCACCTCCGGATCCACGGCGTCCACCCCGACGGGCGGTGACGACGGCGGCCCGCGCCCTGAACCCATCCGCTTCTTCGGTACGACCTGGGTCGACCATGACGGCGGATACGGGCTGCGCAGGGCGGGCGTCGCCGCCGGTTCGCTCGCCGCGGCCGTCGCCGGCTGTCTGGCGCTGCGCTTCGGCTACGAGGGTCTGGTGATCGCGGAGATCGGCGGCTTCCTCAACACGATGGTCATCGTCATGTTCGCGGTGTGCAGCGCGATCGCCTTCCGCAAGACCTGGGAGGGCTTCGGCCGCCGTCCTACCGGGGCCGCGACACCGGACGCCCTGCGCAGCCTGCGCGCGATCGGCTTCGTCGGCGTCCTTCTCGCATGGTTCTTCCGCTCGCTGGCCGAGGCGCCCGGCGAGAAACTCCACCGTGAGGAGTACGAGAAGGCCCGGGCCCAGTACGAGAAGCGCCGCAACTCCCGCACCGGCAACCCGGCGGCACGCAAGGGCCGTTCCGGCAAGCAGAAGCGCAGGTAGCCCTGCTTCCCGGCCCTGCTTCCCGGCCCTGCTTCCCGGCCCTGCTTCCCGGCCCCGCTTCCCGGCCCTGCTTCCCGGCCCTGCTTCCCGGCCCTGCTTCCCGGCCCCGCCCGTGTCGCCGCCCGCGAAACCGGCCGCACCCGTGCCGCCCTGCTCCGCCGTACGCTCCCCGGAACCGCCCCGAAGCCGTTCACAACCGCGCTGCGGCACGGCGATGGTCTCCACGTTCCCGCAATCCGCGGCCCGGCCGATGGGCCCACCGTCGACCGCGTCGGCATACGCCACCGTTACCCGGACCGGTCCGACCCGCGGGAGCAGGATCCGGACGCCTGCGAGGGCTTCGTACCGGTCCGGTCCCGGACGGAGTGCACGACCGCCCGCGGCGCGAGGCCGCAGATGTCCACGAGCAGGTGCCGCTCTCAGCCCCCGCTCTCCTGTGTCGTAGCCGATCGTCCGCCCGCCCTGGTGGCTGCGGGCGGACTGGGCCTCCAGTACGCAGTACGGTCGTCGGCGGCCGCGGGCCCGGGCAGTCCGCCACACGCACCCGCGCGCTGAGCGCATCGTGGACCCAGTCCCAGGCGCCGGCCCGCCGTCCGGGCGCGAAACCACCGGCAAGCCCAAGCCACATCCCACGGCCCCAGACCGTGTCGAACCGGCCTCCATGCGCCCGCTCACCACCCATTGAACACGGTGTCCACGACCAGCCGCCTCGGGAGCTTCGGTGGCCGACCGCCGGCACGAAATCCGGGACCGGCAGCAGCTTCTTTCCTGGGCGGAACTCCGCGCCCGCCGACCCCCTGGGCCGCCGCCGAGTACGAGCGCCTGCGCGCCGAACTCCCCGACCGCCGCCCGCCGACTGTTTGTCTCCAGCCGACTGTTTATCTCCATACGGTGGAACGCTCCATCTACTCAACATCTACTCAACGCGCTCGGTCCCGACCTACACCCGTCGAGCCGTGTCGCCACCATCCCGCCGGGCCTGCGAACGCCCGGCACACATCTCTGCGCCGTCCTGCCGGGATCACCCGCGTACATCCCGTACGAGAGCGCCCCTCACCTCGCTCCGTCGCTCACCGAGGACCCCGCCTCGGTTTCCGGGCTGAGCTGGCAGGGCCGCCTGCGGACTTGTCACGGGTAGGGGCCTGGCGGCCCTGCGGACCCTGACCGCCCTGACGGCTCCGGCGAGCCTGACGGCCCGGGCGGTCTGGGCGGTCTGGGCGCTCTGGGTGGTCTGGGTGGTCTTTCGGGGTAGCCCGTCCTCTTCCGGAACACCTGGAGTAATCGGACTCGACCCGAGGGGTCACGGTCACCGCGTCGCATGGCCACACCGGGTTGCCGGCGGTGCACGGCCGGATCGGCTCACCGGCGCCGAAAGGCAGCTACGGGTGGCGCCACCGGGCCTCCGGTGTGGAGGCGGCACGGCCCCTTGGGGGCGGCAACGGCCTGCGGCGGACCCTCCGCCCGAGCGGCCGAAAATACTACGCACGGCTTGACGGTGCACACCCCCGAGAGGAGAATTCATCACATGATGAATTCTCCTGGGTTCGCCGTGCTCGCCCGCGGTCTCGCCGTCGTACGGGGGGAGCGCACGGTCCTCCGCGGCATCGACTTCACCGTCCCGCCCGGCAGGATCACCGGCCTCCTCGGCCCCTCCGGCTGTGGGAAGTCGACCTTGATGCGGGCGATCGTCGGCACCCAGGCCAAGGTCACGGGCACGCTCGACGTTCTCGGCAGCCCCGCGGGCGACCCGACCCTCCGTTCCCGGATCGGCTATGTCACCCAGGCCCCGTCGGTCTATCTGGACCTGACCATTCGTCAGAACTTGGAGTACTTCGCCTCGGTGCTCCGACCCGGCCGGCGCCACCGCGACACCCGCAGGGAGCACGTCACCCGCGCCATCTCCGATGTGGACCTCACCTCGCACGCCGACACGCTCGCCGGGCGTCTCTCCGGCGGCCAGCGCAGCCGTGTCTCCCTCGCCGTCGCCCTGCTCGGCACCCCCGAACTACTGGTCCTCGACGAACCCACCGTCGGCCTCGACCCCGTCCTCCGCCGCGATCTGTGGGACCTCTTCCACCGCCTCGCCGACGAGCGCGGCACATCACTCCTCGTCTCCTCCCATGTCATGGACGAGGCCGAACGCTGTCACCGCCTCCTCCTGATGCGCGACGGCGAGATCCTCGCCGAAGACACCCCGGACGACCTGCGGCTGCGCACCCGCTCGGAAACCGTCGAAGCCGCGTTCCTCCGCCTCGTCGACGAGGCCAATGCCGCCACCGCCCCGGCCTTCACACCCACCGCCCGGACCAGCCCGGACGGCAACCGCCCAGAACCGGGTCGCCCTGAACCGGGCAGCCACGAACCGAGCGGCCCTGGGGCGAACGCCCCGGAAGCGATCAGTCCCGACCCCAACCACCCCGGAGCTACCCGCCACGCTGGGAATCGCGTCAACCGGACCAGCCCCCGGTCCCACAGCCCCGCCGGCAACGAGCCGTCGGCGGACGCCCTCCGAAAGAACCGCCGCTCAGTAACCCCTCCCGAAGCCAACCCATCAGAAGTAACCGGCCCCGAGGTAAACCGTCCGGAACAGGCCACACCGAGGCACGCCCCTCACGAACCCGGGCCCGCCACCCCGGAACCGGAGCACACCACCGAGGAGAACGCCCGATGAGCGCCGCCCGCACCCTCGCCACCGCCTCCCGCGTCCTGCGCCAGCTCCGTCACGACCGCCGCTCGATCGCCCTGATGCTGCTCGTTCCCTGCGGGATGCTCTTTCTGCTGCGCTATGTATTCGACGGCAGCCCCGAGACCTTCGACTCCATCGGCGCCTCCCTCCTCGGGATCTTCCCGCTGATCACCATGTTCCTGGTGACCTCCATCGCCACCCTGCGCGAACGCACCTCGGGCACACTGGAACGCCTGCTCGCCATGCCCATGGCCAAAGCGGACCTCATCGCCGGGTACGCCCTGGCCTTCGGCCTGCTCGCGGCCGTCCAATCGGTCCTCGCCACCGGCCTCGCGCTCTGGGGCCTCGGCCTGGACGTCATCGGCTCACCCTGGCTGCTGCTTGTGGTCGCCCTGCTCGACGCCCTGCTCGGCACCGCGCTCGGCCTCTTCGTTTCCGCCTTCGCCACCTCCGAATTCCAGGCGGTCCAGTTCATGCCGGCGGTGATCTTTCCGCAGCTGCTGCTCTGCGGCCTGTTCACCCCGCGCCCCAATATGCAGCCCGCCCTGGAGGCGGTCTCCGACGTCCTGCCCATGTCGTACGCCGTCGACGCCATGGCCCAGGTCCAGCGTCACGCGGACGCCACCGGAGACTTCACCAGGGACATCCTGATCGTCGCCGCCTGTGCCCTTCTGGTGCTCGCCCTGGGAGCCGCCACCCTCCGCCGCCGCACCGCCTGACCCGGCCCCACCATCGGGAGATGCCTGGGAGCCCCAGACGACGGCCGACTCCCCGGCACCGGCACCCGCGCACACCCGCCCCACCCGAACCCCCGCAACCCGTACCCCGCACAGTCGGCACTCCGCACGGCCGAGCCCCTCGACAACCCCCACCCGGCACTCCGCACCAGTCCACTCCGCACCCCACGCGGCTCGCACGGTCGGCACCCCCGTGCGGCCCACACCGACCGGGGGTCTCACACCCGGCTGTCCTCTCTCTCCTCCAGCCGCTCCGCTGGAGCGAGCAATCTGGCCAGGGTCACCCGCCCCCGTGACAGCCTCGCCTTGACCGTCCCCTCCGGCGCTCCCGTCTCCGCCGCGATCTGCTCCACGCTCAGATCACAGAGATGGTGCAGCACCACCGCCCGGCGCTGAGCCTCCGGAAGCTGCCGTAACGCCTCCACCAGCACCATGCGCTCGGGCCCCGGCCCGGGGACCCGGTCCACCCGGGGCGCATGGTGACGCATCAGTTCCAGCCACCGCCTCGCCCGCCGCCACCGGCTCACCGCGAGCCGCATCGCGACGGTCCGGATCCAGGCTTCAGGAGCTTCGGTCACCAGAAAAGAAGCACGCCGGTCCCACGCACGCACAAACGCCTCCTGAACCACGTCCTGCGCCTCGCTGTGATCGCCCGTCATCGCATAGAGCTGCCCCACCAGGCGCGGGAAGGCCGCCGCATAGAAGGCGTCGAACTCCTCGTCCGTCACCAAGGGCGGGACCGCCCCGATAACGGCGGGGTTCCGCTCACACCACACAGAAGCAATCCGGCTCCTCTCCTCTCACTCTCTCCAAGACGCAGATCCGGCCTTGCGCACTGACACACCGACCCACCTTCTCCGCCACGCTCCGGCCCCCGGGGCCCGTCTCGCAAGCCCGACGCACGCTCACCCATGGGCCCCGCGGGTCCTCCGGCCACGGCACCACCCGTACCGCCCCTCGGACCACCCCGGCACCGTCCCACCTGCGGTGCGAGGATGGCGGCACATACCCCCTCCGGCGAGGTGAACAGAGCCATGACCCACACAGTCGCAGTCCTCGGCACGGGCAAGATCGGCGAGGCCCTTCTCAGCGGCATGATCCGCGCGGGCTGGCGACCGTCCGATCTGCTGGTCACCACCCGCCGCGCGGACCGCGCCGAAGAGCTCCGCACCCGCTACGGCGTCGAACCGGTCACCAACCCCGAGGCCGCCAAGCGCGCCGACACCCTCATCCTGGCCGTCAAGCCCCAGGACATGGGCAAGCTCCTCGACGAACTCGCCCCGCACATCACCGCCGACCGGCTGGTCATCAGCGCCGCGGCCGGTATCCCCACCTCCTTCATCGAGGAACGCCTCACAGCGGGCACCCCCGTGGTCCGTGTCATGCCCAACACACCCGTACTGGTCGACGAGGGCATGTCCGTGATCTCCGCCGGAAACCACGCCACCGCCGGCCACCTCACCCACGCCGAGGAGATCTTCGGCGGCGTCGGCAAGACCCTCCGGGTCCCCGAGTCCCAGCAGGACGCGGCCACCGCCCTGTCTGGCTCGGGCCCGGCGTACTTCTACTTCCTCGTCGAGGCCATGACCGACGCGGGCATCCTGCTCGGCCTGCCCCGCGCCCAGGCCCATGACCTCATCGTCCAGGCCGCCATCGGCGCCGCCGTGATGCTCCGCGACAGCGGCGAACACCCCGTAAAGCTCCGTGAAGCCGTCACCTCCCCTGCAGGCACCACCATCAGCGCCATCCGTGAACTTGAGAACCACGGCGTGCGTGCCGCCCTGATCGCCGCCCTCGAAGCCGCCCGCGACCGCAGCCGGGAGCTTGCCTCCGGCAACGGCTGACCATCGCCCCGTTCCGCCGGCGCGGCGCCACGCCGGCGGAACGGGACGCCGCCCGGCGAGCGGACCGTCCCCTCATCCCATAGGCAGCAACCCGAACGCCGCATAGGCGGCATCCACCCTCGGCCGGGCCATCCCCCTGGCCCGCTCGGCTCCCTCCTCCAGCACCTGGTCGACATATCCGGGGTCCGAGGCCAGCTCCGCGTGCCGCTCCCGCACCGGCCTCAGCAGCTCCACCACCGCCTCGGCCACGTCCCGCTTCAAAACCCCGTACGACTCATATACACCGGCCAAGTCGATCGGGTTCCCACCTACACAGGCGGAAAGAATCTCCAGCAGATTCGCCACGCCGGGGCTGCGCTCACGGTCGTACTCGACCTCGCGCCCGCTGTCCGTGACCGCCCGCATGATCTTCTTGCGCACCTGGTCCGCGTCGTCGAGCAGATAGACGATCCCGGCGCCCGCGTCGTGAGACTTCCCCATCTTCGACGCCGGGTCCTGAAGATCCATGACCCGCGCGGCCACCTGGGGATGCGTCGCCTTCGGCACGGTGAAGGTGTGCCCGTACCGCTGGTTGAACCGCACTGCCAGATCCCGGGTCAGCTCCACATGCTGCGTCTGGTCGTCACCCACGGGAACCTCATCCGTCCCATAGGCCAGGATGTCCGCCGCCATCAGCACCGGATACGTCAGCAGCGACACCCGTACGCTCCGCCCGGCCGCCAGCGCCTGCGCGCCCTTCTCCTTGTACTGGATCATGCGCCGCAGCTCACCGTCGGTGGCGGTGCACTCCAGCAGATACGACAGCCGCACATGCTCGACCACATGACTCTGTACGAACAAGGTGCACAGCGCCGGGTCCAGGCCGGCCGCCAGCATCAGCGTCGCCGCCTGCCTGCTGAGCCTTCGCAGCCGCGCCGGATCGTGCTCCACCGTCAGCGCGTGCAGATCCACCACGCTGAACAGCGCGTCCGACTGGTGCTGGTCGACCTCGGCCCACCGCCGCATCGCCCCGAGGTAGTTGCCGAGCGTCGCGTGCCCCGTGGGCTTGATCCCGCTGAAGATCCGTGTCATCCCGCTCTCCGTCTCCTGGTCGGAGCCACCGCCCGGCGGCCGACTCCCGGAGGGAGAAACGCAGAACGGCCGCCGAGGCGGCGGCCGTTGAGTCACGCGCAGATGCCGGCCGCCGTCAGGCGGCCCACCACTGAAGGGAGCACATACGCGTAGTCATGGACCAGAGCTTACGGCACCCACCCTCAAAGTTGACACGGCACAGCGATCCTCCGTAGTGTTCTCCGAGTTGCCCGCCGTGAGCGCCGACTACGGTTGGTCCCCGGGCAGCCATTCCGCAAGACCTACTAAGAACCGACGACATCATGTCGTGTGTTCTTGGTGTGCTTTTGTGAAATGAGGATTCCGTGCTCGAAGGAGCGCGACCCCGATTAGCGTCAGGGCGAAGGATTCCGCTAAAGTCTCACTCGTCGGAACGGCCCGAGGGGTCGGAATGGCATCCCGATTTCGACCGGGAATCAGGCCCGAAAGGATCTGATAGAGTCGGAAACGCAAGACCGAAGGGAAATGCCCGGAGGGCCTGGTGAGGGTCTGATGGAAGCGTCCGTTCCTTGAGAACTCAACAGCGTGCTAAAAGTCAACGCCAGATATGTTGATACCCCGTCCTCCCGGTTTTGGTTGGGGGGATGTGGTTCCTTTGTAGAAACACAGACAGCGAGGATGCTGTGAACGGCCTGGATTTATTCCTCCGGGTCTGTTCCGCTCTCG
>NZ_JBITFN010000022.1:0-132300 GCF_044456085.1 Streptomyces sp. NPDC051018
TGACTTTTAGCACGCTGTTGAGTTCTCAAGGAACGGACGCTTCCATCAGACCCTCACCAGGCCCTCCGGGCATTTCCCTTCGGTCTTGCGTTTCCAACCTTACCAGACCTTTTCCGCATTCCGTTTCCGGACTTCGAATTCGATCAGGCGGCTGATTGGATAAGCCTTTGCCTTTCGGCGGTGCCGACATTATCAGAAGATTCTGAGTCGGTTTTCCCGGCCCCTCCGGAGTGACGGTGTGCGCGCATGGGCGCTCCCGGTTCCCGTTCGGTCGGAGCCGTAAACCTACTGGAGCGGGGCTCCTTGATGCAAATCGAGGCGCCCCGCTCCATGAAGTGCGACGTTAGGCCGTCAGACCTCGACGACGACGGGGAGGATCATCGGGCGGCGGCGGTACGTGTCCGACACCCACTTGCCGACTGTGCGGCGGACCAACTGCTGAAGCTGGTGGGGCTCGACGACGCCGTCGGCGCCGGACCTGGCGATCGCTTCCTCGATCTTCGGGATCACCGAGCTGAACGCGGCGTCCTCAATCCCGGAGCCCCGGGCCTGCATGTGCGGGCCGCCGACGACCTTGCCTGTGGTGGAGTCGACCACAACGAAGACCGAGATGATGCCCTCGTCTCCGAGGATGCGGCGGTCCTTGAGCGAGGTCTCGGTGACATCGCCGACGGAGAGGCCGTCGACGTACACATAGCCGGCCTGGACCTTGCCGACGATCTTGGCCTTGCCCTCGACGAGGTCGACGACGACGCCGTCCTCCGCGATCACGATGTGGTCCTTGGGGACGCCGGTCAGGGCGCCCAGTTCGGCGTTGGCGCGGAGGTGGCGCCATTCGCCGTGGACGGGCATGAGGTTCCTGGGCTTGCAGATGTTGTAGAAGTACAGCAGCTCGCCGGCGGAGGCATGTCCTGAGACATGGACCTTGGCGTTGCCCTTGTGGACGACGTTCGCGCCCCAGCGGCTCAGGCCGTTGATCACGCGGTACACCGCGTTCTCATTGCCCGGGATGAGGGACGAGGCCAGGATCACGGTGTCGCCCTGGACGATCCGGATCTGGTGGTCGCGGTTGGCCATCCGGGACAGTGCGGCCATCGGTTCGCCCTGGGAGCCTGTACAGACGAGAACGATCTCGTGGTCCGGCAGGTCGTCCAGGGTCTTGACGTCGACGACGAGGCCGGCGGGAACGCGCAGATATCCGAGGTCCCGGGCGATGCCCATATTGCGGACCATCGAGCGGCCGACGAAGGCGACGCGTCTGCCGTACTCATGGGCCGCGTCCAGGATCTGCTGGATACGGTGCACATGGCTGGCGAAGCTGGCGACGATGATGCGCTTCTGGGCGCCGGCGAAGACCTGCCGCAGGACATTGGAGATGTCGCGCTCGGGCGGGACGAACCCGGGGACCTCGGCGTTCGTGGAGTCGGACAGCAGGAGGTCGATGCCCTCCTCACTGAGCCGGGCGAAGGCGTGCAGATCGGTGAGCCGGCGGTCCAGCGGGAGCTGGTCCATCTTGAAGTCGCCGGTGTGGACCGCCATACCTGCGGGGGTGCGGATGGCCACGGCCAGGGCGTCCGGGATGGAATGGTTGACGGCGATGAACTCGCAGTCGAAGGGGCCGATGCGCTCGCGGTGCCCCTCCGTGACCTCAAGGGTGTAGGGGCGGATGCGGTGCTCCTGGAGCTTCGCCTCGATCAGGGCGAGGGTCAGCTTGGAGCCGATCAGCGGGATGTCGGGCTTCAGCCGCAGAAGGTAGGGGACTCCGCCGATGTGGTCCTCGTGGCCGTGCGTGAGCACGATGCCGTCGATGTCGTCGAGGCGGTCCCGGATCGTGGTGAAGTCCGGCAGGATCAGGTCGATTCCGGGCTGCTCCTCTTCGGGGAAGAGAACGCCGCAGTCGACGATGAGCAGGCGGCCCGCGTACTCGAAGACCGTCATGTTCCGGCCGATTTCACCGAGGCCACCGAGCGGGGTGACGCGCAAGCCTCCCTTGGGAAGCTTCGGCGGGGCGCCGAGTTCGGGATGCGGATGACTCAAAAGACTCTCCTCACCACGTACGCCACGTGCCGCTGAGGCACGTGGCGTACGTGACATTCGTGCACTTGCCGATGACTGGGTCCGGTCGGCCGCGGTGGTCGGCCGGATCTCCTCTTGCTCTTCAGTTGTGTGGTCTTGCCAAGTCCGTGGTCAGAGCTGTACTCCACCGGCCGCGAGGTCGGCCTTCAGCTGCGCGGTCTCCTGCGGGGTCAGCTCGACGAGGGGGAGCCGGAGGGGACCCGCGGGGAGGCCCTGGAGGGTCAGCGCGGCCTTGGTGGTGATGACGCCCTGTGTGCGGAACATACCCGTGAACACCGGGAGAAGTCGCTGGTGGATCTCGGTGGCCTTCTGGACGTCGCCGCTGACATGGGCGTCGAGCAGGGCCCGCAGCTCCGGGGTGACGACATGGCCGACGACGGAGACGAAACCGATCGCACCGACCGACAGCAGCGGGAGGTTGAGCATGTCGTCGCCGGAGTACCAGGCGAGGCCGGAGCGGGCGATGGCCCAGCTCGCGCGGCCGAGGTCGCCCTTGGCGTCCTTGTTGGCAACGATCCTGGGGTGCTGGGCGAGGCGTACGAGCGTCTCGGTGTCGATCGGGACGCCGCTGCGGCCGGGGATGTCGTAGAGCATGACCGGCAGCTCGGTCGCGTCGGCGATGGCCGAGAAGTGGCGGTACAGGCCCTCCTGCGGGGGCTTGTTGTAGTACGGCGTGACCGCGAGCAGGCCGTGTGCGCCGGCGCGTTCGGCTGCGCGGGCGAGTTCGATGCTGTGGCGGGTGTCGTTGGTGCCGATACCGGCAACGATGTGGGCCCTGCTTCCGACCGCTTCCAGGACGGCTCGTACGATCCGGTCTTTCTCCGCGTCGGTGGTGGTGGGTGACTCGCCGGTGGTGCCGTTGATGATCAGGCCGTCGTTGCCTGCGTCCACCAGATGGGCCGCCAGGCGCTGAGCACCGTCGATGTCGAGTGCGCCGTCCGCCGTGAACGGCGTGACCATGGCAGTGAGGACCCGCCCGAACGGGGTCTGCGGAGTGTGGATCGGAGCCATGGGTAACACGCTACTCGCTGCTCAGTACGGTGTGGCCCTTCAGGGGACGTGACGTACGACGTGGCATGAGGAGCCCGGCACTGCCTGCTCGGGGGTTCAGGCAGTACCGGGTCCGTTTGATCAGCCTAGATGAACTTCACGAAACACCGCAATGTGGACACTTCGCTCGACGGATCCGTACATCTGTACCGGAGGGTGCCTCGGGAGAGGGACCTTTTCGGCCGATGCGATGGGCGCCACACGGCCGACTGAGGCCATCGCGGACCGACGATTTCCGGCCGCCGGACGGCTCAGGGTGCGATTCGGCCATTCGTGTTGAATGCCGCGTGTGTCAGAGGCATGAGCCGGGCCCAGTGCTCCTCCATCTTCTCCCCGACCATCTCGATCTCCCGCTGCGGGAAGGAGGGGACCTTCGCCTGCTCGTGCTGAGTGCGCAACCCGAGGAAGTGCATCAGCGACCGCGCGTTGCAGGTGGCGTACATCGAGGAGAAGAGGCCGACGGGAAGGACGGCGCGGGCGATCTCCCGGGCGATGCCCGCGTCCAGCATCTCCCGGTACGTCTCGTACGAACGACGGTACGAGTCCTCCATGGCCTCGCTGACGATCTTGTGCTGCTCCGGGCTGCCGTCGATGAAGACGTACTTTCCGGGACGGCCCTCCTGGACGAGCTTGCGGTCCTGGGCGGGGACGTAGAAGACCGGCTGGAGCTCCCGGTAGCGGCCGGACTCCTCGTTGTACGACCAGCCGACGCGGTGCCGCATGAACTCACGGAAGACGAAGATGGGGGCGCTGATGAAGAACGTCATCGAGTTGTGCTCGAAGGGGCTGCCGTGGCGGTCCCTCATCAGATAGTTGATGAGCCCCTTCGAGCGCTCCGGGTCCTTCTGCAGCTCCTCCAGGGACTGCTCACCCGCCGTGGAGACCCGGGCGGCCCACAGGACGTCGGAGTCGCCGGCGGAGTGCTTCACCAGTTCGACGGTGACATCGCCCCGGAAGCCGGGGGTCGGGGTCTCTGCGGGGGTGTCGGTCACCAGGAGGGTCCTTCCAGGGGCTGAGCTGGGCGGCGACCACTGTAGTCCACGTCCCCCCACCCCCGTTTTCCACCGATTCGCCGAAAAGGGGCACCGAATCGGCGTTCCGTTCGTCTCTACGGGTAACAGCCGCACCGGTGGTGGTGCCGCGCCACCCGAGTCGTCGGTCGTCGTGCCACCCGGATCAAGGAGAGTGCCCTGATGTTCCGCCGGCGGGAAGCCGTCCCGTTCTCGTTCGTCGCCGAGTCCGACAGCTTCCGCAGTAACGTCACTCCGCCGCCGCGCGAACGTCCGAGTGCCTCCCAGCTGATGGGGCGTGCCCTGATCGGTCTGACGATAGTGGCCGGGCTGGCCGGGTCCCTGCTGTTCGGCGTGCCCGCGCTGGAATCGGGCGAGACACCGGGCCGGACCCAGCATTCCGAGGCGTCCGAGCGACGCTGACTCGTACGGACCCCCTGGGGTGGTCGACCCGTGGGCGCCTCGGTAGCCTCACCCGTCACAGCCCCCAATCGAGCGTGCTGGTGAGTGAGGATCAGTCGTGCCCCTGCCTTTCCTGACGGCCGATCGCGCGTTTGACGCGACCGAGGATGACACCGCGCTGCCCTTCGACGACCACGACCTGTGGCGACGTCCGTACCGGCCGGGGCCCTGGAGAGTCGGCTCGGCGGCGGTTCTGCTGCTGCTTGCCTCCTTTGTCATGCTCGCCGCGATGATCATCGCGTTCGCGGGAGCGGTGTCCGGGGCGATGGCCTGTCTGGTCCTGGGGCTCGCGGTGATCGGTACGGCGCTGCGGCTGCTTCGCATGGGGGTGTGGGTCAGCCGGCACGGGCTGCGCAAGGTCGGCTTCTTCCTGACGGCCACGCTGACGTGGGCCGAGGTGACCGAGGTACGGACCGTGCAGCAGCCGGTGAGATGGCTGGGGCTGCCGCGGACGGTGCAGGGTCAGGCGCTGGCGGGGGTACGGCGGGGGCGGAGCGAGCCGATGGCGCTGCTGACCGATCACAACGCGGATTTTCTGGGGCGGGTGGAGGCGTTCGACCGGGCGGCGGACACGATTGAGGCGTGGGGGGCGGAGTATCGGCCGCGCGGGGCGTGAACCGGGACGGTGCGGGGCTCCGCCCCTGACCCGGCCGGGGCTCTGCCCCGGACCTCGCTCCTCAAACGCCGGAAGGGCTGGAAATACGGGCCCGAGCACCGGCCCGGCTCGAAGGGCGGGTGCGGCGAGGCCCGGAGGTGCCGGGCCCGCTCGGCGGAGAGGCTGAGCCTCCGCCTCCCAACCCCGGAGACGCCGGAAACCCTGGGCCGGAGGTGTCGGCCCGGAGGGCTGGAAACGCGGAGCCCGAGGTGTCACACCGGGCCCGGACAAGCCGGAGCAACCCAAGGAACTGAGAGCAGGCCCGGAGGTTCCGGAGCCTCCCGGCGAAGGTGCTGAGCATCCGGCCCCCGACCCGGAGATGCCAGGGATGCCGGACCGGAGACATCGGCCCGGCCCGGTAACGGTGGAAACGACGGGCGAGAACATCGGCCCCGCCCGGCGGAGAGGCTTGAGCCGGAGAGGCCGAGAAGGCCGAGAAGGCCGGAGGGACTGGAAAATCAGGGCCGGAGGTTCCGGACCCACTCGCGGGGAGAGGCTGAAGCTCCGGCCCACCCCGGGCGTCTGGAGAAGCCGGACCGGAGGCGTCGGCCCAGAATGGCTGGAAACGACGGACGTGAGTGTCGGCCCCGCTCGGCGGAGAAGCTGAGCATTCGGCCCCGACCCGGACGCGTACTGCCGGCTCGGCGAGGCTTGAACGACGGGCGCGAGTGTCGGCCCCTCTGGGCGGAGAGGCTGAGCCTCCGGCCCCAGGACCGAACGCCGGAAACCCTGGGCCGGAGACGGCGCTCAACCGTGGGGCCGTATCAGGTGCGGTCGTGGAGTGTGATCGCGCGCTGCATCGCTTTGCGGGCGCGCGGGGTGTCGCGGGCGTCGCGGTAGGCGATGGCCAGGCGGAACCAGCAGCGCCAGTCGTTCGGGGAGTCCTCGGTTTCGGCGCGGCGGCGGGCGAAGACCTCGTCGGCCGCGTCGCGGTCGATACGGCCGCTGGGGGTGCGGGCGAGATCGTCCACGGGAAGACCGCCCTCCGCGTCCAGTTCGGCGGCGAGACGGTTGGCCTTGGTGACGAACCGGGTGTTCTTCCAGAGGAACCAGACGCCGACCCCCGGGAGCACCAGCACCGCGAGGCCGAAAGTGACGGTGAGCAGGCTGCCCTGCTGGATGAGCATGACACCGCGGCTGCCGACCAGGGCCAGATAGACGACCAGGGCGGCCGCGGTGACGAAGTACGTGATCTTTGCGCTCATGTCGTTCGGGCCCGCTCAGCCGAGATCGAGGAAGTGTTCCAGCCCGTAGGTGAGACCGGGCGCGGACCCGACCCGCCGCACGGCGAGCAGGATGCCCGGCATAAAGCTGCTGTGGTGGAGCGAGTCGTGGCGGATGGTCAGGGTCTCCCCCTCGCCGCCGAGCAGCACCTCCTGGTGGGCGAGGAGGCCCCGGAGGCGTACGGCGTGGACCGGGACTCCGTCGACGTCCGCGCCACGGGCGCCGTCGAGCGCGGTGGTGGTCGCGTCGGGCTGCGGGCCGAGGTGCACCTCGGCGCGGGCGGCGGCGATGAGCTGGGCGGTGCGGGTGGCGGTACCGCTGGGGGCGTCGACCTTGTTCGGGTGGTGCAGCTCGATGACCTCGGCGGACTCGAAGTACCGCGCCGCCTGCTGGGCGAACTTCATGGTGAGGACCGCGCCGATGGAGAAGTTCGGTGCGATGAACACACCGGTGCGAGGGGACGCGGCGAGCGAGGTGCCGAGCTGCGCGAGGCGTTCGTCGGTCCAGCCCGTGGTGCCGACGACCGCGTGGATGCCGTGGCGCACACAGAAGTCGAGGTTGCCCATCACCGATGCGGGGGTGGTCAGCTCGATCGCGACCTGGGCACGGGCTTCCACCAGGCCCTCCAGCCTGTCGCCCTGGTCGTGGGCGGCCACCAGTTCCATGTCGTCGGCGGACTCGACGGCCCGTACCGCTTCCGAGCCGATACGGCCCTTGGCGCCGAGAACGGCCACACGGAGCTTGCTCATCAGTTCATTCCTTAGATCTAGGAGACCGACTCGTGCAGCCGGTCGGCCTGCCGGTCCTTGAGCGGACCGATCACCGCGAGCGAGGGGCGGTGTCCGAGGACCTGTCCGGCCACCTCGCGTACCTCGTCGGGGGTGACCTCCGATATCCGCGCGAGCATCTCGTCGACGGACATCTGGGCGCCCCAGCACAGCTCGCTCTTGCCGATACGGTTCATCAGCGCGCCGGTGTCCTCCAGGCCGAGCACGGTGGAGCCCGCGAGCTGGCCGATGGCGCGGCCGATCTCGTCGTCCGACAGCCCGTCGGACGCCACCCGGTCCAGTTCGTCCCGGCAGATCTTGAGGACGTCGTGGACCTGGCTCGGGCGGCAGCCCGCGTAGACGCCGAAGAGGCCGCAGTCGGCGAAGCCGGAGGTGTACGAGTACACGCTGTAGGCGAGGCCGCGCTTCTCCCGTACCTCCTGGAAGAGCCTGGAGGACATGCCTCCGCCGAGCGCGGTGTTCAGCACGCCGAGCGCCCAGCGGCGGTCGTCGGTCCGGGCGAGGCCGGGCATGCCGAGGACGACATGGGCCTGCTCGGTCTTGCGGCCGAGCAGTTCGACACGGCCCGCGGTGCGCACGGTGCGGCTGCCGTTACGGGGTGCGAGCGGCACCGCGTCGATACGGGTCAGGGCGCCGGCCTTCTCGAAGGCGCGGCGGACCTGGCGTACGACGGTGGCGTGGTCGACGTTGCCCGCTGCGGCGACGACCAGATGGGTCGGGTCGTAGTGCTTGCGGTAGAAGCGGCGGACGCGGTCGGCGGTCAGCGCGTTCACGGTGTCGACGGTCCCGAGGACCGGACGGCCGAGGGGGGTCTCGCCGAGCATGGTGTGCGCGAACAGGTCGTGGACGCAGTCGCCCGGGTCGTCCTCGGTCATCGCGATCTCTTCGAGGATGACGCCGCGCTCGGCGTCCACGTCCTCCTGGAGGATCAGGGAGCCGGTGAGCATGTCGCAGACGACGTCGATGGCGAGCGGCAGATCGGTGTCGAGCACCCGTGCGTAGTAGCAGGTGTACTCCTTCGCCGTGAAGGCGTTCATCTCGCCGCCGACCGCGTCGATCGCGGAGGAGATGTCGAGGGCCGAGCGCCGCCGGGTCCCCTTGAAGAGGAGGTGCTCCAGATAGTGCGTGGCGCCGTTCAGGGACGGCGTCTCGTCGCGGGAGCCGACATGGGCCCAGATGCCGAAGGTGGCGGAGCGGACGGACGGCAGGGTTTCGGTGACGATGCGCAGGCCACCGGGGAGGGTGGTGCGGCGGACCGTGCCGACGCCGTTCTCACCCTTGAGAAGGGTTTGGGTACGGGCGACGGCCCGCGCCTCGGAAGAGGTGCGGGCCGTCGCCTTGAGGCTGCGCGACGTCACTTGGCGGTGTCGTCCTTCTGGTCGGACTTGTCGGACTTCTCGGCGGTGTCGCCTTCGCCCTCGATCACGGGGATCAGGGAGAGCTTGCCGCGGGAGTCGATCTCGGCGATCTCGACCTGGACCTTGGCCCCGACGCCGAGCACGTCCTCGACGTTCTCCACGCGCTTGCCGCCGGCGAGCTTGCGGATCTGCGAGATGTGCAGCAGGCCGTCCTTGCCCGGGAGCAGGGAGACGAACGCGCCGAAGGTGGTGGTCTTGACGACCGTACCCAGGTAGCGCTCGCCGACCTCCGGCATGGTCGGGTTGGCGATGCCGTTGATCGTGGCGCGGGCGGCCTCGGCGGCCGGGCCGTCGGCGGCACCGATGTAGATGGTGCCGTCGTCCTCGATCGTGATCTCGGCGCCGGTGTCCTCCTGGATCTGGTTGATCATCTTGCCCTTGGGGCCGATGACCTCGCCGATCTTGTCCACGGGGATCTTGACGGTGATGATCCGCGGGGCGTTGGGGGACATCTCGTCCGGCGTGTCGATCGCTTCCATCATCACGTCGAGGATGTGGAGGCGGGCGTCGCGGGCCTGCTTGAGGGCCGCGGCCAGGACGGAGGCCGGGATGCCGTCCAGCTTGGTGTCGAGTTGGAGGGCGGTGACGAACTCCTTCGTACCGGCGACCTTGAAGTCCATGTCGCCGAACGCGTCCTCCGCACCGAGGATGTCGGTGAGGGCGACGTAGTGCGTCTTGCCGTCGATCTCCTGGGAGATCAGACCCATGGCGATACCGGCGACGGGGGCCTTCAGCGGCACACCGGCGTTCAGCAGCGACATGGTGGAGGCGCAGACCGAGCCCATGGAGGTGGAGCCGTTGGAGCCGAGGGCCTCGGACACCTGGCGGATCGCGTAGGGGAACTCCTCGCGCGTCGGCAGAACCGGCGTGATCGCGCGCTCGGCGAGCGCGCCGTGGCCGATCTCACGGCGCTTCGGGGAGCCCACACGGCCGGTCTCACCGACGGAGTAGGGCGGGAAGTTGTAGTTGTGCATGTACCGCTTGCGGGTCACCGGGGAGAGGGTGTCCAGCTGCTGCTCCATCCGGAGCATGTTCAGGGTGGTGACGCCCAGGATCTGGGTCTCGCCACGCTCGAACAGGGCGGATCCGTGGACCCGCGGGATGGCCTCGACCTCGGCGGCCAGCGTACGGATGTCGGTGACACCGCGTCCGTCGATACGGACCTTGTCCTTGATCACACGCTCACGCACAAGGGACTTGGTCAGCGAGCGGTAGGCGGCGGAGATCTCCTTCTCGCGGCCCTCGAAGGCCGGGAGCAGCTTCTCGGCGGCCAGCTCCTTGACGCGGTCCAGCTCGCCCTCGCGCTCCTGCTTGCCCGCGATGGTGAGCGCCTGGGACAGCTCGTCCTTGACGGCGGCGGTGAGCGCCTCGTACACGTCGTCCTGGTAGTCCAGGAAGACCGGGAACTCGCCCTCGGGCTTGGCGGCCTTGGCGGCGAGGTCCGACTGGGCCTTGCACAGGACCTTGATGAAGGGCTTCGCGGCTTCGAGGCCGGCGGCGACGATCTCCTCGGTGGGGGCCTCGGCGCCGTCCTTGACCAGCTGGATCGTCTTCTCGGTGGCCTCGGCCTCGACCATCATGATCGCGACATCGCCGTCGTCGAGGACCCGGCCGGCGACGACCATGTCGAAGACGGCGTCCTCCAGCTCGGTGTGGGTCGGGAAGGCGACCCACTGGCCCTTGATCAGCGCGACCCGGGTGCCGCCGATGGGGCCGGAGAACGGCAGGCCGGCGAGCTGGGTGGAGCAGGAGGCGGCGTTGATGGCGACCACGTCGTAGAGGTGGTCGGGGTTGAGCGCCATGATCGTCTCGACGATCTGGATCTCGTTGCGCAGGCCCTTCTTGAAGGAGGGACGCAGCGGGCGGTCGATCAGGCGGCAGGTGAGGATCGCGTCCTCGGAGGGCCGGCCCTCACGGCGGAAGAAGGAGCCGGGGATCTTCCCGGCCGCGTACATCCGCTCCTCGACGTCGACCGTGAGGGGGAAGAAGTCGAGCTGGTCCTTGGGCTTCTTGGAAGCGGTGGTGGCCGACAGCACCATGGTGTCGTCGTCCAGGTACGCCACGGCGGAACCGGCGGCCTGCCTGGCCAGCCGTCCCGTCTCGAAGCGGATGGTGCGGGTGCCGAAGGTGCCGTTGTCGATGACAGCCTCGGCGTAGTGGGTCTCGTTCTCCACTAGCGTTTTCTCCGTTACGTTTCGTTACGTTGTTCGTCTTTGGTCCCCTCGCCCGTGTGGCGGGGAGACAGGCGGAGAAGCTCTCGTACTGGGCCGGTCTTCGATCGAAGCACCCGGGGTTCGAAGGCTCCGGGAGCCACTACCGAGGACCGGCGGCGGCGAGTCTGCTTTCCGCTCGTACACTGTTGCGTTTCTGTGGTGCTCTGTCGTGCGGTACCGGGTTCGGCGCCGCGTGTCGTTGCGTGTGGTGCTGTGCGACCAGACTAATTGCCGTGCGGTACGTCGCGCACGTACAGCGATCACCTACGGCCATGACGTGCGGTGACCGTCACGTACGGCGAGCACGTACGGCAAACACGTACAGCAAAAGGGAGCGGCCCCCTCTTCAGTGGGAACCGCTCCCTCCACGGCGTGCTACTTGGCGCCGCCGGCCGCGCCGCGGCGGATGCCGAGGCGGTCGACGAGCGCGCGGAAGCGCTGGATGTCCTTCTTCGCCAGGTACTGCAGCAGCCGGCGGCGCTGGCCGACCAGGATCAGCAGACCGCGGCGGGAGTGGTGGTCGTGCTTGTGCGTCTTGAGGTGCTCGGTCAGGTCCGAGATACGGCGGGACAGCAGCGCGACCTGGACCTCGGGGGAGCCGGTGTCGCCCTCCTTGGTGCCGAACTCGGCCATGATCTGCTTCTTCGTAGCGGCGTCGAGAGACACTCGGTACTCCTCGGTGGTGTTCGATGCGCCCGCGAGTGCCCCTGGTCTTGGTCTCAGGGGAGCTTCCGTGACTCGGAGGCGAAGGTCCGATGGGCGCTGTCCCCAGGGAGTCCGGGAACGCGTACACAAACGGCCGTCACCCAGAGTACCAGTCCGGGGCGGCGGCGCTGCCCGCGGGCGGGGGTCCGCGCGACGGTGAAGCCGGGGCGCAGGGCGGGTGGGGGCGGGGCTCGGGTGACGGCCGGCGGTCCTGCCGGCGTGACGGGTGGCGACGGGCGGGGCGGGGGCCCGGTCGCGGGTGGCGACGGGACGGGCCGGGCAGGGCGGGTGGCGACGGGCGGGATCCGGCGCGAATCCTCGCTAGGAGGTCAGCGCCCGGATCGAGTGGTAGACGTCGAAGACCGCCAGGCACAGCGGCAGCAGCGTCAGCAGGACGAAGGTCTCGGCGATCTCCAGGAAACGGCCCCAGAAGGGGGTGACGCCCTTGCGCGGGACGATCAGACCGATGGCGGTGATCAGTGCGGCGACGCCGGCGACGGCAGCGGTGAGCCAGACCGTACGGATGTCCAGGGCCGCGCCGTCGCCCCGCAGCGCGTCGCGCACCAGCTCGGCCGGCGGATTGAGGCTGAGACCGAGCCCCAGGAGGACCAGGGCGCCGAGTCCCGCCGCGAGGGCGCAGCCGACCTGGGCGGTGTAGCGGAAGAGGTGGGCCCGCATCAGCATGGCGACACCGGTGGCGAGGGCCAGGAGCTGTGCCCAGATGTTGTCGGAGAAGCCGAGGACGGCGGCGGAGCCCATGGTGACCAGGGCGCAGCCACCGACGAGGCCGACGAGTAGTTCATGGCCCCGGCGGGCCTGGGCGGCGATGCGCTCGCCGTCGACCGGCCCCTGGGGCTCCGGGTCGGAGCCGTAGTCACCGACGGTGGTGCGGGGCGGGTCGAAGCCGATGGGCAGGCGGGCGAAGCGGGTGGAGAGACCGGGCAGGAAGGCGAGCGCCCCCACCGCGAAGGGGGCGCACATCGCGGCCGTCTCGATGGGCTCCAGTTCGCGGAGGATGGCCACGAAGGTCGCCAGCAGTCCGACGGCGGAGGCGAAGACGAACGCGACGAAGGGCCCGTCCCCGCCGGGGGCGACGATCGTGAGGATCACCGCGAAGACGAGGACGGCCGCGCAGGCGAGCAGGAACTGGAGCCTGCCGATGCCCTCGCCGTCGGCGGGAGGCAGCAGTCCGGTGCCGCCGATGGCCGCGTTCGCCATGGCCCCGATGCCGAGGGCGATGGCCGAGCCCCGGTCGTCGTAGACCCGGGCGCGTACGCAGGCGAGCGCGAGCAGGAGCACTCCGGTGACCCCGGCGAGGACTCCCGGCAGTCCGTGCATGTCGTGGCGGGGGTCGGAGGTCCACAGCACGAAGGCGAGCAGAAGCAGCAGTACGGATCCGCCGAGCAGCCCGGCGCCCCGCATGAGGGCGTCGCTCCAGAGCGTGCGGTCGCGGGCGACGGAGGAGGCGACCGCGTCGGAGACGTCGTCGAAGACGGCCGGGGGGAGGGATTCGGCGAAGGGGCGCAGGGAGAGCAGTTCGCCGTCCAGAATGCGCTGGGCTCCGAGGGAGCGCGCGCTGTCGAGGACGGTGCCGTCGCGCCGTACGAGGTGGTAGCCGACGGGGGCGCCCGGTTCGGGGCTCTGTCCGGACAGCCGCAGGATCTCGGGGTAGAGATCCGCGATCGCGATGTCCTCGGGCAATGCCACGTCGACGCGGCCGTCCGGGGCGACGACCGTCACCCGGCAGAAGCCGGTTCCGCTGCCGGACGGGGTCACGGGGCCGGGGTGACCGGTTCCGTTCGCCGCCGCTGAGGCCGTCATACTCACCTGCTGCATCCCCTCGTGTTCTTCGTGTTCTTCGTGTTCTTCCTGTGCACCGGCTTCACGCGTTTGTCGTCGAGTTCCCGTACCGCGGCTCCCCGGTGCTTACCGGCGCCGCAATTCAGGCCCCGTACACCGACTTTCCACAGAGGCTTCACACTTCGCCGTCCCCCGGCTTGCGTGGAGCACCCACGCACCTTGGTCCGGGCTTTGCTTATGGCCCGAACAGCCCGAATCCTTACGCTCGGTCCGCATTCATTTCGTCCAAGCCTTTTGATCCGGTCCGGCATTGCGCTCCGGGGCTTTTCATCTTGACAAGCTTTTAGCGGCAGTTCACGGCCACGGAAACACATCGCGCCACCCTACCGCCACCTCCTCGACCGCGGCGCAAGTAGGATCCGTCCCCGCGGACGGAACCGGTCGCCACGGGGGCACCGGCGCATTTCCGTCCGGCGAGGGAATGGGTGAGCGTGTGAGTCAGATCGTCGTCAAGCGCCCCCCACGGGCCCTGCCCTCCGAGGTACCGGGCGAGCATCTCCAGCTCCAGCCCCCTCCCGAGCTGCCGCGCGGTCAGCAGGAGGGCGCGCTGATGCAGTTGCTGCCGATGCTGGGCATGGGCGGCAGTGTCGTGTTCTTCTTCATGACCCCGAACCCGATCATGAGGATCATGGGCATGGTGATGATCGCCTCGACGATCGCCATGGCCATCGCGATGCTCGTCCGCTACCGGCGCGGCACCCAGGGCGAACTGGCCGACCTGAGGCGCGACTATCTGAAGTACCTCACACAGACCCGGCGGACCGTCCTGCGGACCGCGCGCCTCCAGCGCGACGCCCAGTACTATCTGCACCCCTCCCCCGAGCAGCTGTGGGCGCTGGTCGCCGAGGGCAGCCGGGTCTGGGAGCGCCGGAGCGGCGACGCCGACTTCGGACAGGTACGGATCGGGCTGGGCAGCCAGCAGCTCGCCACCCCTCTGGTCGCGCCCGACACCGCGCCGGTCGACGAGCTGGAGCCGCTGACCGCGGGGGCGATGCGGCAGTTCCTGTCGGCGCACGGCACCGTCGACGGTCTGCCCATGGCCGTGTCCCTGCGCGCCTTCTACCACGTGACGGTCAGCGGTGAGCCGGAGTCCGTACGGTCGACGGCCCGGGCGATGGTCGGCGCGCTCACCTCGCTGCACTCCCCCGAGGACCTGGTCGTCGCCGTCGCCGCCGGGCGGGAGGCGGCCGGCCACTGGGAGTGGGCGAAGTGGCTGCCGCACGTCCAGGCACCCGGGCCGGGCGACGGCGCGGGCAGCCGCCGGCTGATCACCACCGACGCGCGGGATCTGGAGGAGATGCTCGCCGGACGGCTGGACGGCCGCCCCCGGTTCCAGGGCGGCGGCCATCCGCTGCTCGACCAGCCGCATCTGGTCGTCGTGCTCGACGGACAGTCGGTGCCCGCCACCTCGCCGCTGGCCGCGCCGGAGGGCCTTCAGGGGGTGACGGTGATCGAGGTCGTACCGGGTGAGGTCACCGGTCCGCGCGGCGGGCTGTCCGTGGTCGTCCACCCCGACGCGTTGCAGCTGGAGTCGGGGCACGGGCTGGTGTACGACGGGGTGCCCGACCGGCTGAGCCTTGAGGCCGCTCAGGCGCTCGCCCGCCAGCTGGCCCCGCTGAGGGTCGCCTCCGGCGGTGACGACGACGAGCCGCTGCTCGCCAATCTGGACTTCACCGATCTGCTGAACCTCGGCGACGCCGCGTCGGTCGACGTCAGCCGGACCTGGCGGCCGCGCTCCCAGTCGGAGCGGCTGCGGGTGCCCATCGGGGTCGGCGAGGACGGCGTTCCGGTGATGCTGGACCTCAAGGAGGCGGCGCAGGAGGGCATGGGTCCGCACGGCCTGTGCGTCGGCGCGACCGGCTCCGGCAAGTCCGAGCTGCTGCGGACGCTCGTCCTCGGACTGGCCGTCACACACTCCTCGGAGACCCTCAACTTCGTTCTCGCGGACTTCAAGGGCGGCGCCACCTTCGCCGGAATGTCCCAGATGCCGCATGTCGCCGCGGTGATCACCAACCTCGCGGACGATCTGACGCTGGTGGACCGCATGGGCGACTCCATCCGCGGTGAGCTGAATCGCCGCCAGGAGATGCTCCGGGACGCGGGCAACTACGCCAATATCCACGACTACGAGAAGGCACGTGCCGCGGGCGCTCCGCTCCAGCCCATTCCCTCGCTCGTGCTGGTCATCGACGAGTTCAGCGAACTGCTGACCGCGATGCCGGACTTCATCGAGATGTTCGTGCAGATCGGCCGGATCGGCCGTTCGCTCGGTGTGCATCTGCTGCTCGCCTCGCAGCGGCTGGAGGAGGGGCGGCTGCGCGGGCTGGAGACGTATCTGTCGTACCGCGTCGGTCTGCGGACGTTCTCGGCGGCCGAGTCGCGTGCCGCGCTCGGGGTCCCCGACGCGTACACCCTCCCGAACGTCCCCGGCTCCGGCTATCTGAAGTACGGCACCGACGAGATGGTGCGCTTCAAGGCGGCGTACGTCTCCGGTGTGTACCGCGAGAGCGGCCACCGTACGGCCACCGCGGGCGGGCCGCTGCCGGTCGACCGCAGGCCGGTGCCGTTCACCGCGGCGCCCGTGCCGGTCCGCTATGTCGAGCCCGCCGCCGGCACCGCCGTACCGGAGCCGCGCACCTCCGAGGACGACGCGCTCGCGGACTCGGTGCTCGATGTGATCGTGCGGCGGCTCGAAGGGCGGGGCGCGGAGGCGCACCGGGTGTGGCTGCCGCCGCTGGACAACCCGCCGCCGCTCGACGAGATCGTGCCCGGACTGACGAACGTCGAGGGACGCGGGCTCACCCAGCCGGGTTACGAGGGCGCCGGGCGGCTCGTCGTACCGCTGGGCGTGGTCGACAAACCGTTCGAGCAGCGCCGTGACACCCTGTACCGGGACTTCTCCGGCGCGGCCGGCCATATGCAGATCATCGGCGGTCCGCAGTCCGGCAAGTCGACGCTGCTGCGGACGCTGATCTCGGCCTTCGCGCTGACGCACACACCGCAGGAGGTGCAGTTCTACGGCCTCGACTTCGGTGGCGGCGGTCTGTCGGCGGTCTCCGGGCTGCCGCATGTCGGCGGGATCGCGTCCCGGCTCGACCCCGAGCGGGTCCGGCGGACGGTCGCCGAGGTGTACGGCATCCTCACCCGGCGCGAGGAGTACTTCCGCAGCGCGGGCATCGACTCGATCGCCACCTTCCGGGCGCTGCGGGCCCGCGGTGACATCTCCGTGGCGGAGCAGCCGTGGGGCGATGTGTTCCTCGTCATCGACGGCTGGGGCAACTTCCGTACGGACTACGAGGCCCTGGAGCCCGCGGTCCTGGACATCGCCGCGCGCGGCCTCGGCTACGGCATCCACATCGTCATCACCGCGTCGCGCTCGATGGAGGTCCGCGCCAACCTCAAGGACCTGCTGATGAACCGGCTGGAGCTGCGTCTCGGCGACACGATGGATTCCGAGCTGGACCGCAGGGCCGCCGCGAATGTGCCCACGGGGGTGCCCGGGCGGGGTCTGACGCCGGAGAAACTGCACTTCATGGGGGCCGTGCCGCGCATCGACGCCATCAACTCCGCCAGTGATCTGTCGGAGGCGACGGCCGCGATGACCCAGGAGGTCACCCGCCACTGGACGGCGCCGGGTGCCCCTTCCGTACGGCTGCTCCCCCGCGAGCTCGCCGCGGACAGCCTGCCGCCGGGGCTCGCCGATCCGCAGCGCGGTGTCGCCTTCGGCATCGACGAGAACAACCTGGAACCGGTCTTCCTCAACTTCGAGCGCGATCCGTTCTTCCTGGTGTTCGGCGAGAGCGAGTCCGGGAAGTCGAATCTGCTGCGGCTGCTCATCAAGCAGCTGACCGAGCGGTACGACGGCGACTCCGCGAAGTTCTTCGTGATCGACAACCGGCGCGCGCTGCTGGATGTCTGCCCGCCGTCCCATCTGGCCGAGTACGTCCCCATGTCCAACAACATGGAGCACCATGTGGACGCCCTGGCCGATCTGATGCAGCGGCGGACACCGTCGGCCGATGTGACGGCCCGGCAGCTGCGTGACCGCAGCTGGTGGCGCGGGCCGTCGGTGTACGTCGTCGTCGACGATTACGACCTGGTCTCGACGTCGAGCGGCAACCCGCTGAGCAAGCTCACGGAGCTGCTGCCGTTCGCACGGGACGTGGGAGTCCGCTTCATCATCGCCCGCAGCTCGGCGGGCGCGAGCCGGGCGTCGTACGAGGCGTTCATGCAGCGGATGATGGAGCTGGGCGCGCAGGGGCTGCTCCTTTCGGGGGACCCGCAGGAGGGCGATGTCCTCGGCGGAGTACGGCTGAGGCCGATGCCGCCGGGCCGGGGCATCTTCGTCTCCCGGCAGCGGGGCAATCCTCTGGTGCAGTCGGGACTCATGGCACCTGATGAGCAGAGCTGAGGGTTGCGGTATTGCGGTATCGGCGGTGGCCATCGGGGCCCGCGCTGACTCCATGGGTCCTCAGGGGCCTGTGAGGGCTTCGGGTCCGTCCGTCGCGTGCGATGTGCCGGGGTGGCGGGGCGGGAAGCCCGCGCCACCCGTGCCCGCTCCCACCCGTGCCCGCGCTGCTCGGCGCGCTGCCTTCCGTAAGCCGCCCGGGACAGGTCCGGGCGGCCACCGGCTCGGGGTCCACGGCAACGGAGTCCGGGGAGGACGGCCCTTGCGGACGGCGACGGGACGTCAGCAGATTCATCCGGGGCAGTACCGGAATGGTGCAGTCCAATCGTGTACGCACGGGGATGGAGCCCGCTGATGGCATGGGACGAGTGGGAGCGGCTGAAGGCTTCGGCGGCCGAGAAGACTCCGGCCCGGATGCGGCTGAACGGCCTGCCGCCGGACGACAGAGGCCCATCGGCCGGTGCCGGAGCCGGTGACCTCAAGGTCTCGCAGACCGACCTGGCGGCGATCGGCGACAAGGCGTTCAAGCTCTGCAACCGCCTGTGGACGGAGGCCCGCGTAGCCCTCCCCACCAGCGAGAAGGCCGGCGACAGCCTCGCAACCCAGGGCTTCGCGTTCGGCGGCGCGCTCAGGCACGTCGGGAACCGCTGGGAGAAGCAGCTCAAGTCGCTCATGGACGCGTGCGCGCACATCTCGAACCACATGGACTTCAGCAGCAGGACGCATCAGGACGACGATCAGTTCATCCGGCGGAACATGAGCGGCATCGAGACGCTGGACAAGGGGTTTGACGAGTCGTACGGCGGCCGGGGCGACTCGAAGCCGAAGGGGAACTGATGGATCTCGAGGCACTGCGTTCCGCCCGGTTCAACGCGCTCGACGAGGCGGTCTCCGACTGGTCGAGGATGATCACCCATCTCGAGGACTTGGAGAAGGGCGCCCGGGAGGGGCTCAGAGGGCAGGCGAAAAAGGCGGACCGGGCGGGTGCGAACGCCACGGTTTCGCGGGAGTTCATCGGCAGGACGGCCGGTGAGTTCACCGACGCCCAGCCCCGGCGACATCCATCCGGAACATCCTCCGGGACACCCGCGACGAGCTGAAGGAATTGCACCGCAAACTCAGTGACGCGATCGAGCGCGGGCGCGGCTGGAATCTCACCGTCACCTGAACGAGTGGTGGAGGCTTCACCGCCACGATGATCGTCCACCCCGACCGGGTGGCCAAGGGCGGCTCGGTGCCCGACCACACTCCGGAGGACACCACCGCTCTCCGTGACGAGATTCAGGCCGTTCTCGACGGAGCCACCGAGAGCGACAGTTCGGCGGCCCAGGTTCTCAAGGCCCTGGTCGATCAGAGCGAATACGGGTTCTCCGACGCGAACTACCGGGATCGCGACACAGCCGCGAACGCCGTCAAAGACTTGTTCGTGCCGAGGCAGAGAAAGAAGCAGGGTGGGCATCTCCCGCGCATGCCCACCCTGCTGTCTCTCCGTCCTCGGCTTGTGGACGGCTCCGCTAGAAGTAGCCGGCGGCCTTCTTGTCGCCCGCCTGGTACGCCGGGCCCGCCTCGCGGACGGCCTTGGCGATGCCCTTCAGGGCGGTGTGGATCTGACGGGTCTCCTGGTCCCACTTCTTGTGGGCCGCGTCCGCCGCCGTCTTGGCCTCACCTTCGAAGGTGGCGGAGACGCTGCGGATCTTGTTCTGAAGGTCTTCGAGCGTCCGGTCCAGACGCTGGGCCTGCTTCTCGATGGTCGCCGCCGCCTGGTCCAGTGAGGAATAGGTGACGAGCATGAGGCCGTCGTTCGCCTGTGCCATGGGTCCTCCAACTGCTTTCTGTGTTTGGTGGTCTGCCGTGGTGCGGAATACCGAAGCGCTGCTCAGTAGCTGGCGATGTTCGAGTTCGCGGCCTTGGTCGCACCGGCGTCACCCGAGAACCCGGCGGTGACGTCGACACCCTGGAGCGCGGCACGAACCTCGTCCTCCGTGTTGCCGGCGGTGGTGCGGGTGACCTGGATGGCTTCCTGGAAGTTGAGGAGGAGCTTCGCGATACGCACCATCCCCTGGTTGATCTCGGCCTGCTTCACATCGAAGGCGCCCGCGCCGATGCCCTTCCAGGCACCTTCGAGGCTGTCGATGACGCCCTGGAGGTTCTGGAGCTGCCCCTTGACGTCCTCGAACTGCCGGGTGATCTCGTCCTGGAAATCCTTGAGACTCTGATCGCCGACCTTCTGGACAGATGACATATCCCGGTCTTCCTTTCCCTGATTCCACTGTGGAGTGATTCATACGGCCGGCATCCACCGGTCGCGATCAGGCGCTGCGGCGCCGGATGACGAGGAAGGCTGCGCCCGCGAGTACGACGACCGCGGCGACTCCGCCGAGAATGAGACCCAGCGAGCTGTCGTCCTCGGCTTCTTTGCTGGAGCCTGCCACGACGGCGTCGTCGGCGGGCTGGTCCGTCGGGGGCTGTGACGAGGCTGGTGCAGATGGCGCGGTCGACGCGGGAGAGCCGCCCGTCTTCTCATGGGTGAGAGGGCTGACATCGGCCGGGCCGGGGGCACCCTTACCGTCGAGAATGATCTGACGCGGGCGGATCAGGCCATGGCCGAGGTAGTTGCTGCGGGTGCCTTTGGCCCAGTCCCGGGCGGCGGTGTCGATGAGCGCGTGAAGGACTTGATTCGCGGTCCAGTCCGGGTGGGCGGACCAGATGAGAGCCGCGGAGGCGGAGGCGATGGCGGTCGCCGGGCTGGTGCCACCGCTGTCGCAGTAGCTCTTGAACGTGGTGTCGCACCAGGCGGGAATGTCGTTTCCCGGCGCGGCGAGATCGACGTTGTCCCCGTGCTGGGAGTACTCGGCCACCTTGCCCTTTCTGTCGGCCGAGGCGACGCCGACCACGTCGGGGTAGGCAGCGGGGTACTGGGGTTTGTTGCCTTCTTCGGCGTTGTTACCGGCTCCCGCGAAGAACAACTTCCCTTTGGACCGTACGTACTCCGCCGCAGCTCGCGTTTCAGGACTTGAGTACTCTGTGGCCATCGACATGCTGATGATCTGGGCATCGCTGTCGGCAGCCTTGCGGATGGCATCCGCTGCGTCCTGAGCATTCACCTTGTTCTTGTTCTGGAATTCCGTGTCGGAGATCCGCATCGGAATGATCTTCGCACCGGGGGCGAGACCCCGGAGGCCGCCGCCCTTGCCCGTACCCGCGATCAACTCGGCCATGGTCGTCCCATGGCCCTCGTAGTCGTCCGTCTCCTCGCCCTTGGCTTCCGTCGCGTCAAAGCCCTTCAGTACCTGGCCCTTCAGCGAAGGCGTGGAGGAGTTGACACCGGTGTCGATGACGGCGACCTTGATGCCTTCACCGGTGGTGACCTTCCACATCTCCTCGGCGCGCATCGCATCCAGGTACCACTGCTGCGGCTGTCCGGGCGCGGCCACCGCGACCGGAGCCGCGTGGACCGTGCCGGCCGCACAAACGCCAACCGCGGCCAGCGTGCACAGCATGCCCCGGGTGAAACGAGACGTGCTGTGCTTCCGCGTCTGGCGCATTCCTGCCGTCATCCTGGCTTCCGAACCTTCCCTGTGCGCCTACTCGATGACCGGCGGAACGGCACCACTCCGCCGAGCCGCCCATGTCTCTTCGTCTTCCGTCAGGTAATCCGGTCGTGCCGAACGGGTGTCGTCGTCTTCTCCGTCACCGGTCTGATTCTGACGGGGGCGGCCCCCCGCGAGACCGGCGCCGCCGGCCGTGAAGCCTCCCGCACCCGGACGGGAGCCGCTGCCACCGGTGCGGGGTGTGCCGACCACTCCGTGGGCACTGGGAGTGCCCCTGCCCGCGGGGCGCTGTGGCGCACCCGAGGGGTTGGCTCCGACGACTCCGGCCTGGCTCGGCCTGGCCGCGGACGGACGGCCCGAGCCCGTACCCTCTCCGCCGACGACCGTTCCCCGCGGAATGCGGGAGCCGGTCGAGCCACCGGTGGCGCGCTGGGGCGTGCCGCCGACGATCCCGTCGGCACGGCCCGTACGAGGTCCTGATGACGTACCCCCTCCGGCACGCCCTGCCATCGGCTGTCCGGCCATGCCCGCGCGACCGGCCATGGGGGCGCCTGCGGTTCCTCCGGTGACGCCACCGGCACGGCCGCCAGCGGCGGCGGAGCCCGCGCCCATGGGTCCCGTCGCTCGCCCGGCAGCGCCCGTACCGCCCGCCGCTCCCGATCCACTGCCCGCAACTCCGGCCCGGCCGGCAGCACTCGCGTGCCCGGCTGCCGGGAAGCCACCGCCTCCCGCACCCGAGCGCCCCGCAGCGCCGATCCCAGGACCGCCACTGGCCCTGGCCACCCCCGGGGCCCACCCGGCGGGTCCCGCGTTGGGTACGGGGTTGGTCGTGCCGCCCATCGGCGGTACCGGGCCCGGGGGCGAGCCTCCCGGCCCGGTGGCCGCGGGCACGGTCGGTGCCGCGTTCGGAGCAGTGGGCACGGCGGGAGGTGCCGCGACACTGTCGATCTCCATCGAGGTGTTGCGGTCCGGCGCGGTCGGGGCCGTGCCGGTGATTTCCGTACGGGGAACTTCACCGGTGGACTTTGAGTCCGGGCGTCGTTCCGCCGCAGAGTACGTGGCTCGCTTACCCAGCACATCCGCGTTCCTCGGAGCCGATCGCGGTGTTTCCTCGACCCTCCCCATCGGCGGCGGAACGTCCGCCTTCAGAATCCTGTCGAACCGCGGCGCCTCCTGCCCCGCCAGCGTCTCCTCCGACACCGCGTAGAAAGACGCCAGCCGGGTCATCTGGTTGATGGCCTCCTGGCGGTTCTTCTCCACCTTCACGGCTTCGTCGTATTCGGGATTGCCTTCGACGCGCTTCGGCGCCTCGATCATGTTGACGTTCTGCTTGTTCACCCGGGTGTCACGCGGAGGCATGGCCTTGCGCACCGACGCCAGGCCCGTCCCGGCCACCGTGATCTGGGTGCCGGCGACATCGGCGAAGGAGCCCAGGGTCCGGGCGTGGTCGGCGAGGGCGCGGCCGAAGGAGCGGAACTCGTTGCCCGACTCGCCCTTCCACTCGACCTTGTCGACATAGTCCTGGAGCTCCTTGGCGGCGGTCCTGAGGGCGTCCCTCGCCTTCCACAGGGCGGTGCCCGCCGTCTCCAGATCGGCTGGGTCGGAGTTCTCGACGAGGTCGATCATCGCGTTGAGCTCATGGGCCTCGAAGCTGGTCCGGGCGTAGGGGCCCGGGCCGGAGTTGCCGAAGATGCCGCTGAAGATCGAGCTGACCTTCTGGGTGAGGTCGGTCACCCCCAACTGCGTCTGGACGCGCGCCAGGTCCTGCTCGCGCTGTGCCTCGGGGCTCAGTTCCTGGGGCTCGTTCTCAGTCATCCGTCACCACCCGGAGTCAACGGTCTTGTCGTCGGTGTTCTGCGGCGCGGGCTTGGCCGTCGCCTTGCGCTCGCGCTCCTGCGCCGCCTCGCGCTCCTGGTCCAGACGGGCACGGATCTGCGCGAACCTCTGGCGTCTCTCCTCGTCCACGTTGTCGAGGCCGACCTCCGCGGCGTGTACGGCGATGCTGAGGCATTCGATCTGGTCGCTCAGGGTGCGGGAGAGCGAGACGAGGGCGGTGTGCACACGGTTGTACTGGCCGAAGAGTCCGTCCGCCTCCGCGAAGGGAGTGCTGGCCCCGCTCAGGGACGTACGGGAGACCGTCTGTGCGGCCACCTTCGTCTTTCCCGCCGCGCCGTTCTCGAAGTCCGCCAGCAGGGTGTTGACGCGCTGCTGGAACCGCTTCAGCGCACCGACGCCCTTCTCCAGGTCACTCGCGCCGGTCGAGGCGCCGACTCCGCCACCCTCTGCGTCGAGCACGATGCCCGTTCCTCCCCGTTGGTCCAGCTGTGCCACGTTGCAATCGTGGTGAATCGGCCATCATCAAACTGGCCTCACACCACTGTAACCACCGGCTGATACGGTCCCAAGTGTCTTATCCGCCACGCGACTTCCCTGGTGCGACGTACTGAAGACGTACTGAAGACGTACTGAGCGACGTAATGAACTACGTACTGAACGACGCCTTCCGACCCCCGTGTGGTTGCCATCGCCATCCCATCATGTGCTCGCCGTGTGAGCCCGCTGACGCCCGGCTTCTTCACGGGACCACAACACCCCTTCAGCTCCCGGCGATCCGGCCGGACCGCCGCCTGGAGTCCCGCAGCGCCACCGCGCTGCCCGCGATCGCGGCGACCAGGACGCCGCCGCCGATGACGACATAGGTCGCGAGCCGGGCGTCACGCTCCTCCGCGGTCTCACCGAGGTCGAGTTCGGCGGGGGTGGGCGCCTCGGCCCGGGTGACGCCCTCGTCGGGGACGGGGCGTTCGATGGGCTTGTCGTCCTCCGTGAGGGCGCGTACGGGGTCCACGACACCCCAGCCGACGAGACGGTCGTGGCCCGGGGTCGAGCGCTCGGCCGTCTGCTGGATCTGGGCCACGATCTGCCGGGGGGTCCAGTCCTTGTGCTTGGCCTTGATGAGTGCGGCGACGGCCGCGACGTACGGGGCGGAGAAGCTGGTGCCGTTGTCGGCGCAGTGGCCGCCGCCGGGCACGGTGGTGACCATGTCGACGCCCGGGGCGGCGACGCCGACGAAGTCGCCGGACTGGGAGAAGGCGGCGCGTTCGTTGTTGCGGTCCGAGGAGGCGACGGCGAGGACGCCCTCGTAGGAGGCGGGGTAGGTCTTCTTGACGTTGCCCCCGAGGCCGTCGTTGCCCGCCGATGCGACGACCACGACACCGCTCTCCAGCGCGTCGACCACGGCGGTCCGCAGCGCGGGCGCGGGCTCGACGGCGTTGGCGGTGTCCTGGGAGATGTTGATGACTCCCGCGCCCTGGCGGACGGCCTGGCCGATGGCCTTCGCGAGCGTGGCGGCGGTACCTCTTCCCTCGGCGTCGTTCTGCTGGATGGGAATGATCGTCGCGTCCGGGGCGAGGCCGACGAAGCCGGTGCCCTCCGCGGGGCGGGCGGCGATGATGCCGGCGACCTTGGTGCCGTGGCCGACGAGGTCGGTGGTGCCGTTCTCGGCCCCGCGCTCCAGCTTGTTGCCGTTGTCGTCCTTGAGGTTCTTCGGCAGCAGATTGATGCCGCTCTTGGCATCGACAGCGGGCTTGAGCTGCGGATTCCGGATGTCGACCCCGGTGTCGATGACCGCGACCCTCACCCCTTTTCCGGTGGACTGCTTCCACAGCTCGTCCAGGAGTACGCGCTGAAGCGCCCATGGACGGCCCTTGTACGTCTTTCCGGGGAAGGTGCACTGGGTCGTATCCGCGGCTGCGGGAGCCGCCGGCAGCCCGATGAGGGTGAGCGCCGTTGCCGCGGCCACCGCGAACGACCGCCGGACGGTACGCGCCCCCGGCCGCGAGGAACCACCGGAACCGCCGGACGGCAACGGACCGCCCGACAGCGGACCGCCCGGGGTACGGGGTACGCCTCCGCCCGACCGCTCGCGCACGGCGCCGGAACCCTCGCGCGCCCCGCCGGAACCCTCGCGTGAGATGTACGTCGTCATCGGGACCGCCCTCACGAGCCCTGCGGCTGGTTGGCCGAACCGGTCGACAGCCGGGGCCCGGTCGGCAGGAAGGCGGACCAGGCGGCCGGGACCGGCAGCGGGTCGACGTCCTTGTAGCCGAGCCGGTTCTGCGCCTGCTGGGCCTCCTGCACCCGTTCCTGCTTCTCGCGCTCCGAACCGGAGGAGCCGATACCGGAATCGTCCGTGGCGCTGTCGCTGTTGGACTGCATCGCGTACCGCAGCCCGGTGTCGGTGACCAGGAAGAGAAAGCCCGACCTCGTCGTGGAGCCCTTGAACTGGCGGAACAGCTGGCCGGAGCCGGGGGTGACGTACGCGCTGCTGGACCCGGTCGGCAGGACCGCGGGGAAGTCGGTGCCCGCCCAGGTGCTGAGTGTGGTGGCGCCGCTGTCCTCGTCCACCTCGCGCAGGACGTTGCACACGGTGTTGCGGCTTCCCTCCCCCGTACCGGCCGTGTTGACGGGCCGGGGAGCGTCGGTGGGCCACTTCCTGTCCTGTCCGAACGCCTCACCGGGCCGGAAGGCCGCCGCGCTCACGGACGTCGCCCGGCCCGCCTGGCCGAGGTCGATCAGCTCCCGGCTGTTGAGCAGCAGCTTCGCCGTGAAGTCGGAGACGGGGGCCACCCGGCCCTTGAGGACCACGTACTGCTGGTTCCTGGTGGCGTCCGTGGCCGTGAGGATCATGCCGACCTTGTTCACCCCGTCCTCCAGGCTCCCGGGAACACCGGCGGGCTCGCCGGGCGTCCCGGTGATGGTGGGGAAGGTGACGCGGTCGCCCCGGTGGAGGGTGTCGAGCCAGGCGGCGGAGACCCGCTGGGCCACCCGCCCCTGGCCGACCAGCTGACGCAGCAGCAGTTCGTCGTCCTCCACCGGGTACGCGGTGCCGTCGGCGTCGACGATGTAACGGACCTTGTCCGGGCCCTCGACGTACATCAGATCGCCGCCGCGCAGCCTGCTCGCGCCCTCGGTCTTCCTCTCGTCGCGCTCGGCGAGCACGAAGGCGGCCTTCTGGATGGCCCGGCCGCCCTCGCCGGGCCGCTCGCAGACGGCCCACCGCTTGGCCTTCCCGGCCTCCTTGGCGGCGGGCAGCCGGTCGGGGGCGTAGGGAATTCCGAGAGTCGCGCCGTGCGGGATCTTCCCCTTGTCGAGGACGGACTCGTCGACGTTGATGACTTTCCCCTTGTCGGGATTCAGGAGAAGTTTCGCGGAGGACATGTTGAGAACGGGATGGAGCTGCTTTTTACCGTCGGTCTCCAGCACCACATATCGTGTGGTGGATTTGCTGGCGATAATCACGTTCTCACCGGGCTTGTCCCAGCCCTTGGGGGCGACCGGCTTGAACATTCCCCAGGCACCGAACCCCGCGAGAATCACCACGCCGACGATCGCCCCGGGCACCACCGCGCGCAGGGGACGGGGGGCGCCTTCCTCCGAGCCGGTCGCGTTGGGCTGGAGGAACTGCGCGATCAGGCGTCGTTTCGCGAAGGTGTAGGCGTTGAGTTCGTCCCGACGTGATGCCATCTGTCCGCTGTCCCTCTCCCCGCTGGGCGGCCAGGCTCCCCTTGTTCACCGAATCCGCCTGCCGTGGTAACGGCCCCTACTATGCCTGCTGACGGTCTCTCCTTCCTGCTCAGGTAGGGTGATCGCCCGGTCAACGCCCAGCGGGAATCGGTGAATACGGACACGAGGGGGCAACGCGGCGATGGGTTCGGCGACGCGCGCGCGAAACGGGCGGAGTTCGACGGGGGGCCGCAGCACGCCGGACGGACAGCGCGGCAGCGGACGGAACGGACGCTCCGGACGAACGCCGTCCGGACGGGCACCCGCCCCCGCGACCACCACACTGCGGCCCCTGTCCCGCACCGGCGGCGGTTTCGGGCCGTTCCCCCTGCGGCAGCTCGCGCTGGTGGAGATCGCCCTCGCCCTCGCCACGGTGGGAGCCGTACTCGGCGGACTGTGGCTGGTTCCCACGGTCGCCGTCGCCGCCGTTCTGCTGCTGCTCGCCTTCATCCGGCGGCGGGGACACGCCGTCCAGGACTGGCTGGCGACGGCGATGTCCCTGCGCGCCCGCAGAAAGTCGGCGGGCGCCTCCGCGGCCGGCACCGATCCCTCGCTCGCCCCGGTGGTGGAGGGGGTGTCCGGACTGCGCCCGTACCCTTTCGTCGACCGCAACCGGCGCACGGTCGGGATGCTCGGCGACGGGACGTTCCTCACTGCGGTGGTACGGATCGAGGCGAGCGGCGCCGCACTGCGGCCCGCGTTCGGCGCCCGGGCGCTCCCGCTCTCCCTCCTCGGCGGCGCCCTGGAGGTCGACGACATCGTCCTGGAGTCGGTCCAGTTGGTGCAGCAGGTGCGTTCCGCGCCCGCGCCGCACCTCCCGCAGCAGTCGGTGGCGAGGCTCTCGTACGCACCGCTCCAGGAGCGGACCGGCGCCCCCGCGCTCCGGCTGACCTGGGTGGCGGTGAAGCTCAATCCCGAGCTGTGCCGGGAGGCCGTCGACGCGCGGGGCGGCGGGGTCGAGGGGGCGCAGCGCTGTCTCGTCCGGGTCGCGGACCATGTGGCGAGCCGGGTCACGGGGGCCGGGTTCCAGGCCGTCGTGCTCGATCAGCAGGATCTCAACTCCACGGTCGCGACGGCCGCCTGCGCCAGCCCCCGGCTGGCCGCCCGCGCCGGCCGGCCGGACTCGGCGCCGCAGCGGCGCACCAGCGAGACCGCGCGCGTCTGGCGCTGCGACGACCGCTGGCACACGACGTACGCGGTGGGCCGCTGGCCCGAGCTGGGGCGCGGGGCGGCTCCGCTGCCCAAGGTGGTCTCCCTGCTCACCTCGGCGCCCGCGTACGCGACGACGTTCAGCCTCACCCTGCGGCGGGGCGCGCACCAGGGGGCGATGTCCATGGCCGGTCATGTGCGGGTGACGGGCGGCTCCGACACCGAACTCATCGGGGTACGGCGGACCCTGGAGCTGGCCGCCCGTACCGCCAAGGTCGCTCTCGTACGTCTCGACCGCGAGCAGTTGCCCGGCGCGCTGGCGACGCTTCCGCTGGGCGGTGCCCGGTGATGGCCGGGGTCGGGGCCGCACGGCGGCTGCTCGGCCCGCGCCACGCGGGGCACACGCTGGCCGCGACCGATCTGGGGGCGCTGTCCCTGCCGGTCGGCGACGACGGTGTCGTGATCGGCGACGACGCCGAGGGCCGCCCGCTGATGGTCGGCTTCCACCGGTCGACTCCGTACGATGTGCTGCTGATCGGCGGTCTGTGGACGGCGCAGGTCCTGGCGCTGCGCGCGGCCGGGACGGGCGCGCGGGTCGCGGTGGAGACCGGGCGGGCCCAGGCGTGGACGGGGCTGGCGCGGGCGGCGGGCGCGGGTCTGGACTGCATCACCCTCCATGAGGTGGGGCGTGTCCCGCCGATGGGCGCGTCGGTCGGCGGCCCGGTGGTGGTCGTACGGGACTGCGGGATGCGGCCCCCGCGCGGCCGGGTGGTCTCGGCGCCCTGGCAGTCGGTGCTGACCCTGCTGCCGTATCTGAGCCCGGTGGCGCCCCGGCTGCTGCGGGACGCCACCCTGGTCGGTGTCCAGCGGGTGTCCCCGCAGGAGGCGGAGCAGATCGGGCGGATCCTGGGTCTGTCCGCGGCGGAGAGCGGCGCGCTGCCGACGCTGGCGGACGGGGTCACGCTGTGGTGTGCCGGGCGGGAGCGCCACTGGGTGATGACCAGCGGTACGGACGCGGAGACGGGTCTGCTGGGCACGGCCCGCCGCATGGACTGACCGGCTCCGTTCGAGGGTGTCCAAACCCGTTCGTACGCTGGGATCTTCGGCGGATCTCCGACCGGTGCCGGCCCCCGTTCGGCCTAAACTCCTCAGTGGCGTGGACCCGCTCACAAGGGGTGTGTGTCCGCCGACCCGGCCGTTCGACCGAAGGGGAGCTTGACTGATGGGGAGCGCACAGGAGAAGGACGAGCTGTACGCCCTCGACATCTCTGGCGTCGAGTGGCTCAGCGCGCCCGGCACGAGCGAGGACGAGGAGCGGGTCGAGATCGCGCATCTGCCCGGTGGCGGTGTCGCGATGCGGTCGTCCCTGGATCCCGACACGGTACTGCGGTACACGGAGGCCGAGTGGCGGGCGTTCGTCCTCGGCGCGCGGGACGGGGAGTTCGACCTGCGCTGACAGGGACGTTCCGCCACAGGACCGGTCCCGTACGTGCGGTCCTGTACGTCCTCCTGGCGGACGTGCGGTCCTGTACGTCCGCCAGGGCGCGGTCCGGCGGGACCCCGTGACGGACGCCGGTGACGAACGTCGGTACGGTCTTTGCCGCGCGGGCGTGCCGCCGGTGCCCGCGCGGGGCGCGGTGGTCCGGCCGGGCGGCCCCGGGGCCGCCCGGCCGCCGGGTGCCGCCGGCCGTGGACGACCGAGACCGGATTGTTGGGCCGCGGACCCCATAGGGGCAGTCCGGCACCATTCCCCCACGTTCGCCGGTCAGTTGTACCGGTTTGCCCCATCGGTTGTCCTTTCTTGCTTCACCCCGGGTTCACTTGGGGATCGCACAGGACGTACGGGACGGTAGCCGGGGCCCGTCGGCCCTGACGGGCCGCCCCGGTTGACGATTAGGCTGGGACGGACAACGGCACAGGAACCTGCGGGGATGCCCGCCGCGTCCCCAGGGGGAGAGCCGGGCCGATCGGACGTCAGCGGTCGCCCCCACCCACGACGGCACAAGGGTGCTCGACCACACCAGGAGGCACAGTGAACAGCGATCGGGACGAGATCCGCGGGGGTTGGGACCTTCCCGCCGACGAGTCCGACGCGGAGCCCGCAGAGATGACGGGTGAGTTCACCATCGACTACACCCCGCCTGCCTGGTACACGCAGAACGCGTCCGGGGACTCCTCCGGCGGGAATGCAGGAGGGGCACCGCCGCCCCCGCCGCCGAACGGAGCGCCCGTGGCGGTGCCCGGGCTGCCGACGGGGAGCGGTTTCCAGCCGAACTGGACCCAGGGGCCGGACGTGCAGGGTGGGCCCGGCGTGCAGGGCGGGCCTGATGCGCAGGGCGGGTCCGGCGCGCGGGTGGCTGGTGGTGAGAAGCCGGGGACGACCGCGCCCGAGGGGCCGGAGGCGGCCCAGGGTCCGGAGGCCGCCCGAGGGCCGGACGGCGGCCGGGATGCGGAGGCCACCCGGGTTCCGGAGGGCCAGGTTTCGGAGGGCCGAGTTCCGGAGGCCCAGGTCTCGGAGGGCCGGAGTCCGGAAGCCCAGGTTTCGGAGCCGCAGGTGCCCGCGCCCGTAGCGCCCGCCGATCCGGCACCGGCCGTCCCGGGGCCCGGACCCGAGGCTGCGCCTCCCGCCGAGCCCTCGTCGGAGCCCTTCGGCGGCGGTCGGCTGGAGAGCGGCGCGACCATGCGCTTCTCCCCCGTGGCCCTGAGGCGTGAGATCGAGGAGCGGGACGCGGCGGCCGCCCGCGCCGCGGAGGAGGCCGCGAAGTCGGAGGAGGCCGGGGACCCGGCCGCGACCGGCGCCGACGGCGGGGGCGAGCCTCCGGCGGACGCCGGGGACCCGTCCGCCGAGTCCGCGGCCCCGGCCCCCGGCGCGGAACCGGAGGCCCGGGCGGCCGAACCGCCCCGGTACGCCGATGACGCCGAGGGAGAACAGATCGCCGAGGGATCCGGGGATGCGGGGGCCACCGCAGCCGGCCCTTCCTCCGAGGAAGGGAACGGCCCGGCGGACGCAGTGACAGCCGGTACGCCGGAGCAGCCGGACGCCTCGGGAGCCGGTGAACCTCCGGCTCCGGCCGGAACGCCCGAGGACTCGGTGCCGCAGGGAACCGCCCCCTCCCCCACTGAGCCCCAGGACGCGGTCCCGGCCCCCGCGGGGACCTGGTCCCCCGCGCCGCCCGCGCCCGATGCCGGGCTCCCGCCCCTGCCCCCCGCCTTCCAGCCCGCCGCGCCCGCGTCGGCGCCGCAGTGGCCGGTGTCGCCGCAGACGGCCGAGCAGTCGGCCCCGCCGCCGACGGCGCCCGTACCGGACGCACCGCAGCCGGCGCCCGCCGCCGCGCAGCCGGGGTACGGGTTCCCCCACCAGGCCGTGCCCGGACCGCAGGGGCAGACTCAGGCTCCTGACGGAGCGCCCCAGCCGGGTTACGGATTCCCGCAGCCGCAGTCCGCGCACGGGCAGGCCGCGCCCCAGGGGGGTTACGGATTCCCGCAGCAGGGGCAGCCGGTTCCACCGCCCCAGCCCCAGCAGGGCGCGGCCCCTGCGGCACCCCTGCCCCCACAAGCACCTCAGCCCCCTCAGGACCCTCAGGCCCCCGGCGCACCTCAGGTACCGCAAGGGCAGATCCCGTCGGCGCCCGCCGCCACGGGTCCGGGGGCTGCTCAGCCCGGCTACGGGTTCCCGGGCCCCCAGCCCGGGCCGGCCGGTCAGCACGGGCAGCCCGCTCCGGCCCAGCCACCCCAGCCCGGTTACGGGTTTCCCCAGCCGGGGACCCAGCCACAGGCAGGACCCCAGCCGCATCAGCCCCACCCGCAGCACCAGCAGCACGGCGCCCACCCGCCCGTGCCGCAGTCGACCGACCAGCAGCCGCCCGCGCCCGCGTCGCCGCCCGACCCCCGGGCGGGCAACGCCTGGCCGACGCCGGTGACGCACGATCAGCGTGAGCGCTCCGTACCGGGCGCCCCGCTCGGGTACACCGCCGCGGTGGAACTGTCCTCCGACCGGCTGCTGCGCAACAACAAGCAGAAGCCCAAGTCCAGCCGTAACCCCTCCGGCGCCTCCCGCTTCAAGCTCGGCGGAAAGAAGGAGGAGGCCGAGCGGCTGCGCAAGCTGGAGCTGATCCGTACACCGGTGCTGTCCTGCTACCGGATCGCGGTCATCAGCCTCAAGGGCGGTGTCGGCAAGACGACCACGACCACCGCGCTGGGCTCGACCCTGGCGACCGAGCGCCAGGACAAGATCCTGGCGATCGACGCCAACCCGGACGCCGGCACGCTCGGCCGCCGGGTGCGGCGCGAGACCGGGGCCACCATCCGGGATCTGGTGCAGGCCATCCCGTATCTCAACTCGTATATGGACATCCGCCGGTTCACCTCGCAGGCGCCCTCCGGTCTGGAGATCATCGCCAACGATGTGGACCCGGCCGTCTCGACGACGTTCAACGACGAGGACTATCGCCGGGCGATCGACGTCCTGGGCAGGCAGTACCCGATCATCCTCACCGACTCCGGCACCGGGCTCCTGTACAGCGCGATGCGCGGGGTGCTGGATCTGGCCGATCAGCTGATCATCATCTCGACGCCGTCGGTGGACGGCGCGAGCAGCGCGTCGACCACACTCGACTGGCTCTCCGCGCACGGGTACGCGGAGCTGGTGCAGCGTTCGGTCACGGTCATCTCCGGGGTGCGCGAGACCGGAAAGATGATCAAGGTGGACGACATCGTGGCGCATTTCCAGACGCGTTGCCGCGGTGTCGTCGTGGTGCCGTTCGACGAGCATCTGGCGGCCGGCGCCGAGGTCGATCTGGACATGATGCGGCCGAAGACCCGTGAGGCGTACTTCAATCTGTCCGCGATGATCGCCGAGGACTTCGTACGCGCCCAGCAGCAGCAGGGGCTGTGGATCGCGGACGGCAACCCTCCGCCGACCATGGCCCCGCCGATGCCGGGACAGCAGACACCCGGCGGCGGACAGCCGGTCCCGGGGCAGCCCGGTCGGCACGGCCAGCCCGGACAGCCGGATCCGCACGGCGGCCAGGGGCTTTACGGCCAACCCGGACAGCCGGGACAGCACGGCCACGGCCAGGGACAGCAGGCGCCGGGACCGCATATCCCGGGACAGCCCGGCCCCGGCGGACCCGCCCCCACCGACTACCCCGCGCCCGGGGCGCAGGCACCGCAGGCACCCGCCCAGCAGATCCCCGGACAGCCCGGACCCGGGCACCCGGGACAGCCCGCGCCCGTTCCCGGCCACCACGCACAGCCCGCGCCCGGATACCCGGGACAGCCCGGCCCGGCCGGAGCACCCGCACACGGGCAGGCCCCCGGAAACCCTCAGCCCTTCCCGGGTGCCGCCGGGCCCCATGCTCCCGGTGCTCCCCACTCTCCCCAACCCCACGCTCCCCAACCCCAGGCGCCCTACCCGCCCCAGGGGCAGCCCCCGGCCCAGCCGGGCGCCTGGCCCCAGGGGCCTCATGGGCAGGCCCAGCAGCCACCGCATCCGGCCGGGGCACCACAGCAGCCGGGGACTCCGGGACCCGGCCATCACGCCCAGTCGGGTGATAACGGGCAACCCGGAACACAGGGGCCGGTGCCGCCCGCCGGACCGCCCCGACAGGAGCCTCCCCAGGCACCGCCAGCCTCTCAACAGTAAGGCAGCAGAGGTCTGTACCAATGAGGGCCCGCATCGACTCCACGATGCGGGCCCTTGTCGCATTCCCGCAGACCAGAAGGGGTTTCACACACCGTTGACGGCACTGGACCACCGCTGATACAACCCGCATCACCAGTAGGTCACCACCCATCAGCCCGTCCGCTTCCCCCCAGCGCTGACGCGAGGTCACCGTCCTATGGTCACAGAGATCCCACCCACCCCACACACCTCCTCAGTCACAGCGACCCCGTCCCCGGTCCACCACCGGCCCCGGCCCCCGGCCCGGCGTCGGGCCCGGCTCCTGCTGACGCTCTGCGCCACGGCCTCCCTGCTCGCCGTACCGGCGCAGGGGACCGCCCTGGCGAAGGAGGGCGGCGGCGAGGGCCGGAAGGTCCTCACGGTCGCGGTGTCGCAGAGCGTGGACTCGCTGAGTCCGTTCCTGGCACAGCGTCTGGTCTCCACCACCGTGCACCGTCTGACCTACGAGTATCTGACGAACTACGACGTCAGGGACGGTCGCGCGATCCCCGGGCTCGCCACCGCCTGGAAGTCGTCGCCGGACAAGCTGACCTGGACGTACACCATTCGCGAGAACTCGACCTGGTCCGACGGACGGCCGGTGACGGCGGCCGACGCCTCCTGGACGTTCAACAAGATGATGACGGACGAGAAGGCCGCGACCGCCAACGGCAGCTTCACCGCCAACTTCAGAAGGGTCACCGCGCCCGATCCCCGGACCCTGGTCATCGAGCTGAAGAAGCCCCAGGCCACGATGACCGCGCTCGATGTGCCGATAGTGCCCCGGCATCTGTGGGAGAAGGTCGGGGACTTCTCCACCTTCAACAACGACAAGCGGTTCCCCGTCGTCGGCAACGGCCCGTACGTCGTCACCGACTTCAAGGTCGACCAGTACGTCAGACTCCGGCCGAACAAGAACTTCTGGCGCGGTGCGCCCAAGTTCGACGAGCTGGTGCTCAAGTACTACAAGGACGGTGACGCGGCCGTCGCCGCACTGCGCAAGGGCGAGGTCTCCTTCGTCCAGGGGCTGACCCCGGCTCAGGCGTCCTCCCTGAAGAGCGCCGAGAACATCAAGGTGAACGACGCTCCCGGCCGTCGTTTCTTCGCCCTCGCGGTCAATCCGGGCGCGAGGTCAAAGGACGGCAAGACCTTCGGCAGCGGTCACAAGGCCCTGCTCGACCCCGCCGTACGCAAGGCGCTCTTCCACGCCACCGACCGGAGGACCATCGTCGAGAAGGTCTTCCGGGGCCATGCCGCCGAGGGCGAGGGGTATATCCCGCCGCGCTTCTCCTCGTACTTCTTCAAGCCCGGTGCCAATCAGGTGATCGACTACGACCCCGCACAGGCTGCGGCGCTGCTGGACCGGGCCGGATACCGGAAGAACGGTTCCGGCAAGCGGGTCGGCAAGGACGGCAGGCCGCTGGACTTCCGGATCCTGTGCCATGCCACCGATCCGAACGACAAGGCGGTGGGCAAGTACCTCCAGGAGTGGTGGGGCGAGCTCGGCATCGGGCTGACGATCGACTGCCTCGACAATGTCTCCGACCCCTGGCTCAAGGGCGACTACGACCTCGCCTTCGACGGCTGGTCCGTCAATCCCGACCCGGACTTCGTCCTCTCCATCCACACCTGTGCCGCCCTGCCCGCGACCCCCAGGGACACCGGCTCGACGGACAACTTCATCTGCGACAGGCGGTTCGACGAGCTGTACGCGCGCCAGTCCGGCGAGTACGACCCGGCGAAGCGGGCCGAACTGGTGAAACAGATGCAGTCCCGGCTGTACGACACGGGCTTCATGAATGTCCTCGTGTATCCGAACGCGGTCGAGGCGTACCGTACGGACCAGATCAAGTCGATCACGACGATGCCCGAGGCCGCTGGCAACATCTGGGGCCAGGACGGGTACTGGAGCTGGTGGTCGGCCGTGCCCGCCGCGGGTGACGGCGGCTCCGGCGGCGGCTCCGCCACCGGGGTGGTGATCGGGGCGGTCGCGGCCGGGGTGCTCGCCGCCGCGCTCGGGGTCTTCGTCGTGGTGCGCCGCCGTTCGACCGTGGAAGACCGTGAGTAGCCGATGACGTCGATGACCACGACCACGGACACCGACACGAGCGCCGTGGCGGCGGCGGAGGAGGAACCGAGCCGCGGCACCGGCGCCCGCGCCTATCTGGTGTACACGGCGGGCAAGCTGGGCGGGGCGGCGATCTCCCTGCTCGCCGTGCTCGTCACCAGCTTCTTCCTGTTCCGGATCATCCCCGGCGATCCGGTCAAGGCGATGACGCACGGGATGCCGACGTCCGCCGAGCAGCTGGCGGCCCTGCGCCGGCAGTTCGGTCTCGACCAGCCACTGTGGCAGCAGTTCACGGATTACTGTGCCAAGGCACTGACCGGCGATCTGGGCATGTCGTACCAGTTCCATGCGCCGGTCGGTGAGCTGATCGCCCAGAAGGTGCCCGCGACCCTGCTGCTGACCGGTGTCGCCGTGGTGATCTACTCGGCGCTCGGCCTCTGGCTGGGCACCCGCTCCGCCTGGCGGCACGGCGGCCTCGGCGACCGGCTCAACACGGGCGTCGCCCTCACCCTGTGGTCGGTCCCGTCGTTCTGGCTCGGCCTGCTGCTGATCATCACCTTCGCGGTGGGCGCCGGACCCGTCCCCGGGCTCTTCCCCACGGGCGGCATGGAGTCCGGCGACGAGACCGGCCTCGCCCATATCGCCGATGTGGCGCACCATATGGTGCTGCCGGTCCTCACCCTGGTCGCGGTCGGATACGCGCAGACGCTGCTGGTGATGCGGTCGTCGCTGCTCGACGAGATGGGCGGGGACTATCTGACGACCGCGCGGGCGAAGGGGCTGCGGGACGATGCCGTACGGCGCCGCCATGCCGTGCCCAACGCGCTGCTGCCGACCGTGACGATGGTGTTCATCAATCTGGGCCATGTGGCAGCCGGTTCGATCCTGGTGGAGACGGTGTTCTCCTGGCCGGGGCTCGGCGGGCTGTTCTACCAGGCGCTGAGCGTGCCCGATCTGCCGCTGGTACAGGGGCTGTTCGTGGTCTTCGCCGGGGCGATGATCCTGATGAATCTGCTGGCCGATCTGCTCTATCCGATCCTCGATCCCCGGGTGGGCCGATGACGACCTCTCTCGCCCGGGCCCGCCGCCGTGAGTCGGCGGCCCGGTTCTGGCGTTCGTACCGTACGCACCGGGCGGGGCTCTTCGGTCTCGGTGCCCTCGCCCTGATCGCCCTGGTGGCGCTGGCGGCGCCGCTGCTGACCGGGGAGGACGTCCAGAGCGTGACCGAGGCGCCGGGCGGGCCGCTGGAGTCGCCGAGCGGAGAGTTCCCCCTGGGCACGGACCAGTTCGGGCGTTCCCTGCTGGGGCTGCTGGTGTGGGGCGCGCGGATCTCGCTGACCGTGGGTCTGCTGGCGGCGGCGCTGTCGGTGGCCATCGGTACGCTCGTGGGGATCGTCGCCGGGCACTACGGGGGCTGGTTCTCGACCGTGCTGATGCGGATCACCGACTGGTTCCTGGTGATGCCGGCGCTGGTGCTGGCGATCGTGCTGGCGACGGTGATGTCCCGGAGCGTGTGGACGGTGGTCATCGCGATCGGGGTGACCAGCTGGCCGACGACGGCCCGGCTGGTGCGGGCGCAGACGATCGCGATCGAGTCCCGGCCTTACATCGAGCGCGCGAAGGCGCTCGGGGGCGGCCACCGGCACATCATGAACCGCCATGTGCTGCCGAATGTGATGCCGCTGGTGCTCGCGCAGACCACGCTCGGGATCTCCACGGCGATCCTCACCGAGGCGACGCTCGCCTTTCTGGGGCTGGGCGATCCGTCGGTGGTGTCCTGGGGCGGGATGCTCCAGGACGCCCGGCAGGCGGGGGCGGTGTCCTCGGGCCACTGGTGGTATCTCGCGCCGCCCGGTCTCGCGATCGCGCTGGTGGCGCTCGCGTTCACCCTGTGCGGGCGGGCGATCGAGACGGTGCTCAATCCGAAGCTGGGGGTCCGCGCGTGATGCTGGACGTACGGGATCTGCGGGTGACCTACGGCTCCGGTACGCGGGCGGTCCCCGCCGTCCGGGGCGTCGATCTGACGGTGGCCGCCGGGCAGAAGGTGGGCATCGCCGGGGAGTCGGGCTGCGGTAAGTCGACCCTCGCGCTGGCGCTGCTGCGTCTGCTGCCCGCTTCCGCCTCGCTGAGCGGGGAGATCCTCATCGACGGCGAGGACGTTCTCACCATGCGGTGGGGCCGGCTGCGGGCGGTGCGCTGGGCGGGCGCATCCATTGTCTTCCAGGGCGCGATGCACTCGCTCAACGCGGTACGGAGGATCGGCGACCAGATCGCCGAACCCGTCGTACTGCACCAGGGGGCCACCCCCGCCGAGGCGGGCAGGCGCGTCGCCTCTCTGCTGCGGCAGGTGGGGCTGCCGGCCGCTCGCGCGGACGCGTACCCCCATGAGCTGTCGGGCGGCCAGCGCCAGCGGGTGATGATCGCGATGGCACTGGCCTGCGACCCCCGGCTGATCATCGCCGACGAGCCGACCACCGCGCTCGATGTGATGATCCAGGCGCAGATCCTGCGGCTGATCGAACAGCTGGTCGCGGAGCAGGAGATCAGCCTGCTGATGATCAGCCACGATCTGGCGGTCCTCGCGGACACCTGCGACCGGCTGGCGGTGATGTACGCGGGCCGGGTGGTCGAGGAGGGCCCGGCGCGCGAGGTGTACACGGCCGCGCGCCACCCCTACGGGCAGGCGCTGTCCGCCGCCTTCCCCCGGGTCGGCGATGTGTCCTCCCGCCGCGCGCCCCGGGGTCTGCCGGGCGATCCGCCCGATCCCTCGGCCCTGCCGTCCGGCTGTACGTTCCATCCGCGCTGCCCCGTGGCACTCGACGCGTGCGCCGAGGAGCCACAGGAACTGGCGGGAGCGGCCGGTGCGCACCGGGCCGCGTGTGTCCACGCGGACGGTTCCGTGTCCGCGAGTATCGGGAGGCAGCCCTGATGACGGCTCTGTTGTCGGCCACCGGTCTGCGGGTCACCTTCCCCGGGCGGCGGCGCGGGTCATCGGCGCGGCCCGTGCGCGCCGTGGACGGGGTGGACCTGGAGATCGGCGGCGGGGAGATCGTGGCCCTGGTCGGTGAGTCGGGCTGCGGCAAGACGACACTGGCGCGGGCCCTGCTCGGGCTGGTGCCGCCGGAGTCGGGGCGGGTCGTCTTCGGGGGCCGGCCGCTGGAGTACACCTCCCGCGCCCTGACCGCGTACCGCAGACGGGTCCAGCTGGTGCTTCAGGACCCGAGCGGTTCGCTCAATCCCCGGCACACGGTGTACGACGCGGTGGCGGAGGGCCCCCGGATCCACGGGCTGCCCGGTGATGAGCGCGAGCTGGTCTCCCGGGCTCTCGCGCGGGCGGGGCTGCGTCCCCCGGAGCGCTTCTTCCTCCGCTATCCGCATGAGCTGTCGGGCGGTCAGCGCCAGCGTGTCGTCATCGCGGGGGCGCTCGCCCTGGAGCCCGAACTCATCGTCGCGGACGAGCCGGTGGCCTCGCTGGACGCGTCCGTACGCGGGGAGATCCTCGCGCTGGTGCTGCGGCTGCGTGATGAGCTGGGGCTGTCCGCGCTGGTGGTGACGCACGATCTGGGGCTCGCCTGGAACATCGCGGACCGGGTCGCGGTCATGTATCTGGGGCGGATCGTGGAGTCGGGCCCGGTGGAGTCGGTGCTGACGGCGCCCCGTCACCCGTACACCCAGGCCCTGCTGTCCGTGCTCCCGGAGTCAGGGACCCCGCCGGTCGTCCTCTCGGGCGAGCCCCCGGACCCCACCCGCATTCCCGGGGGCTGCCGCTTCCACGAGCGGTGCCAGGCGCTCGCCTCGGGCGAGGCGGACCGGGCGGGCGTCGCGGAGAGCTGCCGTACCCGGGCGATGGAGGTGCTGACGGGAGCGGGGGTGGCGTGCCATCTGGCCGTCGCCCCCGGGGGCGGCTGAATCCGGCGCCCTTGGGTCCTGCCCCTGTACGCCGCCGGGTGTACTCCCCCGGGCCCGGGGGCCACGAGGGAGGCGGGACGGGACCCCGCCGGGCCGGAGCCCAAGGTCCGGAGGTACGAGGACCGGTGCCGGGCCGGAACGCGACCGACGCCCTCCGGTTCGGAGGTACGGGTGGCGGGCCGGAACGTCGCGGCCCGCCCCTACGATGCTGACGTGCCGGTGCCGGGCGGCCCGGGGAGCGCGGCGGTGAGTTCGTAACCCGCCTCCTCCACCGCCGCGCGTACCTCCGCGAGGCCGAAGGAGCCCTCACCCGTCACCGTGACGGTGCCGGCGTCGACGTCCACGGACACGGCGGTGACCCCGGGGATGCGTTCCACTTCCGCGGTGACGAAGTTCGCGCAGTGCCCACAGGCCATGCCCTCCACCCGGTAGCTGTTCACGGTGCCGGGGCCCTCGGTCACGACGGCTCCTCCTGGAGGGCGGGCGCTCCCGGCGCGGCCTCCTGCGGGTTGGGGGCGGACACGGTACGGGTGAGCATGTGCGAGCTGCGCATCCGCCCGTCGGAGGCGAACTGCCCGAAGAAGCAGACCTCGATGGTGAGGTCCGTCCCGCGGTTGCGCACATGCAGGGTGTACCGGGCGGCGAGCCGGTCACCCGTCAGATGCGCCTCGTGCACCTCCACCCTGCTGTCGGGCCGGTTCTTGCGCACCGGACGGGTGTGGGCGATCAGCTTCCCCCGGTCCATCGCATGACCGTCGGCGACCTGGATGATGTCCGGGGTGTGGTAGCGGTCGACGATCACCGCCGGGTCCTCTTCGTCACGCAGGAGGTCCGCGGTGAATCCGGTGAAGAAGTCGGCGATGAACTGCTTCGGATCGTTGACGCTGAGGATGCTCATACGGCTCCTGCCGGGCTTCGGGCGGGTGCGGCAGGGGGACGCGCACGGCGCGGCGGGGAGTGTGCCGAGGTCCCCCCCCTGCGATCTCTTACACGATGTAAGATATGCACGTTCCGATAATTTTGACAAGCTGTAAGAGATACTGCGGGTGAGGGTACCGGAGGCTACCTCCGGGCGGGTCGGCCGGCCGCGGCCACGATCAGGTCGGCGCACCTCGCCGGCACCCAGGAGACAGCGGGCCGGATGCGTCGGCAGTACGCACGGCGGGCGGCCCGCACAAGCCCGCTCCGGGCGCTCGGCACTGCGGGGAGCGGGCGAGTGAGGAGCACGGCGGAGGGCGGGAAGCAGCGTGGCAGGCGGCGGGAAGGGCTCGCTGAACCACAGGGAGCAGGGGGCACGGCACCGGACCTGGCCGTCACCGGGACCATGAGCGGGCCGCTCCTCAGCGGGCGCCCGCCGGCCGGGACGGTACGGTGACGTCTACCCGGCCGCCGTCAGCTCCCGGCACTTCTTGACGTCCTCGGCCATCTGCGCCAGCAGGTCGTCCACCGTGTCGAACTTCTGCATACCGCGCAGATACGCCAGGAAGTCCACCGCCACGTGCAGCCCGTACAGATCGAGGTCCACACGGTCGATCGCATAGGCCTCGACCGTGCGGTCCGTGGCGTTGAACTGGACGTTCGTACCGACGGAGATGGCCGCGGGCATACGTTCCCCGTCGGCGACGAGCCAGCCCGCGTAGACACCGTCCGCGGGCACGGCGGTATGGGGCAGGGTCTCGACGTTCGCCGTGGGAAAGCCCAGCTCACGGCCCCGCTGGGCACCGCGCACAACAACGCCCTCGACCCGGTGGGGGCGGCCGAGGATCTCCAGGGCGCCCCCGACGTCACCGGAGGCGATCAGCCGGCGGGTGAGGGTGGAGGAGAACGGTTCACCGCCGCCCGCCTCTCCGGTGACGTACAGCTCGATGACCTCGACCCGGTAGTCGTAGGTCGCGCCCAGCTCCGCCAGGAAGGCGACATCACCGGCGGCCCGGTGGCCGAAGCGGAAGTTCGGGCCCTCCACGACCAGGGCGGCGTGCAGCTTGTCGACCAGCACCTTGACGATGAAATCGGCGGGTGAGAGCTGCGAGAACTCCGCGGTGAAGGGAAGGATGAGCAGCGCGTCCACGCCCAGCTCGGCCATCAGCTCGGCGCGCCGGTGGTGCGGGGCCAGCAGGGGCGGGTGGCTGCCGGGGCGGACGACCTCGCTCGGGTGGGGGTCGAAGGTGACGACCACGGAGGGCACGGACAGTTCCCGGGCGCGCTCCACCGCGCGCCCGATGATCAGCTGGTGCCCGCGGTGGACCCCGTCGTAGGAGCCGATGGTGACGACGCTGCGTCCCCAGCCCTCAGGGATGTCCTCCAAGCCACGCCAGCGTTGCACTGTGACCGCTCCTCGCCCGAACCTCGGCTACCCGGAAAAGACTGCTCTTTTTGCAGCTCTAAGAGTGCCATGCCCGGGACGGTGGGTTCGCATCGGCCTCAGCGCGTCCGTTTATCGGACGCGCCCCCTTGTGCTCCCCCTGTTCACTCCGCGCGCCCACCCATGGGGGTGAATCACCGGGGCGGGATGGATAGGTCTCCCCCGGAGGGGGATCGTGGAACGGGCAGTTCACCTGCCCGTTCCACGATAGAGATCGCCCTGCGAAGCCCCTGTGGCGCGGACCGGGCTCCCGGCTCGGACCCCGGCACCACCGGAGCGCACGCGCCCTCAGACCCGCGCACCGGCCCCGGACCGCCTACAGGGCCCCCGGACCGCCCGCCGGACCCTCAGACGAAGACGGCGAGGCTCTTCGCCCTGCCCTTCTGCTCCTCCACCAGCGCCAGAAAGCGTCCGCCGGGACCGAAGACCGCGACCGGTGAGCGGTCGTACGGCGGCATGTCCAGGCGTACGCCGTTCGCCAGCAGCCGGGCCCGCCGCTCGTCCACATCCCAGCGCGGGAACGCCGCGGCGGCGGCCTGCGCGATGGGCATGACGGTCAGCTCCTCCTGGTGCTGGTCGAGCGTCCGTGCCGCGTCCAGCCCGTAGGGGCCCACCCTGGTCCGCCGCAGCGCGGTGAGATGCCCCCCGACACCGAGCCCGGCACCCAGATCACGGGCCAGGGCGCGGATATACGTACCGGAGGAGCAGACCACCGAGACGACCAGGTCCACCACGGCCGTCCCGTCCTCGGCGACGGCCTGCCCGACGTCGTAGACCCGGAACGAGGAGACGGTCACCGGCCGGGCCGGGATCTCGAAGTCCTCGCCGCCGCGCACCCGTGCGTAGGAGCGCTTGCCGTCGATCTTGATGGCGCTGACCTTGGACGGCACCTGCATGATGTCGCCGGTCAGGGCGGCCACACCCGCGTCGATGGCTTCACGGGTGACCCCGGAGGCATCGACGCCGGCCGTGATCTCGCCCTCGGCGTCGTCGGTGACGGTCGTCTGCCCGAGCCGGATCGTGCCGAGGTACTCCTTCTCCGTCAGCGCGAGATGGCCGAGGAGTTTGGTGGCCCGCTCGACGCCGAGGACCAGGACACCCGTGGCCATGGGGTCGAGTGTGCCCGCGTGACCGACCCGGCGGGTCCTCGCGATACCGCGCATCTTGGCGACGACGTCGTGCGAAGTGAAGCCGGACGGCTTGTCGACGATGACAAGGCCGTCCGGCGTGACTGCTGGTGTTGTCATGCGGAGGTGTCGTCCTCGTCCTCCGGCTTGCGGTACGGGTCCGCCTCGCCGGCGTAGGCCGCGCCCGAGGACGCCTCGCGCACCTTGGCGTCCGAGGCCCGTGCCCGGTCCAGCAGCGATTCGATCGTCTTGGCGTTCTCCGGGAGGGCGTCCGCCACGAATGTCAGGGTGGGGGTGAACTTGGTACCCGCCGCGGCACCGACCGCGCTGCGCAGTACGCCCTTGGCGCTCTGGAGCCCGGCAGCGGCGCTCGCCCGGTCCTCGTCGTCGCCGTAGACCGTGTAGAAGACCGTGGCCTCCCGCAGATCGCCGGTGACCCGGGTGTCGGTGATGGTGACATGTGTGCCGAGCCGCGGGTCCTTGATACCGCGCTGTAGCTTCTCGGCGACCACTTCCCGGATGAGGTCCGCCAGTTTCTTCGCCCGCGCGTTGTCGGCCACTGGTCCTTCTCCTTCTTACCTGCTTGCCTTGCCATCAGTCTTCGTCGCTGTGGAGCCTGCGTCGAACGGACAGCAGTTCCACTTCCGGCCGGCCGGCGACAAAGCGCTCGCACCGGTCCAGTACTTCGGTGAGATGTCCGGTGTCCCCGGACACCACCGCGAGCCCGATCTCGGTCCTGCGATAGAGGTCCTGCGCCCCGGTCTCCGCCACGCTCACCATGAATTTCCGCTGGAGTTCGGCGATGATCGGGCGGACCACGGAACGCTTCTCCTTCAGCGACCGTACGTCGCCGAGAAGCAGATCGAAGGACAGAGTCCCCACATACATGGATGTATCCGGATGTCCCGCCGGTTCGGGTTCAGGAGCACCTGCCGGTGATTGGCAGGGACACCGAGAACCGTACACGCAGCGGCCGGGGCCGATCGACGGATATATCTCCGCCGACCGGCCCCGGCCCGTGCCCGGTCAGCCGCGAGGCTTCTCGCGCATCTCGTAGGTGGCGATGACGTCGTCGATCTTGATGTCGTTGAAGTTTCCGAGGTTGATACCGCCCTCGAAGCCTTCGCGGATCTCGGTGACGTCGTCCTTGAAGCGGCGCAGACCCTCGATGTTGAGGTTCTCCGCGATGACCTTGCCGTCGCGCAGGAGGCGGGCCTTCGTGTTCCGCTTGACCTCGCCGGAGCGGATGAGCACACCGGCGATATTGCCCAGCTTGGACGAGCGGAAGACCTCGCGGATCTCCGCCGTGCCCAGCTCGACCTCTTCGTACTCCGGCTTGAGCATGCCCTTGAGGGCCGCCTCGATCTCCTCGATGGCCTGGTAGATCACCGAGTAGTACCGGACGTCGACGCCCTCGCGCTCCGCCATCTGCGAGGCACGGCCGGCCGCGCGGACATTGAAGCCGATGACGATGGCGTCGGAGCCCATGGCCAGGTCGATGTCCGACTCGGTGACCGCACCCACACCGCGGTGCAGCACACGGATGTCGACCTCTTCGCCGACATCGAGCTGGAGCAGCGACGATTCGAGCGCCTCGACCGAACCGGACGCGTCGCCCTTGATGATGAGGTTGAGCTGCTGGATCTCGCCGGCCTTGAGCACCTTGTCCAGGTCCTCCAGCGACACCCTGCGCACCCGCTTGGCGAACGCGGCGTTGCGCTCGCGGGCCGCGCGCTTCTCGGCGATCTGACGGGCCGTACGGTCCTCGTCGACCACCAGGAAGTTGTCGCCCGCGCCCGGGACGTTGGTGAGACCGAGGACGAGGACCGGGGTCGAGGGACCCGCCTCCTCCACGTTCTCGCCCTTGTCGTCGAGCATGGCCCGGACCCGGCCGTACGCGTCACCGGCGACCATCGTGTCACCGACGCGCAGCGTGCCGCGCTGGACCAGGACGGTCGCGACGGCGCCGCGGCCGCGGTCGAGATGGGCCTCGATCGCGATGCCCTGCGCGTCCTGCTCCGGGTTGGCCCGCAGGTCGAGCGAGGCGTCGGCGGTGAGGACGACGGCCTCCAGCAGGGAGTCGATGTTCAGACCCTGCTTGGCGGAGATGTCGACGAACATGGTGTCGCCGCCGTACTCCTCGGCCACCAGACCGAACTCGGTGAGCTGTCCGCGCACCTTCGTCGGGTCGGCGCCCTCGACGTCGATCTTGTTGACCGCGACCACGATCGGCACATCGGCCGCCTTGGCGTGGTTCAGGGCCTCGATCGTCTGGGGCATCACACCGTCGTTGGCCGCCACCACGAGGATCGCGATGTCGGTCGACTTCGCACCACGGGCACGCATGGCGGTGAACGCCTCGTGGCCCGGGGTGTCGATGAAGGTGATGCGGCGCTCTTCGTCGTTGACCTCGGTCGCGACCTGGTAGGCACCGATGTGCTGGGTGATGCCACCGGCCTCGCCCGCGACGACGTTCGTCTTGCGGATGGCGTCGAGGAGACGGGTCTTTCCGTGGTCGACGTGACCCATGACGGTCACGACCGGCGGACGGGAGACCAGGGCCTCGTCGCCGCCCTCGTCCTCGCCGAACTCGATGTCGAAGGACTCGAGAAGCTCGCGGTCCTCCTCCTCCGGGCTGACGATCTGGACCTTGTAGTTCATCTCCTGGGCGAGCACGACCAGCGTGTCGTCGGTGACGGACTGGGTCGCGGTGACCATCTCGCCGAGGTTCATCATGACCGCGACGAGCGACGCCGGGTTGGCGTTGATCTTCTCCGCGAAGTCGGTGAGGGACGCGCCGCGCGACAGACGAATGGTCTCGCCGTTGCCACGGGGCAGCATCACACCGCCGACCGACGGGGCCTGCATGGCCTCGTACTCCTGGCGCCTCTGCCGCTTCGACTTACGGCCACGACGGGCCGGCCCGCCGGGACGGCCGAACGCGCCCTGTGTGCCACCACGGCCACCGGGGCCGCCGGGACGACCGCCGAAGCCGGGACGGCCGCCGCCGAAGCCGCCACCACCGCCGGGGCCACCGCCGCCGGGACGGCCGGCGAAGCCGCCGCCGCCACCGGGACGACCGCCACCGCCGCCACCCGGACGGCCGGCGAAGCCGCCGCCGCCACCGGGACGGCCCGCACCGGCACCGCCGGGACGACCGCCGCCGCCGGGACCGCGGCCGCCACCGCCGCCGGGGCCGCCCCCGGGACGGGGACCGGCGGCCGGACGCTGCGGCATCATGCCCGGGTTGGGGCGGTTGCCCGCGGGGCCGCCGCCACCCGGACCGGCGGCGCGGGGCGCCTGCGGCCGGGGCATACCACCGGGGGTCGGACGGGCGCCGCCCTGGCCCTGGGGCCGGGGAGCTCCGCCGGGACCGCCCTGCGGACGGGGGGCGCCGGGGGCGCCGCCGTGTCCACCGGGACGGGGAGCGCCGCCGGGACGGGGCGCCTGCGGGCGCGCCATTCCGGTGGAGCCGCCGGAGGTGAAGGGGTTGTTGCCCGGACGGGGACCGGCCGGACGGTTGCCGCCGGGGCGGGGACCGCCCTGGCCGGGTGCGGGACGGCCCTGGCGGTCGCCGCCGCGGCCGCCGTCACGCTGGCCGCCGGACGGGGCCGGACGGGCGGGACGCGGACCGGGCGCGCCGGGACGCGGGGACTGCGGAGCCGCGGGCTGTGCCGGAGCCGGGGCGGAGAACTCCGCCGCGGGGACCGGGTTCGCGGGCGCGGGCCGCGCGGGAGCCGGCTTGGGACCCGGACGGGGGCCCGGAGCCGGTGCGCCGGAGGGGGCGCTGCCGGGGGCCTCGGCGGCAGCCGGCCTGGGGGCCGGGGCGCCGGGCTTGGGGGCAGCCGGACGGGGCGCGGCCGGAGTCGGCGCGCCGGGGGTGGGGCCGCCCGCACGGGGGGCGGCGGGGGACGGCGCCGCCTTGCGGGGCGCGCCGGGCTTGGCAGCGGACTTGCCGGCACCTGAGCCGGAACCCTGCAAAGCGTCAGTCAACTTGCGCACAACCGGCGCCTCGATCGTCGAGGACGCCGAACGGACGAATTCACCGAGTTCTTGGAGCTTGGCCATGACGACCTTGCTCTCGACGCCGAACTCCTTGGCGAGTTCGTATACCCGGACCTTAGCCACTTCGCTCCTTTTAGGTCCGGTTACCGCCGGACCGTCGCTACTTCATGGGCGTACTCATCGCGTACTCATCGAGTGCTCATCGCAATCTCGACCTACTTCCAACTCGCGAGGTACCTGACCGCACGGGAATCCGTGCCGTACTTCTTCTTACGGTGCCGTCTGCGCCGTCCGCCGCACGTGGTGCAGCACTCCGGCCGTGTCGAGCGGTCCCTGGGCCCGGAAGGCCCGGGGAAACGCCCGGCGTCGTACAGCCAGATCGAGACAGACCACGGCGGGGTGTATATACGCACCCCGGCCGGGCAGCGTACCGCGATCATCGGGGACACACTCGTCCCCGATCATCACGATGCGCAGCAGATCGCTCTTGGCCGCTCGCTCCCGGCAGCCCACACACATGCGTTCAGGGCATGCGCCGAGGCGCGTCCGGCCAGACATGGTTAAGTCTACCTCCCCGTAGCGACCTCACCCGTTGGGGGCAGAAATCGAACACCTGTTGCCCCCTGGTTGTCTCCTGTGTCCTCATCACGGTCCGGTTTCCGGCCGGATCACGGCCGGAAACCGGCGGGGCTCCGGACCGGGGCCGTCAGCGCCTCTCGGGGCCCTGCTCCGTGCCCTGCTCCGGGCCCTGGTCCGCGCTCTGCTCGGTGTCCGGGCGGATGTCGATGCGCCAGCCGGTCAGCCGGGCGGCCAGACGGGCGTTCTGGCCCTCCTTGCCGATCGCCAGCGACAGCTGGTAGTCGGGTACGGTCACCCGGGCGGAGCGCGCCCCCAGGTCGACGATCTCGACCTTGCTCACCCGGGCCGGGGAGAGCGCGTTCGCCACCATGTCGGCCGGGTCGTCCGACCAGTCCACGATGTCGATCTTCTCACCGTGCAGCTCGGCCATCACATTGCGGACCCGGCCGCCCATCGGGCCGATGCAGGCGCCCTTGGCGTTGAGTCCCGAGCGGGTGGACCGGACCGCGATCTTGGTGCGGTGCCCGGCCTCCCGGGCGATGGCCGCGATCTCGACGCTGCCGTCCGCGATCTCCGGGACCTCCAGCGCGAAGAGCTTCTTCACCAGATTGGGGTGGGTGCGCGAGAGGGTCACGGACGGGCCGCGCACCCCCTTGGCCACCCGGACGACATAGGTGCGCAGCCGCAGGCCGTGGGTGTACTCCTCGCCGGGGACCTGCTCCTGCACCGGCAGGATGGCCTCCAGCTTGTCGTCCAGCCTGACCAGGACGTTCTTGGGGTCCTTGCCCTGCTGCACCTGGCCGGCGACGACATCGCCCTCCCGGCGCGCGTACTCGCCGAAGGTGACGTCGTTCTCCGCGTCCCGCAGCCGCTGCTGGATGACCTGGCGTGCGGTGGTGGCGGCGATACGGCCGAAGTCGGTCGGCGTGTCGTCGAACTCCTTGGGCTCCTGGCCCTCCTCCACGTCGGAGGGGTCCTCCTTGGCCCAGACGGTCACATGGCCGGTGTCACGGCTGAGCACCACCCGGGCGTGGCGGCGGCTTCCCTCGGTGCGGTGGTACGCGATGAGGAGGGCCGACTCGATCGCCTCGACCAGCAGGTCGAAGGGGATCTCCTTCTCCTGTGCCAAGCCCCTCAGGAGTTTTACGTCGATGTCCACGGCTACGCCTCCTCTTCCTTCTGCTGGAGTGGTGTGTCCTTGCGGTTGAACTCGATCTCCACGCGGGCCCCGGCGATCTCGTCGAAGGCGATACGGCGGGCGGTGGGCCGGCGGCCCTTCACACCGGGCACTTCGAGGCCGAGCCCCTCGTCGTCGACGGTCAGCACGCGGGCCACGAGGTCCCCGCCCTCCCGGAGCCGGAACTTCACCAGCCTGCCGGCCGCCCGTGCGTAGTGGCGGTGCTCGGTCAGGGGGCGGTCGGCTCCGGGCGAGCCGACTTCGAGGACGTACTCGCCCTCTCCCATCACATCGGTCTCGTCGAGCCTGCCGGAGATCGCACGGCTCAGCTCGGCACAGGCGTCCAGGGTGGCGCCCTCGTCGGAGTCCACCACGATCCTCAGCTGGCGGCGGCGCCCGGTGCGGGAGACCTCGATCTCCTCCAGATCCAGGCCCGCGGCGCTGACGAGCGGTTCCAGCAGCCCGCGCAGCCTCTCGCTCTGGGTGGTGCTCATCCGGGTGACTCCTCGGCCGCGTGTGCTGTTGTGGGATCGTCGCGTGTCAGATCAAAGGGTATCCGGTCCCGAAGGGTGTTGCCGTCCACCACCCGGGCACCCGCAGGTACGCTCGCCTGCGGCGATGATCACCGAGAGGCCGAGGGAGACACGCGTGGGGCACACCGGGACGACGCGAAGACATGCTCTCGTGGTGACGGGCGCGCTCGCCGCGGGAGCCCTGACCGGCTGCGCGGACGGGCCGTCGGGTGGCCGGGACGGGGACGGACCGCGTACGGGCGGCGCCTCCGGCACCACCACCGCGGCCGCGCGCCGGGCGCTGGCCGGGGCGAGCGGCGCGCTGCGGGACCAGTACGACGCCGTCATCGCGGCGCATCCGGCGCTGGCCGGACGGCTCACCCCGCTGCGGAGCTCGGTGGCGGCCCATGTCACCGCGCTCGGCGGGACGGCGCGGACCGCCGGCCCCGGTGGCACGGGCCGGGTCCCGGCCGAGCCCGCCGCCGCGCTCAGGGCGCTGGCGGCGGCCGAGCGCCGGGTGTCCGACGCCCACACCACCGCCCTCGCCGACGCCGAGCCGGAACTGGCGCGGCTGCTCGCGTCGGTCGCGGCGGCCGGCGCCGTACACGCCTATCTGCTGGCCGAGCCGGGCGCCGGGCCCGCGAACGGGGGTGCGCGATGAGCGCGGACCGGGTCCTCGACGCCGTCCAGGCCGCGCTCGCCGCGGAGCACGCGGCGGTGTACGGGTACGGGGTCGCCGGCGCCCGGGTCGGCGGAGCGCGGGAGGCCGAGGCGGCGGCCGCGCACGGAGCGCACCGGGCCCGCCGGGACGCGCTCGCGCGCTCGGTCCGTGATCTGGGCGGCCGCCCGGTGGCCGCGGCGCCCGGGTACGCGCTGCCGTTCCCCGTGGGCGACGAGGCCGCGGCCGTGCGGCTCGCGGCGTTCCTGGAGGACCGGGTCGCGGGCGTCTACTCCGATCTCGTACGGGCCGCCGGAGGCTCGCTGCGGCGGGAGGCGGCGGTGGCGCTGCGGGAGGCGGCCGTCCGGGGCGCCCGGTGGCGCGGCAGCGGCGTGGCCTTCCCCGGGCTCACCGAGCGGGCCCGGAACGCAGTGAACGGCCGGTGAAGGGGCGTCGCGCACCCGTGGACGTCGAAGCGCCCCAGCGGCTGGCGCGGGCGCTGGGCGAGAGCGGGGGCGACGGCTGGCTCGACCGGCTGCCCGGGATCGTCGAGGAGACCGTGTCCCGGCAGAGTCTCGACGTCGAACGGGTGGTGGCGCCCGGCGGCCGGAGCAGCCTGGTCCTTCTCGTACGGCTGGAGGACGGCACCCCCGCGGCGCTGAAGCTCGCGCCCGCGGCGGCGCGGCCGGAGGCGGAGCGCACGGCCCTGGAGCACTGGGACGGCCGGGGCGCGGTCCGGCTGCTGTCCTCGCCCGGGGACGCGCTGGTGCTGGAACGGCTCCACCCGGAGGTGTCCCTGAGGTCCCTCCCGGAGTCCAGGGCGCTGCTGGAGGCGGCAGGGATCGTACGGCGGCTGTGGGTCGAGCCGCCGCCGGGGCACGGATTCGAGACGGTGGCCGGGCGGACGGCACGGCAGGCCGAGGCGATGCAGGGGACCGCCGAGCCGCTGGTGTCCAGCGCGCTGGCCGCCCGTGAGGAGCTTCTCGCGGCCCCCGCCGAGGCGCTCCTGCTCCACGGCAGCTTCCGCCAGGGCAAGGTGCTCGGGGCGGACCGGGTGCCCTGGCTCGCGGTGGGGCCCGAGCCGGTCGTCGGCGAGCGCGCCTACGATCTGGCGCGGCTGGTCCGGGACCGGGTGGAGGACCTGATCGCGTCCCCCTCGGGTGCCTCCGCAACCCGCCGCCGGGTGAACCGGCTCGCCGACTCCCTCGAACTCGACCCGGACCGGCTGCGGGCCTGGACCCTCTTCCGCGCGGTGGAATCGGCGACGCGGGGCCTGCGTGCGGGCCGGGTACGGGAGGCGGAAGTGGCCCTGGAGTTCGCGTCCTGGCTCTGACGGGCGGGCGCGGTGGGGTACGGGCTCGGGAGGGGCGCGGGGCCGTGCCCGGCCCACGCTCCGATCTGCCCGCCCTGCCGGCGCACCGGCTCCGGACGGGTCGGCACTGCACCCGTCGCGTACCGGCTCCGAACGGACCGGCGCCCTGGTGGCCGGGCTTGTCGACGGCCCGGGCCCTGGCCGGTGCTCCGGACCGGGCTACGGCGCACGGCACTGCGCTCGCCGACTTCGTCGACGCAAGCCCCGAGGGACCGAACCGCTCACCTTCGCCCGAACGGACCGCCCCCTCGTGGGTCGGCCCCACGCCGGCCGGTGCTCCGGACCGGAACCCGGGATCCGGCCCTCCGGCGCCCCGCGCTGGCGGTACGCCCTCCTGGGCGGGAGTGGCCGACCCCGTTCGTACGGCCGGAACAGCGCACCGCACAGCACGACCGGTCGGCGGGACCCGCCCGAGCGGGCGCGGCGCCCCCGGACCGGACTCCCCCGGTGCCTTGCCGGGGTGGGCGGCGGGAACCGGGGGCTCCGGCCCGCGGACAGACGGGTCCAGGGCCGCCGGGCCCCGGGGTCAGCCGGCCGCGAGGCGGGTGACCGCCTCGGAGAGCGGGAGTTCCTCGCGCTCACCGGTGCGGCGGTCCTTCAGTTCGACCACGCCCTCGGCGGCACGGCGGCCCGCGACGAGGATCTTCGGAACGCCGATGAGTTCGGCGTCCGTGAACTTGACGCCCGGGGAGACACCGGCGCGCTCGTCGACGAGGACCCGCAGGCCCGCCGCAGCGAGCTGGTCCGCGGCCTGGAGGGCCAGCTCGGTCTGGAGGGCCTTGCCCGCGGCGACCACATGGACGTCGGCGGGGGCGATCTCACGCGGCCAGCACAGTCCGCTGTCGTCCGCGGTCTGCTCGGCGAGGGCGGCCACCGCGCGGGAGACACCGATGCCGTAGGAGCCCATGGTGACGCGCTCGGGCTTGCCGTTGCTCCCGAGGACGTCGAGCTGGAAGGCGTCCGCGTACTTGCGGCCCAGCTGGAAGATATGGCCGATCTCGATGGCGCGGCCGAGCTGGAGCGCAGTCCCGCAGGTGGGGCAGGGGTCGCCGTCCTCGACCACGACGACGTCCACGTACTCGTCGACCTCGAAGTCACGGCCCGCGACGACGTTCCTCGCGTGCACGCCCTCCCGGTTGGCGCCGGTGATCCAGGCGGTGCCGGCCGTGATCCGGGGGTCGGCGAGATACCGGACCTTCTCCAGTCCCTGGGGGCCGACATAGCCGCGGACCAGGTCGGGGCGGCCGGTGAAGTCCTCGGCGGTGACGAGTTCGACCTCGGAGGGGGCGAGGTGGTTGGCGAGCTTGCCGAGATCGACCTCGCGGTCCCCGGGCACGCCGACCGCGATGATCTCGCCGTCGACCTTGACGAGGAGGTTCTTCAGGGTCGCGGACGCGGCTACGTCCAGGAACTGGGCGAGCGTCTCGATCGTGGGGGTGTCGGGGGTGTCCAGCGTCTCCAGCGGGGGGTGCTCCCCGGCGGGGGCGGCCCCGGCGGTGAAGGTCACGGCCTCGGTGTTCGCCGCGTATCCGCAGGAGGGGCAGTGGACGAAGGTGTCCTCGCCCGCGGCGGCCGGGGCCAGGAACTCCTCGGAGGCGGAGCCGCCCATCGCGCCCGAGACCGCCGACACGATGTGGTGTTCCAGGCCGAGCCGCCGGAAGATCCTGATGTAGGCCTCGCGGTGCAGCGCGTACGCCTGGGCCAGGCCCTCGTCGGAGGTGTCGAAGGAGTAGGAGTCCTTCATCAGGAACTCCCGGCTGCGCAGGATGCCCGAGCGGGGGCGGGCCTCGTCGCGGTACTTGGACTGGATCTGGTAGAGGATCACCGGCAGGTCCTTGTAGGACGTGCACTGGTCCTTGACGAGCAGGGTGAAGATCTCCTCGTGCGTGGGGCCGAGGAGGTAGTCCGCGCCCTTGCGGTCCTTGAGACGGAACAGCTCCGCGCCGTACTCCTCCCAGCGCCCGGTCGCCTCGTACGGCTCCTTGGGCAGTACGGCGGGCAGCAGGACCTCCTGCCCGCCGATCGCGTCCATCTCCTCGCGCACCACGCGGGCGACGTTCTCCAGGACCCTCTTGCCCAGCGGCAGCCAGGACCAGATGCCGGCCGCGTTGCGGCGTACGTACCCGGCGCGGACGAGCAGCTTGTGGCTGAGCGTCTCCGCGTCCGCCGGGTCGTCGCGCAGTGTCTTGACCATCAGACGGGACATGCGCTGGACCTGGGCTGCCATGGGAAGTCTCCTGCGGGACGAAAGAGTGATGTGCAGGAGGTTAGCCGGGGGGTGCGGACGGGCGGAAATCAATTGCCGCGGAGCAGCGGCAGCGGTGCTCCCATCACGGCGTAGGGGCTGGGCGCGCTGGGGAAGTGGACCTGGAGGGCGAGGTCCCGGTAGCCGAGCCGCCGGTACAGGGCGCGGGCCGGGGATTCGATGTCGATCGCGGAGAGGATCGAGCGCGGCTGGTCCGCGGTGTCGGTGATGGTGGTGATCAGCGAGCGGCCGATGCCCCGGCCCTGGTACACGGGGTGGACATGGAGTTCGGTGATGACGAAGGAGTCGTCGAGCCAGCCGTCGCTGCCGGTGCGGCGCAGATACGGTTCGACGACGGTGGACCACCAGTGGCGGCGGTCGTTGGGCATCCCGTAGACGAAGCCGACGAGATCTCCGTCGCCGGTCAGTGCGCCGAGTGCGCGGGCGCCGGGCTGGAGGAGATGGCGGTGGACGATATGGCGCCGTACCTCGATCTCGTCCCTGCCGAGTCCGAAGGCGACCGCCTGGACCCGGAGGGCTTCGTCGATCCGGGTGGAGAGATCGACCGGCTGGACCTGGACATCGGGGATCCGGGGACCGCCACCGGGATGCACTGCCATGCGCGAACCCTACTGGCCGTGGCCGGGGCCGCCGACGGCGCGCCCGCCGGGGGCGGGATGCCCGGAGGAGCACATCGGAAGAGCACGTCAGAAGAGGACGCTCATAAAGGCGCCGACCTCACGGAAGCCGACGCGCCGGTACGCGGCCCTGGCGGCGGTGTTGTAGTCGTTGACATAGAGGCTGACGACGGGGGCGACATCCGCGAGCGCGTACCGCAGTACGGCCGCCATCCCGGTCTCGGACAGTCCCCGGCCGCGGAACTCCGGGTCCACCCAGACTCCCTGGATCTGGCACGCCTGGGTGGTGGCCGCGCCGATCTCGGCCTTGAAGACGACCCGGCCGTCGTCGACGCGGGCGAACGAGCGGCCCGAGCCGACGAGTTCGGCGACCCGGGCCTGGTAGAGCAGTCCGCCGTCCCCCGCCATGGGCGAGACGCCGACCTCCTCGGTGAACATGGCCACGCACGCGGGCATGATCACCTCCATCTCGTCCTTGCGGACCCGGCGGACGAGGGGGTCGGGCTCGATGCCGTCGGGGACGCTCTCGGTCACCATGAGCGGCTGCCGGTGGCGTACGTCCCTGGCGGGGCCCCAGCTCGGTTCGAGAAGCCGCCAGAGCTGGGCGGTGGGCACGGCGGGGCCGACGATCGAGGAGCATCTGCGGCCGGTTCTGCGGGCGCGGTCGGCGAAGGCGCGGACGGCGTCGGGGGTGGCGCAGATGGGGACGAGATTGGCGCCCGAGTAGCAGAGCGAGCGCAGCCGCCCTTCCGTGTACCAGCCCCACATCTCGCCGCCGAGCCGCCAGGGATCGAGACCCGCGACCTGGACCCGGGCCGTGACAAAAGCATTCTCCACGGGCTCGCTCTCCAGGACGGCGAGCGCGGCGCCGAGGTCACCGGGTTCGAGGACCCGGGTGGTGGTCTGCGTCAACACGAGGGGGCCTCACCGTACGGTCTGCTGATCTCCGCACTGTACCTGGCGGGTGTGCCGGGTGCCGAGTGAGGAACAGGGGCCCCCGCACGCCGGGCGGGCGGGGGCCGGCACGGGCGGCCGTCGCGGAGGCTCAGCCGACGGAGACCTCGGGCTCGCCGGAGGGGATGCCGTCCCGCTCCATCTGTTCGGCGATCTTCATGGCCTCGTCGATGAGGGTCTCGACGATCTTCGACTCGGGCACCGTCTTGATCACCTCGCCCTTCACAAAGATCTGCCCCTTGCCGTTGCCGGAGGCCACACCGAGATCCGCCTCACGCGCCTCACCCGGACCGTTCACCACACAGCCCATCACCGCGACCCGCAGTGGAACCTCCATGCCCTCCAGACCCGCCGTGACCTCGTCCGCGAGCTTGTACACATCGACCTGCGCACGACCGCACGACGGGCACGACACGATCTCCAGCCGCCGCTGCCGCAGATTCAGCGACTCCAGGATCTGGATCCCGACCTTCACCTCCTCCGCCGGAGGAGCCGACAGCGACACCCGGATCGTGTCCCCGATCCCCTCCGCGAGCAGGGCGCCGAAGGCCACCGCCGACTTGATCGTCCCCTGGAACGCCGGTCCCGCCTCGGTCACCCCGAGATGCAGGGGGTAGTCGCACTGCGCGGCGAGCTGACGGTAGGCGTTCACCATCACCACCGGGTCGTTGTGCTTCACCGAGATCTTGATGTCCCGGAACCCGTGCTCCTCGAACAGCGACGCCTCCCACAGCGCCGACTCCACCAGGGCCTCCGGCGTCGCCTTCCCGTACTTCTTCAGCAGCCGCGCGTCCAGCGACCCCGCGTTCACGCCGATACGGATCGGCGTCCCCGCCGCTCCCGCGGCCGCCGCGATCTCCCGCACCTTGTCGTCGAACTGCTTGATGTTCCCCGGATTCACCCGCACCGCGGCGCACCCGGCGTCGATCGCCGCGAACACGTACTTCGGCTGGAAATGGATATCCGCGATCACCGGGATCTGCGACTTCCGCGCGATCACCGCGAGCGCGTCGGCGTCGTCCTGCGTCGGACACGCCACCCGCACGATCTGACAACCCGATGCCGTCAACTCCGCGATCTGCTGCAGCGTCGCACCGACATCCGACGTACGCGTCGTCGTCATCGACTGCACCGACACCGGGGCGTCGCCACCCACGGCCACGGTGCCCACCTGGATCTTCCGGCTCACGCGCCGGTCTGCGAGCTTGGTCGGAACGGACGGGATACCGAGAGAAATCGCGGTCATCTGCTGTGCAACCCCATGGTGTGGATCGAGGTCCCGACATCGGCGGGCTCCAGCCTTCGAGATTACGGCACAGGGGTCAGGACGGGCACATCCCGCGCGCCAAACCCTTCCCAAAGGTGAGCGGCCGGGCACAGGGTGCACCGGCCGCCCGCACGGGAGACGTTCAGGTGATCTTGACGGGGTTCACGATGTCCGCGACGAGGACGAGCAGGGTGAAGCAGATGAAGACGCCCGCCACGACGTACGCGACCGGCATCAGCTTGGCCACGTCGAACGGGCCGGGGTCGGGCCGCCGGAAGAGCCGGGCCACATTGCGCCTTACGGACTCCCACAGGGCCCCGGCGATATGGCCGCCGTCCAGGGGCAGCAGCGGCAGCATGTTGAACAGGAACAGCGAGAGGTTGAACCCGGCGAGCAGCATCAGGAACATGGCGAACAGATTCTGCGCCGGTGCGTCGAGGGTCATCACCTCACCGCTGATCCGGGCGGCGCCGACGACGCCGACCGGGGAGTCGTCCTTGCGCTCGGCCTCGCCGAAGGCCGCGCTCCACAGATCCGGGACCTTGGAGGGCAGCGCGATGATCGACTGGACGCCGTTCTCGATCATGTCGCCCATACGGACCACGGAGTCGGAGAAGGAGAGCGGCAGGATCTCGGACTGGGCGGCGAAGCCGAGGTAGCCGGCCGGGACGAACTCGCCGGGGACGACCTCGCCGTCCGCGTCCTTCTTGGCCACCATGTTCTCGCGGAGCGTGGCATGGAGGACATGCTCGCCACCGCCGCGCTCGACCGTGATGGTCGCCGGGCCGATCGTCTCGCGGATGCGGTCCGACAGGGTGCCCCAGTCGTCCACGGGCTTGCCGTTGAAGGCGACGATCCGGTCGCCGGTCTTCAGCCCCGCGGCCTGGGCGGGCGAGACCGGGTCGCCCTTGGCGCAGGTGTCGCGGTCGGCGCTCTGGGCGATGACGCACTGCTGGACGCCCGCGACCTCGGTGGTCTGGGTGGAGAACCCGAAGCCCATCGCGACACCGAGGAAGATCGCGACCGCGAGGACCAGATTCATGAACGGTCCGGCGAACATGACGATCACGCGCTTCCACGGCTTGCGCGTGTAGAACAGCCGGGTCTCGTCGCCCGGCTTCAGCTCCTCGTACGCGGCCGTCCTGGCGTCCTCGATCATCCCGCGCCAGGGGGAGGTGGACCGGGCCTCGATCCGGCCGTCCGCGCCGGGCGGGAACATCCCGATCATGCGGATGTAGCCGCCCATGGGGATGGCCTTGACGCCGTACTCCGTCTCGCCCTTCTTGCGCGACCACAGGGTGGGCCCGAAGCCGACCATGTACTGCGGGACCCGGATGCCGAAGAGCTTGGCCGTCGACAGATGCCCCAGCTCGTGCCAGGCGATGGAGAACAGCAGGCCCGCGGCGAACATGAGTATGCCGAGAGCCGTCAACAACATCGTCATGCGCGAGCCTCCGCTGTGGCCTTCACTGCCAGTTCCCGGGCCCGCGCACGGGCCCAGTTCTCCGCTTCCAGGACGTCGGCGACCGTGAGCCGGGTTCCGCCCGTGGGCACTCCGTGCTCGGTGACGACTTCGGTGACCGTATCCATGATTCCGTTGAACGGCAGCCGCCCGGCGAGAAACGCCTCCACGCACTCCTCGTTCGCGGCATTGAACACCGCCGGCGCCGTCCCGCCCAGCTCCCCCACCCGGCGGGCGAGTCCCACGGCGGGGAACGCCTCGGTGTCCAGGGGGAAGAACTCCCAGGTGGAAGCCTTGCTCCAGTCGAAGGCGGGGGCCGCGTCCGGCACCCGTTCGGGCCAGCCGACGCCGATGGCGATCGGGCCGCGCATATCGGGCGGGGTGGCCTGGGCGATGGTCGAACCGTCCGTGAACTCCACCATCGAGTGGACGTACGACTGGGGGTGGACCACGACCTCGATGCGGTCGAAGGGGATGTCGTAGAGGAGGTGTGCCTCGATGACCTCCAGGCCCTTGTTGACCAGGGTCGCGCTGTTCACGGTGATCACCGGGCCCATCGCCCAGGTGGGGTGCGCGAGGGCGTCCTCGCGGGTGACGTCCGCCAGCTGGGCCCGCGTACGGCCGCGGAAGGGGCCGCCGGAGGCGGTGACCACGAGCTTGCGCACCTCGGCCCGCGTACCGGCGGCGAGGGCCTGGAAGAGGGCGGCGTGCTCGGAGTCCACCGGGATGATCTGGCCGGGCCTGGCGACGGCCTTCACCAGCGGCCCGCCGACGATGAGCGACTCCTTGTTGGCGAGGGCGAGGGTACGGCCCGCGGTGAGCGCGGCGAGGGTGGGAGCGAGCCCGATGGAGCCGGTGATGCCGTTGAGGACGGTGTGGCAGTCGGACGCGGCGAGCTGGGCGGCCGCGTCGGGGCCGGCCAGGATCTCGGGCAGCGGGTCGCCGCCGTACTGCGCGGCCAGGGCCTCGCGCAGCGCGGGCACGGCCTCCTCACGGGCCACGGCGACGGTCCCGGCCCGAAGGCGCCTGGCCTGCTCGGCCAGGAGTCCGGCCCGGCCGCCCGCGGCCGAGAGCGCGGTGACACGGAAGCGGTCGGGATTGCGCAGGACGAGATCGATGGCCTGGGTGCCGATGGAGCCGGTGGAGCCGAGGACGACGATGTCCCGGCGCTCCGCGCCCCTGTCGGGGGCGAAGAGGGTGTGCGGGTCGGCGAGGGGGGATGGGCGGTCGCTCATCCCCCCATTGTGTCCGCAACCCGGGCGGGTCGGGACCGCGGTGTCAGCGGATACGGCGATGGACGTCCTCCCCCTCGGAGGGGCCCGGGGTCGCGTCCGCGATCCAGGGGCCCTCGCCGCTGGGGTCGACGACGCCCTCCTCCAGCCAGGTGTAGGTCCCGGACAGAACACCGTCGACGACCCTGCGGTCGATGTCGTCGGTGTTGGACCACAGCCGGGTGAACAGTTCCTCGGCCCGGATCCTCGCCTGCCGGCAGAAGACGTCCGCGAGCTGGTACGCCTCCCGGCCGCGGCCCTCCCCGGTGCGCAGCAGCTCCGCCCGTACACAGGCGGCGCTCATCGCGAACAGTTCGGCGCCGATGTCGACGAACCGGCCCAGGAACGCCTGTTTGGTCTCCATCCGGCCCTGCCAGCGCGCCATCGCCAGGAACATCGCACGGGCGAGCCTGCGGGAGGCGCGCTCCACATAGCGCAGATGCACGGAGAGGTCGTGGTGTCCCGGGGGGTGGAACTCCCTGTACGTGTTCGGGAGCTGGCCGGGGCCCGCGACCAGTTTCGGGAGCCAGCGGGCGTAGAAGGCGCCGGCCTGGGCGCCCGCCCTGGCCTTGTCGCCGAGGGACTTGTCGGGGTCGATCAGATCGCCGGCGACCTTGAGGTGCGCGTCGACGGCCTCCCGGGCGATCAGCAGATGCATGATCTCCGTCGAGCCCTCGAAGATCCTGTTGATGCGCAGATCACGCAGCAATTGCTCGGCCGGTACGGCCCGCTCGCCGCGGGCGGCGAGCGAGTCGGCGGTCTCGAAGCCCCGGCCGCCGCGGATCTGGACCAGCTCGTCCGCCATCAGCCAGCCCATCTCGGAGCCGTACAGCTTGGCGAGCGCCGCCTCGATACGGATGTCGTTGCGGTCCTCGTCGGCCATCTGCGAGGAGAGGTCGACGACGGCTTCGAGGGCGAAGGTGGTGGCGGCGATGAAGGAGATCTTGGCGCCGACGGCCTCGTGCCGGGCGACCGGTTTGCCCCACTGCTCGCGGGCGGCCGACCACTCACGGGCGATCTTCAGACACCATTTGCCCGCGCCGACGCACATCGCGGGCAGCGACAGACGGCCGGTGTTGAGCGTGGTGAGGGCGATCTTGAGGCCGGCGCCCTCGGGGCCGATCCGGTGCGCGGCGGGGACGCGGACCCGGTGGAAGCGGGTGACCCCGTTCTCCAGTCCCCGCAGGCCCATGAAGGCGTTGCGGTGCTCGACGGTGATCCCGGGGCTGTCCGCCTCGACGACGAAGGCGGTGATCCCGCCCTTGTGGCCCTCCGACTTCGGCACCCGGGCCATCACCACGAGCAGATCGGCGACGACGCCGTTGGTCGTCCACAGCTTGACTCCGTCGAGGATGTAGCCGTCGTCGCCGTCCGGGACGGCGGTGGTGGCCAGACGCGCGGGGTCGGATCCGACATCGGGCTCGGTGAGCAGAAAGGCGGAGATGTCGCTGCGGGCCAGGCGCGGCAGGAACGCGTCCTTCTGCTCCTGGGTGCCGAAGATCTTCAGCGGCTGCGGTACGCCGATCGACTGATGGGCGGAGAGCAGCGCGCCGATCGCGGGGCTGGCGGAGCCGACCAGGGCGAGGGCCTTGTTGTAGTAGACCTGGGTGAGGCCGAGCCCGCCGTACTTGATGTCGATCTTCATCCCGAGCGCGCCGAGTTCCTTGAGGCCGTTGATCACCTCGTCGGGGATCCGGGCCTCGCGCTCGATGAGGGCGCCGTCGATCCTGGTCTCGCAGAAGTCGCGGAGCCGGGAGAGGAACTCCTCGCCGCGCCGCACGTCCTCGCCCGCGGGCAGGGGGTGGGGGTGGATCAGGTCGAGCCGGAAGCGGCCGAGGAACAGCTCCTTGGCGAAGCTCGGTTTGCGCCAGTCCTGTTCACGCGCGGCCTCGGCGACCTGCCGTGCCTCTCGCTCGGTGACCTTGGGGGGCCGGTTCTTCTCCAGTGGTGCGGTCATGAGGTCCACCTCGCCGCGAGTCGGGTTGTGCGGGCGTCGGAAGGGCCGGGGCGCGATCGCCCTACCGGCCGGTGCTACTCATCCGTACTACCCGATGACCGACGGCTCCACCAGTCTTCCCGGGGCGAAGGGGGGAACACGGCGCGCGCTGGAGCGAAAAGCGGCCGGAGCCCCCGCACAGTGGGCTCCGGCCGCCGGTTCGCGTACCGCTGGTGTCGTACGGCTCCCGGGTCGCCCCGGGAGGTTCAGAGCGCGAGTCCGGTGAGGACCAGGACGCGCTCGTAGGTGTAGTCGTCCATCGCGTAGGCCACGCCCTCGCGGCCGACGCCGGACTGCTTGGCGCCGCCGTACGGCATCTGGTCGGCGCGGTAGGACGGGACGTCCCCGATGATCACACCGCCGACCTCCAGGGCTCGGTGGGCGCGGAAGGCGGTCTGGACGTCATGGGTGAAGACGCCCGCCTGGAGGCCGTACTTGGAGTCGTTGACGGCGGCGAACGCCTCGGCCTCGCCGTTCACCTTGGTGACGGTCAGGACCGGTCCGAAGACCTCCTCGCAGGCGATGGTGACGTCCGCGGGGACATCGGCGAGGACGGTGGGCGCGTAGCTCGCGCCGTCGCGCTTGCCGCCGGTCAGGAGCGACGCGCCGGCCGAGACCGCCTCGTCGACCCAGGACTCGACGCGCTGGGCCGCGTCCTCGCTGACCAGCGGGCCGACATCGGTGGCGTCGTCGTTCGGGTCACCGGTGACCTGCGCCTCGACGGCCGCGACGATCTTCGGCAGGAGCCGGTCGTACACGGAGGCGTCGGCGATGACCCGCTGGACGGAGATGCAGGACTGGCCGCCCTGGTAGTTGGAGAAGGTGGCGATCCGGGTCGCCGCCCAGTCCAGGTCCTGCTCGGAGGACCAGTCGGGCAGGACGACGGCCGCGCCGTTGCCGCCCAGCTCCAGGGTGGTGTGCTTGCGCGGGACCGAGTCCATGATCGCGTAGCCGACCGGGCCGGAGCCGGTGAAGGAGATGACCGGGAGGCGCTCGTCCTGGACGAGGGCGGGCATCCGGTCGTTGGGGACGGTCAGCACGGACCAGGAGCCGGCCGGGAGGTCGGTCTCGGCCAGCAGCTCGCCCAGTACGAGGGAGGAGATCGGGGTCGCCGGGGCGGGCTTGAGGATGATCGGCGCGCCGACCGCGATGGCGGGGGCGACCTTGTGGGCGCTGAGGTTCAGCGGGAAGTTGAACGGCGCGATACCGAGGACGACTCCCCGGGGGATACGGCGGGTGAGGGCGAGACGGCCGACGCCGCCGGCGTCGGTGTCCAGGCGCTGGGCCTCGCCGCCGTTGAACCGCCGGGCCTCCTCGGCGGCGAACCGGAACACGGACACGGCCCGGCCGACCTCGCCGCGCGCCCACTTGATGGGCTTGCCGTTCTCGGCGGAGATCAGCCGCGCTATCTCCTCGGTGCGCTCGGCGAGCCGGCGGGACACATGGTCGAGCGCGGCGGCCCGTACATGCGCCGGGGTCGCGGCGAACTCGTCCCGGGCGCCGTATGCGGCGGCGACGGCCTCCTCGACCTGGGCCTCGGTCGGGACGGAGACCTGTCCCACGAGACGTCCGTCCCACGAGGAGGTGACGTCGAAGGAGGTCTCGCCGGTGGCCTGGCGTCCGGCGAGCCAGAAGGCGTGGGGGGTGGAGGTCATGTCCCGGCCCTTCCGAGGTAGGTGGAGTGCTGTGCCCCCACGGTAGGGGCGGTCGGGCGTCCATGGGGTTGTCCGGGGTGGAGTGATCGGCGGGGCGTTCCCTACGGATTGGCGGAGGGGGGAATGAGCGTGGCCCGGCCCGGGGTGCCGCGCAACGGGCGGGTGCTGCGGGACGGGCCCGGCCCCGGAGCTGTCGGATGAGCCCGGCACCGGTCAGCGGCGGCGCTCCGTGCTGACGATCAGACAGACCGCGGCGACGACGATCGCCCCGCCGACCGCGATCTGCCAGGTCACGGCCTCGTCGAGGATCAGGGCGCCGAGGAGGACCGCGACGACCGGATTGACGTACGCGTAGGTGGCGACCAGGGAGAGCGGGGCGGTGTGGAGGAGCCAGGCGTACGCCGTGAAGGCCACGAGTGAGCCGAAGACGATGAGATAGGCCAGCGCGATCCAGGAACTCGTGGAGACCTCGGCGAACACGAAACCGTGCTGCTCGCCCCGGCCGAGGCCGACGAGGGCGCAGCCGATGCCGCCCGCGACCATCTCGTACGCGCTGGCCGCGAACGGGTTGGCCGGCAGGGGGATGCGGGAGGAGGAGAAGGAGCCGAGGGACCACATGACCGTGGCGGCGATCACGGTAAGAACGCCCCACAGCCGGATCTCGCCGCTGAGGCCGGGCAGGGTGAGCACGGCGAGCCCGCCGAGCCCGAGGAGGACTCCGCCGTACGCGCCGGGACCGGGCCGTTCGCCGGAGATGCGGCGCAGGACCACGACCCAGGCCGGGACGATCGCGACGAGCAGCGCGGCGAGGCCGGAGGGGATGGCGGTCTCGGCGAGGACGACGAGGCCGTTGCCGCCGAGGAGAAGCAGCAGGCCGACCACGGCGGCGGAGGCGAGCTGGGCGGGGGTGACCCGGAGCGCGGAGGCTCCCTGCCGCCAGGCGACCAGGGCGGCGAGGACGACGCCCGCGACGGCGAAGCGCGCTCCGGCCGAGAGGAAGGGCGGCATGGTCTCGACGGCGACGGCGATGCCGAGGTAGGTCGAGCCCCAGAGTACGTACACGATGGCGAGCGCGGCCCACACGGCACCGGATATCCGGCCGCGGGGAGCGGGCGCGTCCGTGGAACCCGGGGGGCCGGCGGGGGCTGTGGGGGCTGTGGTGTCTGGGTGGTCCGAGGGATCTGTGGTGCCCGGGGACGCGAGCGGTTGACCGAGGGCCGTGGGGGTGGCGGCCGGGTCCCCGGGCTGGGCGGCGGCGCCGGGCGGGGGGTCGGTCGTCGCGGACGGGTCGGCGTCGGGCGCGCCCGCGGAAGCGGCTCGTGGTGTCATGCGGTCCTTCTCGTGTCCCCGGTCTCGATTCCGGGCCGACGACCGGGGCCACCGGCTATCAGCACTGACGAGACTTTAGGTACTTACATGGCCGCATGCCAAAGTATCTGCCCGGCTTCGGGCAGCGCTGGCGGAAATCAGCCGTCGAATTCAGCCCGGGGCAGGATCCGTTGTCGTCTTGAGGGCCAGCCACAGCTCCATCCGGACATCCGGATCGTCGAGGGAGCGCCCCAGGATCTCCTCGACCCGGCGCATCCGGTAGCGCAGGGTGTGCCGGTGCACCCCGAGGTCGGCCGCCGCCGCGTCCCACTGGCCGTGGCGCGAGAGCCAGGCCCGCAGGGAGGCCACCAGATCACCGCGCCCGGTCGCGTCGTGCTCGTACAGCGCGCGGAGCATCCCGTCGGCGAAGGCCCGTACCGCGTCGTCCGCGAGGAGCGGCACGATCGATCCGGCGGCCAGCTCCTCCTGCTCGACGAGCGCGCGTCCGCGCCGACGCGCGACGGAGAGGGCCTGCTCGGCCTGCCTGTACGCGCCCGCGGCGGCGATCGGGCCCGCCGGGGCCGAGAGCCCGACGGTGATCCCCGCCTCCTCGGCCTCCTTCGGAGCGTACGCGTCCAGACACACCCGCACCACCGCGCCGCCGTCCGCCGCGAGCACCACGAGCCGCCGCTCCGACTCCGGTACGAGCAGCACCGTCTCCCCGGCCCGGGAGGCCGCCGACTCCAGGGTCTCGACGACGGGCTGGAGCCACCCCGCCGTCTCCTCCTCCACGGCGGCGGGCTCGGCGATCAGCAGCCGGAAGGGGGCGTCGAGCACCGCTCCGTACAGATCCCCCGCCACCGCGCGGGCGTGGTCCTGCTGGCCGGACAGCAGCATCCGCAGCACCGCCGTACCGAGGCGCTGCTCCGCGCGCTGGAGCGAGCGGGAGCGTTCGGTGGAGAGCGTGAGCAGGGCGACGGCGGAGTGCACGGCATAGCGCTCGGCGGTGCCCAGCGGCGCGCCCGTGCCGACGGCGAGCGCGCCCCGCACCCGGCGGCCCGAGCCCAGGGACTGGAGCTCCACCCGGTCGTCGCCGGTGTCCCCCATGACCGCGCTGGCGGGCGCGGAACGCTCGCGCAGCCGCTTCACCCCGGCGGTGAGCCGGGCCGCCCGGCGCACCGCCCAGTCGGGCGAGGCGGCGACGACCGAGCCGGAGGCGTCGTAGAGCGCGGCCCAGCCGTCGACATAGGCGGCGAGCCGTGTGACGACCCCGCCGGGGCCATCGGCGAGTGCGGCCCGGGTCAGCTCGCGCTGGGCCTCGAACCCGGCCGTCACCGCGCGGTACTGGTCGGCCGCGATCGCCGCCGAGACCGCCTTGCTGATCGCGATGAACGGCGTGCGGCGGGGCACGACGAGGAGCGGGAAGTCCGCCTCGCGGGCGGCGTCGAGCAGTGCGTCCGGGACGTCCTCGTAGTGGACCCCGACGGCGAAGCCGAGTCCGACGACGCCCGCGCCGACCAGGCGGCGCACATAGCGGCGCATGGCGTCGCGGTCCTCGGCGTCGAGGGTGATGGCGGTGACGAGGAGGAGTTCGCCGCCCTCCAGATAGGGCACGGGGTCGGCCAGCTCGCTGACATGGGCCCAGCGAACGGGCCGCTCCAGATGGTCCTCGCCGGAGCGCACGCTGAGTTTGAGCGCCGAGTGCTGGGCGAGGGAGGCGAGCGTGGGCGGCATGGAACCTTCAGGGCGGGCGCGGAGGATTTCGCCGTCCCGTATGAACGGCCTCTCCCGATTCTGCCAGGTCGTAGCAGTACGGGCCCGTTCTCCCGGCGGGCAGCGGGTGCGGTCCGCCCGCCGGGCGCCCCGTGTCTCCGGCCCTCGGCGCGGCCGCCATGGCTTCGGCCCTCGGAGGCGGCAGCCGTGGGTCCCGTTGTCCGTCGCGGCCGGGTCAGGTGCGCAGGTCCACCAGCAGGGGCGGTGCGTGTTCCCCCCGTACGGTCGTCAGGGAGAGCACCGCATGCCCGGCCGGCACACCGTGCGCGAGATCGGACGAGGACCAGCGGGCCCGCTCGACCTCCCGTACGGTGACCGCCTCCGCGGTGGCGGCCTTGCCGGTGACCAGACGGCGCATGAGATGCAGGGCCTTGGTGAGCGGCTCGTCCGAGATGATCTGCCGGTTGGTCACATCGCGGGTCTGCACCCACTCCGTTCCCCAGGTCTCCGCGAAACGGTTGCCGTCCCAGGGCGCGAGCCCGGCGAACGCCATCCGGCAGCCGACCGCGCCGAGGAGCGGCCCGCGCAGGGGCTCCGGAACATCCTCCAGGGTGCGCAGCGCCAGCACGACCCCGGCGTTGGCGGAACGCAGCCGCTGGATGGAGCGCACCGAGTCCGCGGTCATCGTGTCGGTCGCGTCGTCGACGACGAGCGCGGCGAACAGGGAGCGGTCGGAGCGGGTGAGCGCGGCCTCGGTGAACTGGGCGAGCACCAGACGGGCGACGATCCTGGACGCCTCGGCATGGCCGCGCTCGGGCAGATCGATACGGACGCGGAGGGGGTGTTCCACGGCCCGGAGGGAGAACTGGCGCCCGCCGCCGTCGGTGCGGAAGAACTCCGCGAACGCCGGCCGGTCCAGAAATGCGATCCGCTCGGCCAGCAGGACACCGATGTCGTCGGCGCGGGCCGACTGCCGCTCCCTGGCGTCCAGCTCCCGCAGCTGTGCGGCGGCGGGCCCGCCCCGGGCCTCCAGGGCCGCCCGCAGCCCGTCGAGCGCGGCCCGCGAGCCGCCGAGCAGCTCCCGCAGCTCGGGAACGGCCGGGAAGCGGCCGTACACACTCCGGTAGGGCCCGATCAGCTGCGCGAGGGCGGTGGCCGCGCGCCTGCTGTCCCCGCCCGGCGTGGTGGCTGCGAGATCCCCGACCAGCGCCTCGGCGAGCGTCCTGGCCGCCTCGTCCGGGTCCTCCGAGCCGCCGTACAGATCCAGGTCATGCGTCGACTCGGGCCTGCCGACGGCGATGACCAGGTCGAACGCGTCATCGGGCGCGAGGCCCGAGCCGTACGCCGTGACGGCGACGACGGCCGCCCGGTTGGCGAGCGCCAGCAGACACAGCGACTCCACCACCGGCCGCACGAGCCGCACGCTCTTGCCCGCGCCCGACGGTCCGACCGCAAGCAGCGAGGTTCCGAGCAGCCCGGGATCGAGCGCGACACCGGTGGTGCGGCGGGAGTAGGGATTGCGCGGGTCGTCGACCGCCACACCGATCCTCACCTGCCCGGTGGCCAGATCGTGGACCGCCTTGCGCACCGGCAGATCCCGTACGCCCGAGGGGTGCGCGCAGGCCGCCGGACCGCCGCGCCGCACCGCGTCGGTGAACGCGGTCAGCCGGTCGGGCCTGGCGTGGACCCCCTGCCACGCGCGCCGGATCCGCGCGTAGTCCACATCCCCGAGACTTCCCGCGCGCGCGGCCGCGGTCAGCGTCTCCGCGACATCGACGAGCCCGGCGGCCCGCAGATCGGGCCATTCGACGGGGTCGGATTCGGATTGCGGAGCGCTCTCGTCCTCCGGTTGGCCGTGCAGACGGCGGCGGACGGCGGGCCATGTGCCGATGCGTCCGACGACCGCCACGACGGAGGCCACCAGCAGGATGTAGTGGATGCTCGATGCCCAGGCCAGCCAGGTGGTGGTCCTCGGCATGTCACGCCACACACTCGGCAGCACGATGAACAGCGGCCACAGGGGGACGCCGTAGCGGCGCCAGACCTCGGCCCAGTTGCCGACCCGGCCCATGCCGACCGAGATGAGGCCCACCACGAGTCCGTAGTAGAGATACGTCAGAGCGACGTACACCTGGAACTGATCGTGCAGCGGATCCGTCCAGGCGTCCGGCACGGGCCACTCCATGGGCAGTGTCCACCAGTCGTCGATGAAGATCCACCACCCTTCGAGGTAGTTGTTCCACAGCAGCGACCAGAACAGCCAGCCGCACAGGAACGCGATGAGCGCGCCGCTGAGCAGTTGGCGTCCCGGCACCAGGTCCGGCTCCTCGTCCGGGCGCGGCCGGTGGTTCAGTCGCCAGACCCCGGGGCCGGCCGGAGGGCGCGGGGTGCGCAGCCAGTCGACGACGGTGGGGCGGGTGGTGGGGGCGTGCCCCGGCAGGGCCGGGACACGGGGGACGTCCGGGGGATTCGCGGGCCGTGGCACCGACGTCGGCGGCGCCCCCGGGTGGGGCGGCGGCACGGGACCGGACCGGGTACCGCGTGCGTCGAATGTGCCTTCGGAATCCATGTGAACCGCTGCCCCCTGACCAGCCAGGCCCGCCTCTTGCACGGTCAATCTAGTGCCCCGGTGCGGGTAGTTCACCGATTCACGCCGCCCGGTGTCCGCGCGGCCGGGCTCAGGGCCGCGCGGATCCCCCGCGTACGCCGACGCGCACCCGATGCCCACCCGGCACACCCCCAGTCCCGCACCGGTCCGTGGCAGGCCCACCCACCGGACCGGGTGCCGCGCTGTGCCGCGCCGGGTGCCGCCCACCCACTCGCGCCGGATGCCACCCACCCCGCCTATGTCCGGCACGAACAAGAACCCCACCCCCAACACTCCCGATCGGCGCATGCCCGTGCCCCTCCCGCGCGCCTAGCCTGCGCAGGAGAGAACGTGTCAAGCGAACAAACAGCGAGCACCCCCAGGAGCCCCTCATGACCGCAATTCCGCAGGAGCGCCGCGTCGTCACCGCCATTCCCGGACCGAAGTCGACCGAACTGCAGGCCCGCCGGGTCGCCACGGTCGCCGGTGGTGTGGGGTCCGTGCTGCCCGTGTTCACGGCGCGTGCCGGGGGCGGGATCATCGAGGACGTCGACGGGAACCGGCTGATCGACTTCGGCTCCGGCATCGCCGTCACCAGCGTCGGCGCGAGCGCCGAGGCCGTGGTGCGCCGGGCGTCCGCGCAGCTCGCGGACTTCACCCACACCTGTTTCATGGTCACGCCGTACGAGGGTTACGTGGAGGTCGCCGAGGCCCTCGCGGAGCTGACCCCGGGCGACCACGCCAAGAAGTCCGCGCTCTTCAACTCCGGCGCCGAGGCCGTCGAGAACGCGGTCAAGATCGCCCGCGCCTACACCAAGCGCCAGGCCGTCGTCGTCTTCGACCACGGCTACCACGGCCGCACCAACCTCACGATGGCGCTGACCGCCAAGAACATGCCGTACAAGCAGGGCTTCGGACCGTTCGCGCCCGAGGTGTACCGCGTACCGGTGGCGTACGGCTACCGCTGGCCGACCGGTGCCGAGAACGCCGGTGCCGAGGCGTCCGCGCAGGCCATCGACCAGATCAGCAAGCAGATCGGCGCCGAGAACGTCGCCGCGATCATCATCGAGCCGGTGCTCGGCGAGGGCGGGTTCATCGAGCCCGCGAAGGGCTTCCTGCCCGCGATCGCGCAGTTCGCCAAGGACAACGGGATCGTCTTCGTCGCGGACGAGATCCAGTCCGGTTTCTGCCGGACCGGCCAGTGGTTCGCCTGTGAGGACGAGGGCATCGTCCCGGACCTGATCACCACCGCCAAGGGCATCGCGGGCGGTCTGCCGCTCGCGGCCGTGACGGGACGCGCCGAGATCATGGACGCTCCGCACGCCGGCGGCCTCGGGGGTACCTACGGCGGCAACCCGGTCGCCTGTGCCGGTGCGCTGGGCGCGATCGAGACGATGAAGGAGCTGGACCTCAACGGGAAGGCGAAGCGCATCGAGGAGGTCATGAAGGCCCGTCTGACCGCGATGCAGGAGAAGTTCGAGATCATCGGCGACATCCGCGGCCGGGGCGCCATGATCGCGATCGAGCTGGTGAAGGACCGCGACACCAAGGAGCCGAACGCGGCCGCCGCGGGCGCGCTCGCCCAGGCGTGCCACGCTGAGGGTCTGCTGGTGCTGACCTGTGGCACCTACGGCAATGTGCTCCGTTTCCTGCCTCCCCTGGTGATCGGCGAGGACCTGCTCAACGAGGGCCTGGACATCATCGAGCAGGCGTTCGCGGGAGTCTGATCCGACCGGCCCGGCCCCGCGGCGCCCGCGCGGCGGTCCCGTACCGGATCCGGTACGGGACCGGGCCCCGGCCCTCCGCGAGCACCCGGCACCGGCGCCCCGCCGAAGCCCGCACCGCACCCGCGGCCGCCGCGCCGGGTCCGGAGCCCGTTCGGACGGAGCCTGCCCGGACGGCGCCCCGCGGGCCCGGCGCCCGGCCCCGGACGGGCGCCGTGACAGCGCCCCGCGGGCCGCGTCACCCGGGCCTTCGCACGCACGTCCGCACCCCCTCCCACCAGCGTCTCGCCCAGGTCGGCCGAAAGGTCGGGGCCTGTGAAGAAGCTGTGGCGGGATGGAGATCCGCCTGTCGGTCCCCGGGCCCCTGCCGTACGGTTTCTGCAGATGAGAGAAACACCCCGCTCGCAGGAGACTGCGGGCGGCTCCGAGGCGGAGCCTCCCCAGCACTGCCTTGGTCGTGCCACCGCGCACACCACCGGAGCCCCTGGCTCTGGAACTCCTCACCGATCGGATGGCCGCCCGCCCCAAACCCCCCGGGGCGCGCGGCAGCCCGATCCGGCCGGCTGTTTCGGAACTACCCCCCCTGTTCCGAGGCAGCCGGCCTTTCCTCGTGCGGCCCTCGCCGCCCTCCTGGTGCTCTGCGTGGCCGGGTTCTCCCTGATCACCTGGCAGGTCGCCGCCGGGGGGCCGCTGCGGTCACTCGACGAGCGGCTGGGCACCGGGGCCTTCGGCCGGGGACCCGAGCCGCTCACCGAGCTGCTCGCCGACCTCGGCGGTATGCCCGTCGCGCTGCCGGTGCTCGCCGCCGCCCTCGCGTACACCGTCCGGCGCGAACGCCACACACGGCACACACGGCACGAGCGAGGCGAGCGAGGCGAGCAGCGCCGACGGCCAAGGGGGCGCACCGGAGCCGGCAGGCGTGATGACATCCTCGCCGCCGTCCTCGCCATGGCGGCCGTGCCCGTGCTCGTGATCCCCCTGAAGGCGCTGGTCGACCGGCCGGGCCCGCTGACGGAGGCGACCGGCTACTACCCCTCCGGGCACACCGCCACCGCGATGGCCGCCTACTGCGGCGCGGCCCTGCTCCTTCGGCCGTATCTCCCCCGGGCCCTCACGACATGGGCGATGCCCGCCGCCCTGCTCCTCACCCTGGCGACGGGCATCGGTCTGGTGTTCCGCGGCTACCACTGGCCTCTGGACGTCATCGGCAGCTGGTGCCTGTGCGGGGCGGTGCTGCTGATCAGCTCCATCGGTAGGCGTCGAAGTTCCGGGAGAACTCCCACTGGTTGTAGCGGTCCCAGTTGATGGACCAGGTCATCAGTCCGCGCAGGGCGGGCCAGGTGCCATGGGTCTGGTACGAACCGCAGTTGGCCTTCTTCGTCAGGCAGTCCAGCGTCCTCGTGACCTCCGCGGGCGAGGTGTGCCCGTTGCCCGCCTGGGTGGAGGCGGGCATACCGATGGCCATCTGCTCGGGCCGCAGCGGCGGGAAGAACCTCGACTGATTGCCCGCGACCGGGAATCCGGTGAGCATCATGTCGGCCATGGCGATATGGAAGTCCGCGTTCCCCATGGTGTGGTACTGGTTGTCGAGGCCCATGATCGGACCCGAGTTGTAGTGCTGGACGTGGAGCAGGGTCAGATCGTCGCGCAGGGCGTGGATGACCGGCAGATAGGAGCCCGCGCGCGGGTCCTGGCCGCCCCAGGGGCCGGAGCCGTAGAACTGGTAGCCGAGCTGGACGAAGAACGTCTCCGGGGCCATCGTGAGGACGAAGCCGGAGCCGTACTTCGCCTTCAGGGTCTTGACCGCCTGGATCAGATTGACGACCACGGGCGTGGTGGGTGAGCGGAAGTCCGTGTCGCCGGTGTTCAGCGACAGGGAGTGGCCCTCGAAGTCGATGTCGAGTCCGTCGAGGCCGTACTCGTCGATGATCTTCGATACGGAGCTGACGAACGCGTCCCGCGCTCCCGTCGAGCCGAGCTGGACCTGGCCGTTCTGGCCGCCGATGGAGATCAGGACCTTCTTGCCCGCGGCCTGCTTGGCCTTGACGGCGGCCTTGAACTCGGCCGGTGACTCGACGTTCGGGCACTCGGTGACCGGACAGAGACTGAAGCGGATGTCGCCGGAGGTGACCGAGGTCGGTTCGCCGAAGGCGAGGTTGATGACGTCCCAGGACTCGGGCACGTCCGCCATGCGCGTATAGCCGGAGCCGTTGGCGAAGCTGGTGTGCAGATAGCCGACGAGGGCGTGGGCCGGAAGGCCGCCGCCGGGGTTGCCGCCTCCGCCGCTGGTGGTCGTGGCGCTCACGGCGGCGGACTTCGCCGACTCACCCGCGCTGTTGGTCGCGGTGACCTGGAAGCTGTACGGGGTGGAGGGCGTCAGCCCGCTCACGGTGGCCGACGGACCGCTCACCGAGAGGACCTTGGACGCGCCCTGGTAGACGTTGTAGCCGGTGGCTCCGGCGACGGGGTTCCAGTTGAGCGGTACGGAGGTGGAGGTGGGGGAGCCCGCGGCCAGGCCGGCGGGGGCGGCCGGTATCTGGACCGGACCGCCGCCCGGGCCGAACAGGGAGATGTCGTCCGCGTGGTAGGCGGGGGTGCCGTACCAGCCGTGGGTGTAGAGGGTGACCGAGGTGGTGGAGGCTCCGGTGCGGAAGCCCGTGGAGAGCTTCTGCCAGCCGGACGCGGACGGTGTCCAGGTGGAGACGTCCGTGGTCCCGGTGCCGGAGGCGCCGAGATAGACATAGCCGCCCTGGACCCAGCCGCTGAGGGTGTAGGCGGAGTTGGGCTGGACGGTGACGGTCTGACTGCACTTGGCGTTGTCGCTGCCGGCCGGGGTCGCCTTGAGCGCCGAGGTGCCGCCGTGGACGGGGGTGGCGACGGCGGCTCCGCTGCCCGCCGAGCAGCTCCAGCCGGCGAGGCCGGCCTCGAAGCCGCCGTTGACGGCGAGTTCGCTGTCCGCCGCCTCCGCCGTGGTCGTCGAGGCGACGAGGCCGCCGATGGTGAGGAGTGCCGCCGAGGCGACGGCGAGGAGTCTGCTGAGGCGCTCTCTGCGACGGCGGCTTCGGGTGCGTACCACAACTGCCTCCAGTACATGGGGGGATGGAAGCGGGAGCCACAATTTGGTCCAGACCAATCAGGTTGTCAAGACCTCTGGCACACACCCGTCCCGGCTCCCCCGCTCCGGACCCCCGGGCCGGCCCGCTCACTCCCCTTGGTGACGGGCCAGGCCCGCCGCCGCCTCGTGCATCGCCAGTTCCAGCAGGGCGGGGTCGCAGAGCGTGCCGGAGCCGTCCGGGGCGACGAGCCAGCGGACTCCTCCCCCGCCGGTCCGGCCCGGATACGGGACGACGATCCAGGTCCCCTGCCCGGCGCTGCGGATTCCGGTGCCGACCCAGTGGGCGGCGGTGCCCGGCGGCACGAAGAAGCCCATCCGGGAGTCGCCGAAGTCGGCGAGAACGGGGCCCGGCCGGTCGACCAGCCTGCCGAGCACATCGAGCGTCGGATAGCCCAGTTCGCCGGGCAGGATCAGTACGTCCCAGCGCCTGCCCGCGGGCAGCAGTGCGACCCCCAGGGGGTTGCGCTGCCACTCCCACCGGCAGGCGTCCGGATCCGGGGCCACCGATACGAGCCACTCCACCGCGGTCCTGGCTCCTGAGCCGGCCATCACAATGCCTCCCTCTGGTGTGCACGGAATGTGCCTTCACCAGGGGAGAGAGGGCTCGGCGCCGACTATGACGCGAGTTCTGCTACTCCGTAGTAGTGAACTGCGTCACGCCATGACCGGCGGTGAGGGGGCGGTGGCGGGTCCGCCGGGCGTGCGGGAGGCCGGGGCCGGAAACCCCCGGGCGGACCGGCCACGGACCCGCCGCCGCCTGCCTCCCGGCACCCGTGTCCGGCGTCCCGTGTCCCGCTTCCCGCTTCCCGCTTCCCGCTTCCCGCTTCCCGCTTCCCGCTTCCCGCTTCCCGCCACCGTGCCCGGTTCAGCTGTCGAAGCCCAGCCCCAGCCTGTCCATCGTCCGCAGCCAGGCGTTGCGCCGTCCCCCGTTCGCGTCCGCCCTCGCCAGCGACCACTTGGTGAGCCCGATCCCGGCCCAGGCGACCGGCTCCGGCGGGAACGGCAGCGGCTTGGTCCGCACCATCTCCAGCTCCGTGCGCTCGGTCCGCCGCCCGGACAGCAGATCGAGCATGACCTCCCCGCCGAAACGGGTGGCCCCGACCCCCAGCCCCGTATAGCCGGCCGCGTACGCGACCTTGCCTCCGTGGGCCGTGCCGAAGAAGGCCGAGAAGCGTGAGCAGGTGTCGATGGCACCGCCCCAGGCGTGGCTGAAGCGCACCCCCTCCAGCTGGGGGAAGTAGCGGAAGAAGTGCCGGGCGAGCTTGAGATAGGTCTCGGGCCGGTGGTCCATCTCGGCGCTGACCCGGCCGCCGTACGGATAGATCGCGTCGTAGCCGCCCCAGAGGATGCGGTGGTCGGCGGTCAGCCGGAAATAGTGGAACTGATTGGCCATGTCGCCCACGCCCTGCCGTCCCTTCCAGCCGATCGACGACAGCTGCTCCTCGCTCAGCGGCTCCGTCATCAGGGCGTAGTCGTAGACCGGGACGGTGTACGGACGCACCCGTTTGACCAGCGAGGGGAAGACGTTGGTGCCGAGGGCGACCCGGCGGGCGAAGACCCGGCCGTAGGGGGTGCGCACGGCCGCCCCGGAGGCGGAGGAGGCGATATCGAGCCCCCGGGTGTTCTCGTAGATCCTCACCCCGAGGCCGAGCGCGGCCTGCTTGAGGCCCCAGGCGAGCCTGGCCGGGTGCAGCATGGCGGTGCCCCGCCGGTCCCACATCCCGCCGAGGAAGACCGGGGAGTCCACCTGGGCGCGCATGGCGTCCTGGTCGAGGAGTTCGAGGCCGTCGAAGCCGAGCCCGGCGGCCCCCTCGTACATCTCCCCCAGTTCGGCAACCTGGTGGGGCTCGGTGGCGACGTCGATGCTCCCGGTGCGCTCGAAGTCGCAGTCGATGCCGTATCGCGCGACCGTCTCCTCGATGGCGTCGAGGTTGCGGGCGCCCAGTTCCTCCAGCCGGGTGATCTCGCCCGGCCAGCGGGCGATGCCGTTGCCGAGGCCGTGGGTGAGGGAGGCGGCGCAGAAGCCCCCGTTACGGCCCGAGGCGGCCCAGCCCACTTCGTGCCCCTCGATCAGTACGACGTCCCATCCGGGGTCGCGCTCCTTGGCGAGCAGCGCGGTCCACAGACCGCTGTATCCGCCGCCGACGACCAGCAGATCGCAGTGCTCGTCACCGGTGAGCGCCGGCAGGGGGGCGGGTCTGGCGGGGTCGTCCAGCCAGTAGGAGAGAGGCTGGGCGTCGGACAGGGACGATGCGAAGGTCATGGCGGCTGGGGCCATGGTTTCCACTCCTCACGGGGTCCGCACGGCGGCGGACCGGGGGCCTACTTCGGCAGTGTGCTGTTCTTCCGCCGGTTGCTGACGAGCTGACCGGCGACGACGATCAGTACGGCGATGGCGAACATGGCCGTGCCGATGACGTTGATCTGGACGGGTGTACCGCGCTGGGCCGAACCCCAGACGAACATGGGGAAGGTGACGGTGTTGCCCGAGTTGAAGTTGGTGATGATGAAGTCGTCGAAGGAGAGCGCGAACGCGAGCATCGCGCCCGCCGCGATCCCGGGCGCGGCGATCGGCAGCGTCACCCGCAGGAAGGTCTGTACGGGCCCCGCGTAGAGATCGCGCGCCGCCTCCTCCAGCCGGGGGTCCATCGACAGCACCCGGGCCTTGACGGCGACCACCACGAAGCTGAGGCAGAACATCATATGGGCGATGAGGATGGTCCAGAAGCCCAGCTCGGCGCCGATGTTGAGGAAGAGCGTGAGCAGCGACGCGGCCATGACGACCTCGGGCATGGCCATCGGCAGGAAGATCAGGGAGTTGATCGCGCCCCGGGCCCGGAAGCGGTAGCGGACCAGGGCGAAGGCGATCATCGAGCCGAGGACGGTGGCCCCGATCGTCGCCCAGAGGGCGATCTGGAGGGAGAGCGTGAGCGAGCCGCACATGTCGGGGACCCCGCACGGGTCCTTCCAGGCGTCGGTGGAGAACTCCCGCCAGGAGTAGTTGAACTTCCCGGCCGGCTTGTTGAAGGAGAACACCATCACGACGATGTTCGGCAGGATCAGATAGGCGAGCGTCAGCAGGCCCGCGACGACGACGAGATTGCGCCTCAGCCAGCGAAGTGGAGCCATCAGACCAGGTCCTCCGTTCCGGCCCGCCGGATGTAGACGGTGACGATGATCAGCACGATCGCCATGAGGATGAACGACAGCGCGGCCGCGGTCGGATAGTCGAGCACCCGCAGGAACTGCGACTGGATGACATTGCCGACCATCTTGGTGTCGGTGGAGCCGAGGAGTTCGGCGTTGATGTAGTCACCGCTGGCCGGGATGAAGGTCAGCAGCGTCCCGGAGACCACACCCGGCATGGAGAGCGGGAAGGTCACCTTGCGGAAGGCCGTGGCCGGGGTGGCGTACAGATCCCCCGCGGCCTCGTGCAGCCGGGGGTCGATCCGCTCCAGCGAGGTGTAGAGCGGCAGGATCATAAAGGGCAGGAAGTTGTACGTGAGACCGGTGACCACCGCGAGCGGGGTGGCGAGGACCCGGTTCCCGTCGGTCATCCCCAGCCAGTTGGTGACATCGAGGAAGCCGATCGTGCCCAGCACCTCCACCACCGGGCCGCCGTCCGCGAGGATCGTCTTCCAGGCGAGGGTGCGGATCAGAAAGCTGGTGAAGAAGGGCGCGATGACGAGGACCAGGACGAGGTTGCGCCAGCGGCCCGCCTTGAACGCGATCAGATACGCCAGCGGATAGCCCAGCAGCAGACACAGGATCGTGGCGGTGCCCGCGTACAGCACCGAGCGCACGAACTGCGGCCCGTACTCGGTCAGGGCGTCCCAGTAGGTCTGGAAGTGCCAGGTGACCTCGAAGCCCTCCTCCAGCGAGCCGGTCTGCACGGAGGTCGACGCCTGGTAGACCAGCGGCAGCGCGAAGAAGACCAGCAGCCACAGGATGCCGGGGAGCAGCAGCCAGTACGGCACGAGTCTGCGGCGCACCGGCCGCTTGTGCACGACGGGTTCGGTGGCCGGGGGCTTCGGCGGTGCTTCGGCGACGGTGCTCATGCCGCCTCCGTGTCTGTGGCCACACCCGCGGAGCCCACGGTCCCGGCCAGCACGGACTGGGCCGCGTCGAGGCCGAAGGTGTGCTCCGGGTTCCAGTGCAGGACGACCTGGGCGCCGGGTACGAGGCGGGTGTCCCGCTCGACGTTCTGTACGTACACCTCCAGCTCCGGCGAGACGGCGCTGTCGATGCGGTACTGGGTGGAGACACCGATGAAGCTGGAGTCGGCGATGGTGCCGGTGAAACGATTCCGCCCTTCCGGGACGCTCCCGGCGTCGTCCGCGTGGACCAGGGAGATCTTCTCCGGGCGTACGCCGATGAGCAGCCGGCCGCCGGCGTCCGGTGAGGTCGCGCAGCGCCCGGCGGGCAGCCGCAGTTTCGCGTCCGCGGCGGTGACGACGACCTCGCCGCCGCTGTTGGTGACGACCTCGGCCTCGATCAGGTTCGAGGTGCCGAGGAAGTTGGCGACGAAGGTGCTCTGCGGCCGCTCGTAGAGTTCGGCGGGCGGCCCGAGCTGCTCGACGCGTCCGCCGTTCATCACCGCGACGGTGTCGGCCATGGTCATGGCCTCCTCCTGGTCGTGGGTGACATGGACGAAGGTGATGCCGACCTCGGTCTGGATGCGCTTGAGTTCCAGCTGCATCTGGCGGCGCAGCTTGAGGTCGAGCGCGCCCAGCGGTTCGTCGAGCAGCAGCACCTTGGGGTGGTTGATGAGCGCGCGGGCGACGGCGACGCGCTGCTGCTGGCCTCCGGAGAGCTGGTGCGGCTTGCGCTGGGCCTTGTCCCCGAGCTGTACGAGGTCGAGCATCTCGCCGACCTGCTTCTTCACCGACCGGATACCGCGGCGGCGCAGACCGAAGGCGACGTTCTCGTAAATGGTCAGATGCGGGAAGAGGGCGTAGCTCTGGAAGACGGTGTTGACCGGGCGTTTGTACGGCGGGAGCGCGGTGACGTCCTGTTCGCCGAGGAAGACGGTCCCCGTGGTGGGGTCCTCCAGTCCGGCGATCATCCGGAGCGTGGTGGTCTTTCCGCAGCCGGACGCGCCGAGGAGGGCGAAGAAGGAGCCCTGCGGGACGGTCAGGTCCAGGGGGTGGACGGCGGTGAAGGAGCCGTAGGTCTTGCTGATCCCGGAGAGGCGGACATCGCCGCCCGCTGTTGTGTCAGTCATGGGTCGCGGTCCCAGGGGTGTCGAGAGCAGGGGGCTCGGTGGGCTCAGGGGCACGAGGCTCGGGGAGCCGTGGGGGATCGGGCTCTGGGGGCCTGGAGGGGAGTTCAGGCGCCGATGAGCTTGGCGAACTTCTCTTCGTACGACGTCTCTTCCTCGGTGGTCAGGGAGCGGAAGGCATGGGACTTGGCGGCCATGGCCCGGTCCGGGACGATCAGCGTGTTGCCGGCCAGCTCGGGATCGATCTTGGCCAGTTCCGCCCTGACCCCGTCGACCGGGCAGACGAAGTTGATGTACGCGGCGAGCCGGGCGGCCACCGGGGGCTCGTAGTAGTAGTCGATGAGCCGGGTGGCGTTCCGCTGGTGCCGGGCCCCGGCGGGGACCATCAGGTTGTCGCTGGAGGTGATGTATCCGGGCGCGGGGATCGCGTACTGGATGTCCGGGTTGTCGGTCTGGAGCTGGATGACGTCACCGGCCCAGGCGAGACAGGCAGCCAGATCGCCCTTGTCGAGGTCCGAGGTGTAGTCGTTGCCGGTGAAGCGGCGGATCTGCTTCTTGTCGACGCCCTTCTGAAGCCGGCCGATGGCCTCGTCGAAGTCGGCGTCGGTGAACTTCTCCGGTGACTTGCCGAGGTCGAGCAGGGTCATGCCGACGGTGTCGCGCATCTCCGTGAGGAAGCCGACGCGTCCCTTGAGGCTGGGGTCGTCCAGCAGCTGGGTGACCGAGTCGACCTTCTTCCCGCCGGTCGCCTTGGTGTTGTAGGCGATGACGGTCGAGATACCGGCCCAGGGGTAGGAGTGGGCGCGGCCCGGGTCCCAGTCGGGGCCCCGGAACTGGGGCGAGAGATTGGCGAACGCGTGGGGCAGCAGCGAAGCGTCGAGCGGCTGCACCCACCCGAGCCGGATCATCCGGGCGGCGAGCCAGTCCGTGACGTTGATCAGATCGCGGCCGGTGTCCTGGCCCGCCGCGAGCTGCGGCTGGATCTTGCCGAAGAACTCGACGTTGTCGTTGATGTCCTCGGTGTACTTGACCCTGATCCCGGTCCGCTTGGTGAACTCGGTCAGGGTCGGCCGGGTCTTGCCGTCCTCGTCGACGTCCATGTACTCGGTCCAGTTGGAGAAGTTGACCACCTTCTCCTTGTCCGAGTGGTCGTCGGAGGCGGTGGCGCCTCCTTCCCGCTTGGCGGGCGGGATGCCGCAGGCGCTCAGGGCGCCCAGGCCGCCGACGGTGAGCGCGCCGATGCCGGAGGCGCGCAGTACGGAACGGCGGGAGAGGGCACCCCGGCCGTTCGTGAGACTGCGCCGCATCGCCGCCAGCTGTGGCGCCGACAGGCCGCCGGGCTCGTTGTGATCCATGCGCTGTGCCCTTTCGGATGGAGGCCGCTGTGAGCGGACCGGCTATCTGTCCCCGAAGACGGTGCGGTGCCAGTCCTTGCGGACTTCGGCGGTGTTGTCGGACATCACATGCTTGACCTGCGTGTACTCCTCGAACGAGTACGCCGACATGTCCTTTCCGAAGCCGGATGCCCGAAGGCCGCCGTGCGGCATCTCGCTGATGATCGGGATGTGGTCGTTGATCCAGACGCAGCCCGCCTTGATCTCCCGGGTGGCGCGTCCGGCGCGGTAGACGTCCCTGGTCCAGGCGGAGGCGGCGAGGCCGTAGGGGGTGTCGTTGGCGAGCGCGATGCCCTCGTCGTCGGAGTCGAAGGGCAGGATCACCAGGACCGGGCCGAAGATCTCGGACTGGACGATCTCGCTGTCCTGGGCCGCGTCGGCGATGAGGGTGGGCAGATAGTACGCGCCGCCGTTCCCGGGTGCCTTACCGCCGGTGACGACGGTGGCGTACGCCCGGGCCCGGTCGACGAAGGCGGCGACCCGGTCGCGCTGGGCGTGCGAGACGAGCGGGCCGAGGTCGGTGGCGGGGTCGAAGGGGTCGCCGAGCCGGACGGACGCCATCACATCGGCGATGCCCTCCCGCAGCCGCTCGTAGAGCGGCCGCTGGACGTAGACCCGGGTGGCGGCGGTGCAGTCCTGGCCCGAGTTGATGAGCGATCCGGCGACCGCGCCCTGGACCGCCGCCTCGGGATCGGCGTCGTCGAAGACGACGAAGGGGGCCTTGCCGCCCAGTTCGAGGTGGAGCCGCTTGACGGTGGAGGTGGCGATCCCGGCGACCCGCTTGCCGATCGCGGTGGATCCGGTGAAGGAGGTCATGGCGACGTCCGGGTGGCCCACCAGATGCTCACCGGCGTCCCGTCCCGCGCCGGAGACGACGTTGACGACCCCCTCGGGGATGCCCGCGTCCGTGGCCGCCTGCGCGAACATCAGCGAGGTCAGCGGGGTGATCTCGGCGGGCTTGAGCACGATGGTGTTGCCCGCGGCGATCGCCGGGAGGACCTTCCAGGCCGCCATCTGGAGCGGGTAGTTCCAGGGCGCGATGGAGCCGACGACACCGATCGGCTCACGGCGTACGTACGAGGTGTGGTCGCCGCTGTACTCCCCGGCCGACTGCCCCTGGAGATGGCGGGCCGCCCCGGCGAAGAAGGCGGTGTTGTCGACCGTGCCGGGGACGTCGAACTCGGTGGAGAGCTTGATCGGCTTGCCGCACTGGAGGGACTCCACCCGTGCGAAATCGCCCGCACGCTCGGCCAGCACGGCCGCGAAGCGGTGCAGCGCGTCGGAGCGCTCCCCGGGGGTGGCCCCGGACCACTGGGGGAAAGCCTCACGGGCGGCGGCGACCGCCGCGTCGACGTCCTCGGTGCCCGCCAGCTCATAGCGGTGGACGGTGTCCCCGGTCGCCGGGTCGGTGATCTCCTGGGTGCGCCCCGAGGTGCCGGGCCGCAGCCGCCCGCCGATGTGCTGCGCGCCGTCCGCGAAGCGGTCCAGCACTGGGAACCGGTCACCCATTTGACGCTCTCCGTTGTCCCGGCCCGTGGGCCGTCGCTCTGTTCTCGCCGTTTGAATGTCGAACTAGCATGAATTGAGTGCCGATCCTGACAGAGCAACCGTTCGTCAACAAGTGATTCCGTAGTTGCCTTTTGGTTACGCGACGGAATCGGTCGACCATGTGTCGCGTCCGGGCCGAAATACCCGTACGGAGTGTCAGTGGTGGATGCGAGACTCGCGTGCATGGGGATCAATGAGCTGATCCAGCAGGTCAGCAGCGGTGAACGAGTGAAGTACCTGCACTTCTGGGGGCATGCGCCGCGCCCCGACGGACGCCTCGGCCCGAGCTGCCTCAGCCAGTGGTGGCCGTCACCCTTCGTGGTCGAAGGCGTGCGTTACGCCACCGCGGAGCACTGGATGATGGCGGCCAAGGCTCGGCTGTTCGGGGACCCCGAGGCGGAGCGGCAGGCGATCGGCGCGGCGAGCCCGGCCGAGGCGAAGACGGCCGGACGGCTGGTGCGCGGATTCGACGAGGAGGTCTGGCGCCGCGAGCGCTTCGGCATCGTCCGCTCGGGCAGTGAGCACAAGTTCGGCCAGGACGCCGGCCTGCGGGACTTTCTGCTCGCCACGGGCGAGCGCGTGCTGGTGGAGGCGAGAGCCCCCGGGACCGTGTGTGGGGCATCGGCCTCTCGGCGGGCAATCCCCGGGCCCATGACCCGGCCCAGTGGCGCGGTCCCAACCTTCTGGGCTTCGCCCTGATGGAGGCCCGCACCTCACTCCGGGAGGCTCATGGCTCCGGCACCTGACCGGGCCGGCGTACGAAAGCGGCCCACCCGGCCCGCCTGACCAGCCCGTACGGCCCACCCGGTCCGTACGGCCGGCTCCGCCCGCGTACGGGAGCGGCGCTACGGGGTCCGTACGGCCGACCACCGGACCAGGCCGGTCCGGCGCCCGGGGGCAGGGCGCCGGGCAGGCGTCGGTGGAGCACTCAGCGCGGGCCGCCCGAACCGTCGATCACCAGCGTGTTCGCATACGGATCGTCGTACTCCGACACCCCGTCGCCCTCGTCGATGCCCGACGAGACCAGCGCCCACACCACCACCACGAGGAAGGCCAGCCCGATGACCGCGCCGATCGAGCCGAGGATGATGCCCGCCAATGCCTGACCGGGATTGGTCGCCTCACCCCGGTTCGCGCGCTTTCTGCCGATGATCCCGAAGATCAGCGCGAGCACCCCGAGAACGAGCCCGACGATCCCGTAGAGACAGAACAGCGCCACCGAGAGGATGCCCAGCACCATCGCGGCGACGCCCATGTTGTTCTGCGCGCCCCCGCCGGGCGCCCAGCCGCTCTGGGGATAGCTCTGGTACCCGGGATACGGGGTGTACGCACCGTAAGGATCACCCGTGCCCGGAACGGTCGGGGCACCGCCCGGGACACCCGGATAGCCATAGGGCCCCGCGGGCCCGCCCGGCGCGATCGGCGGCGGCGGTACCGCGCCCGTGCCGGCACCGGGCATCGAGGTCATCGTCGGCAGATCGTGCACATGCGGGCTGTCACCGGAGGGGGAGGGGCCCGGGTACGACGGCAGACCCCCGCCCGCGCCCGCAGCGGCACCAGGGGCCGGTGCCGGGTCCGTTCCCGCGCCGGGCTTGTCCAGCGGCACCCCGGCCCCCGCGGAAGGTGTGCCGGCGCTCTCGCTCCGCGCCTGACTGCTGTCCGGCGGCGCCCAGGGATCCCGGTCGCGCGGCTCGTGTCCGCCCTGATGATCTGCCATGGCACTCCCCCGATCGTCGTCTTGTCATGCTACGGCGTACGCCCACCCGGGGGACCGTCCGCCTACCATGATCTCGACCCATGTGGCCGATCACACCCGGAGGACCCAGATGACCGACCTGCACACGTTCATCGCAGGACTCCCCAAAGCCGAACTCCATGTCCACCACGTCGGATCCGCCTCCCCCCGCATCGTGGCCGAACTGGCCGCCCGCCACCCCGACTCCAGGGTCCCCAGCGACCCGGAGGCGATCGCCGACTTCTTCACCTTCACCGACTTCGCGCACTTCGTCGAGATCTACCTCTCGGTCGTGGACCTGATCCGCACCCCGGAGGACGTCCGGCTGCTCACCTACGAGATCGCCCGTGACATGGCCCGGCAGAACATCCGCTACGCCGAGCTGACCGTCACCCCCTTCAGCTCGACCCGGCGGGGCATCGACGAGAAGGCGTTCATGGACGCCATCGAGGACGCCCGCAAGGCCGCCGAGGCCGAGTGGGGGGTGCTGCTGCGCTGGTGCTTCGACATCCCGGGCGAGGCGGGGCTCGAAGCCGCCGAGGAGACCACCCGGCTCGCGGTGGACCTGCGTCCCGAGGGACTGGTCTCCTTCGGCCTCGGCGGTCCCGAGATCGGGGTGGCCCGGCCGCAGTTCAAGCCGTACTTCGACCGTGCGATCGCGGCCGGTCTGCGGTCCGTGCCACACGCCGGTGAGACGACGGGCCCGGGGACCGTCTGGGACGCGCTCACCGAACTGCGGGCCGAGCGCATCGGCCACGGCACCAGCGCCGCCGAGGACCCCCGGCTGCTGGCCCACCTCGCCGAGCACCGCATCCCGCTGGAGGTCTGCCCGACCTCCAACGTCGCCACCCGGGCCGTCACCGATCTCGAACTCCACCCGATCCGGCGGATGGTCGAGGCCGGCGTACTGGTCACGGTGAACAGCGACGACCCGCCGATGTTCGGCACCGACCTCAACAACGAGTACGGGGTCGCCGCCCGCCTCCTCGGCCTCGACGAGGGCGGTGTCGCCGAGCTGGCCAAGAACGCGGTGGAGGCGTCGTTCCTCGACCCCGCGGGCAAGGCGCGGATCGCCGGGGAGATCGACACGTACACGGCGCAGTGGCTCGCGCGCTGACCGGTGGCGACGGCCCCGGGACCGCCCGTGCGGCGACTCCGGGGACCGGCCCCCGGGCGGGTCGGCGGACCGGGCCGACCGGCGACACTGGGCCCATGCGTGCCGTCACCGCCGTAGGGCACCGGGGCGATCCCTACCTCGTCCGCGAGAACACCCTCCCCTCCCTCCGGTCGGCCGTCGGACGGGGCGCCGACGCCGTGGAGATCGATGTACGGCTCACCCGGGACGGGGTGCCCGTGCTGCTGCACGACGCCACGCTGAAGCGGCTGTGGGGACACGACCGCCCGCTGGCGGAACTGACGTACGAGCAGGTGCGCGAGCTGACGCGGGGCGGTGTGCCGACGCTGGCACAGGCCCTGGAGGCGCTGGGCGCGCACCGGGTGATGATCGATCTGCCCGGGGCCACCGGGGAGTCCGTCCGCACGGTCGTCGGCACGGTCCACGAGTGCGGCGCGGCCGAGCGGGCGTACTACTGCGCTGGCCCGGTGACCATGCTCGCGGTACGCACCACCGATCCGTCCGCCGAGATCGCGCTGACCTGGACCTCGCTGGCGCCGCCGCGTCCCGCGCTCATCGACGCGGTCCGGCCGCGCACCCTCAACTACAGCTTCGGCCTGATCAGCCGGCAGCTCACCGACCGCGTCCACCAGGACGGCATGCTGGTCTCCGCCTGGACCGCCGACACCCGGCGGACCATGCGGAGGCTGATCGGCGCGGGTGTCGACTCGATCACGACCAACCGTGTCCACACCCTGCGCTCCCTGCTCACCGGCCCCGGCTCCCCCGCAGCCGGGGCCTCTGGAGGCCCGGGGTCCCCCTGAGGCCGCGGGGGCGCCGCCGGATCACCGGCACATGGGACACCGGACCCGCGGCACCCGGCCGGACAGCCCGATGAGCACCGGTGCGGGCAGCCGGACGGGAAGACGTCCGGTGCCGCGGGCCGGACGCGCGGGCCGCGCGTTCCGCGAACGCGTGGGGGCGGGGGCACCGGCCCCCGCCCCCACACACGGCACTACGCGTCCAGCGACGTCATCACGTGCTTGATACGCGTGTAGTCGTCGAAGCCGTACGCCGACAGGTCCTTGCCGTAGCCGGACTTCTTGAAGCCGCCGTGCGGCATCTCCGCGACCAGCGGGATGTGGGTGTTGATCCAGACACAGCCGAAGTCCAGGGCCTTGGACATCCGCATCGCCCGGCCGTGGTCCTTCGTCCAGACCGAGGACGCCAGCGCGTATTCGACGCCGTTGGCCCACTCCAGGGCCTGGGCCTCGTCCGTGAAGGACTGGACGGTGATGACCGGGCCGAAGACCTCGTTCTGGATGATCTCGTCGTCCTGCTTGAGGCCCGAGACGACGGTCGGGGCGTAGAAGTAGCCCTTGTCGCCGACGCGCTGACCGCCCGCCTCGACCTTGGCGTGCGCCGGGAGCCGGTCGATGAAACCGGAGACCTGGGCGAGCTGGTTGGCGTTGTTGAGCGGGCCGAAGAGCACGTCCTCGTCGTCCGGCTGGCCGGTCTTCGTCTCGGAGGCGGCCTTCGCCAGCGCCGCGACGAACTCGTCGTGGATGGACTCCTGGACGAGGACACGGGTGGCGGCCGTACAGTCCTGGCCCGCGTTGAAGTAGCCGGCGACCGCGATGTCCTCGACGGCCTTGGCGATGTCGGTGTCCTCGAAGACGACGACGGGCGCCTTGCCGCCCAGCTCCAGGTGGACGCGCTTGACGTCCTTGGCCGCGGAGGCCGCGACCTGCATGCCCGCGCGTACGGAACCGGTGATGGAGGCCATCGCCGGGGTGGGGTGCTCGACCATCGCGCGGCCGGTGTCACGGTCACCGCAGATGACGTTGAAGACGCCCTTCGGCACGATCGCGCCGATGATCTCGGCGATCAGCACCGTGGACGCGGGGGTGGTGTCCGAGGGCTTCAGCACCACGGTGTTGCCCGCGGCGAGCGCCGGGGCGAACTTCCACACGGCCATCATCATCGGGTAGTTCCACGGCGCGACCTGCGCGCAGACGCCGACCGGCTCACGGCGGATGATGGAGGTCATCCCCTCCATGTACTCACCGGCCGAGCGGCCCTCCAGCATCCGCGCCGCGCCCGCGAAGAAGCGGATCTGGTCCACCATCGGCGGGATCTCTTCGCTGCGGACCAGCTCCAGCGGCTTGCCCGTGTTCTCGGACTCGGCGGCGATCAGATCGTCGGCCCGCTCCTCGAACGCGTCCGCGATCTTGAGCAGGACCTTCTGGCGCTCGGCGGGGGTGGCGTCGCGCCAGGCGGGGAAGGCAGCCCCGGCAGCGTCCATCGCCGCGTCGACGTCCGACTGCCCGGAGAGCGGGGAGGTGGCGTACGCCTCGCCGGTCGCCGGGTTGATGACATCGATCGTCCGCCCGTCGGCGGCGTCCCGGAACTCCCCGTTGATGTAGTTGCGCAGACGACGCAGCTCGGTGGTCACTGTTGCCACCCTCCTGTCTGATCTCCGAATGGGTGGGTCCACCCAGGTGCACCCAGCCTAAACACACGAGTGACGCTTTCGACAGCCCCGACCCACGTCATCTTCGGATTCAGTGATATTCGATGGTCTCAACAACGAATTTCATCGCCTGGGGCTTGCAAGACGGACGCGACCGGTGCACAGTGAGTGTGTGGCCAGCCGAAGCGCAGACTCCAGGAACGGGAACGCCGGGACTTCACAGCCCCCGACGATCGACTCCGTTTCCCTCGCGATCATCGAGCAGCTCCAGGAGGACGGTCGCCGTCCGTACGCCGCCATCGGCAAGGCCGTGGGCCTGTCGGAAGCGGCCGTACGGCAGCGCGTCCAGAAGCTGCTCGACCAGGGCGTCATGCAGATCGTCGCCGTGACGGACCCGCTCACCGTGGGCTTCCGCCGCCAGGCGATGGTCGGCATCCGTGTCGAGGGCGACCTCGATCCGGTCGCCGAAGCGCTGACCGCCATGCCCGAATGCGAGTACGTGGTGATGACCGCGGGCTCCTTCGACCTGATGGTGGAGATCGTCTGCGAGGACGACGACCACCTGCTCGAAGTGATCAACAAGCGGATGCGCGCACTCCCCGGTGTGCGGTCCACCGAGAGCTTCGTGTACCTCAAGCTCAAGAAGCAGACCTACATGTGGGGAACCCGATAGCCGTGAGCCAGGACCGCAGCGACTTGTCAAAGACCGCCTACGACCATCTGTGGATGCACTTCACCCGGATGTCGTCGTACGAGAACGCCCCCGTCCCCACCATCGTCCGGGGTGAGGGCACGTACATCTACGACGACAAGGGCAAGCGCTACATCGACGGCCTCGCCGGCCTCTTCGTGGTGAACGCCGGACACGGCCGCACCGAGCTGGCCGAGACCGCGTACAAGCAGGCCCAGGAGCTGGCCTTCTTCCCCGTGTGGTCGTACGCCCACCCCAAGGCCGTCGAACTGGCCGAGCGGCTGGCGAACGAGGCCCCCGGCGACCTCAACAAGGTGTTCTTCACCACCGGCGGCGGCGAGGCGGTCGAGACCGCCTGGAAGCTCGCCAAGCAGTACTTCAAGCTCAAGGGCCAGCACACCAAGTACAAGGTCATCTCGCGCGCGGTCGCCTACCACGGCACCCCGCAGGGCGCCCTGTCCATCACCGGCCTCCCGGCGCTCAAGGCCCCCTTCGAGCCGCTGGTACCCGGCGCGCACAAGGTGCCGAACACCAACATCTACCGTGCCCCGATCCACGGCGACGACCCCGAGGCGTTCGGCCGCTGGGCCGCCGACCAGATCGAGCAGCAGATCCTCTTCGAGGGCCCCGAGACCGTCGCCGCGGTCTTCCTGGAGCCGGTGCAGAACGCCGGCGGCTGCTTCCCGCCGCCGCCCGGCTACTTCCAGCGCGTGCGGGAGATCTGCGACCAGTACGACGTGCTGCTCGTCTCCGACGAGGTCATCTGCGCCTTCGGCCGTCTCGGCACGACGTTCGCCTGTGACAAGTTCGGCTACGTCCCGGACATGATCACCTGCGCCAAGGGCATGACCTCCGGCTACTCCCCCATCGGCGCGTGCATCGTCTCCGACCGGATCGCCGAGCCGTTCTACAAGGGCGACAACACCTTCCTGCACGGCTACACCTTCGGCGGCCACCCGGTCTCCGCGGCCGTCGGCATCGCCAACCTCGACATCTTCGAGCGCGAGGGCCTCAACCAGCACGTGCTGGACAACGAGGCGAACTTCAAGGCCACCCTGGACAAGCTCCACGACCTGCCGATCGTCGGCGACGTCCGCGGCAACGGCTTCTTCTACGGCATCGAGATGGTGAAGGACAAGGCCACCAAGGAGACCTTCACCGACGAGGAGACCGAGCGCGTGCTCTACGGCTTCCTCTCCAAGGCGCTCTACGACAACGGCCTGTACTGCCGGGCCGACGACCGCGGCGACCCGGTCATCCAGCTCGCGCCGCCGCTGGTCGCCGACCAGTCGACGTTCGACGAGATCGAGCAGGTGCTGCGGGGCGTCCTCACCGAGGCGTGGACCAAGCTCTAGAGCTCGTGGGGCCGCGGGGCCCGAGTGGAGCCCCGCCCCCAGCCCGGCCGACGGCCCGGGTGCACCCATCCGAGTGGATGGAGCGCACCCGGGCCGTGTGCTTCCCCGGACCCCGCATCCGGCTGCCTAGCGTTCCCCCTGCCCCCTCGCGGGGGCGGGGGGACCCCCAGTGACCGATCAGCCCTGACCTCGTTCCCCCGTACGGGGGACGACCGATCTGATCAGAACCGAGGTGTACGCCATGGTGGCCCCACCGGACAACGATGTGATCTGGGCACGCTCGCTCCACCACACCCTCAGCGGCTCACCCGTGCTCGCGGGTGTCTCGCTCGGTGTGCGCGAGGGCGAGATCCTCGCCGTGACCGGCCCCCGCGGCAGCGGGAAGACCACACTGCTGCGCTGCCTGTCCGGGCAGTTCGTCGCCGACGAGGGCGAGGTGCGCTTCAACGGCTCCCCCGTGCACACCCTGCCCCCGCTCCACCGCGAGCGGCTGCGCCGGGAGCGCTTCGGCTGGATCGGTCCCGAGCCCTGTCTCGTACCGGAGCTGTCCACGTGGGAGAACGCGGCCCTGCCGCTGCTGCTGCGCGGCACCCCCCGGCGGCGGGCCAAGGCCACCGCCATGGAGTGGCTGGAGCGCCTCGACGTCGGCGCCTGTGCCCGGCAGCGCCCGTACGCCCTGACCCAGGCACAGCGCCAGCGGACCGCCACGGCACGGGCACTGCTCGCCGAACCCGCCGTGCTGTTCGCGGACGAGCCCACGGCGTCCCTGCACCGCGCGGACCGCGCACAGGTGCTGCGTACGCTGCTGGCCGCGGCCCGCTCGCACCGGATCACGGTGGTGCTCGCCACCCATGACCCGGAGGTGGCGGCGCTCGCCGACCGCACGGTGACCCTGGTGGACGGCCGCCGCGTCAGCTCGCTGGCCGCTGCCGACGCGGAAGGCCGGGCCGAGTGCTCGCTCTCCGTCTAGCCCGTGGGGCCCACCCCCTGATCCTGGCGCGCCGGCTGATGGTCGCGGCGGCATCGGCGGGTGTCGGCTTTCTCCTGCTGAGCGCGCTCACCTACGCACTCGCCCACCCCGGTGAGTCCTCCGCCTCGCTGCTGCGGCTGTCGTGGTGTCTGATCCCTCTCGCCGCGACGGTGCACTTCGCCGTCGCCGTGGCGCGCACGGATCCGAGCACCCGACCGCGTTCCGGTCTGTCGGCGGTCGGTCTTGGCCCCGGGCGTCTCGCGCTGCTGGCGGCGTCCTCCACGGCCGTGTCCGGCACCCTCGGCAGTATGGTCGCCCTGCTGTTCTTCCTCCATCTGCGCGGCGATCTGGCGGGTCTCCCCTTCGACGGCGCGGCGGCGGAGCTCCTGGCCGCCGACGAGCCCCTCCCGCTCGCCGCCGCGCTGACCCTGCTGGCGCTGGTGCCGCTCGCCGCGACGGTGGCGGCGGCGCTCACCCTGCGCCCGCGTCCCGTCGAGCCGGAGCCCGCCGCCCCCGGCGGACCGGCCGGACCCCGGCGCGCGCCCGGGGGCCTGCCGTGGGGATGCGCGCTGACGGCGGCGGGCCTGGCGGTCGGTACGTACGCGGGCCGCAGCCACGCCGGCGACCCGCTGCCCCTGCCGGGTGAGATCGACGGGAACCCCGTGGGCGTCCTGGTCGGCTGGGCACTCACCGCCGTGGGCCTCGCGATCGCGGGCCCCGCGCTGACGCACTTCTGCGGCCGGCTCCTCCAGATGTTCCGGCCCGGCGCCCTCCGGCTGCTGGCGGGACGCATCCTGATGGAGGAGTCCCGCAGGATCGGCCGCCCGCTGGGCGTGGTGTGCGCGGTCGCCTCCGCCCTGATCGCGGCCTGGACGCTGTACGACGAGGGCCCCCGCCCCTTCGGCCCGCTGACCGGCCTGGGCGCGTCCCTGGTCGTCGCGTGTACGACGGCCACGCTGCTGACCTCCGCGCTGGAGGCCCGGGCGGCCAGGGCGGCCACCGTCCAGGACCTGCGGCGCCTCGGTGCCTCCGCCGGAACGCTGCGCTCGGCCGCCGCGCTGCGGGCGGGGGTCCTGCTGCTGGTCCTCACCCCGCTGACCTGGGGGGTGGCGACGCTGGCGGCGGTCCCGCTGAAGGGCTGAGGAGTCCGGTACGGCGGTCGATTACCCCGTGGGTAATCGACCGCCGTACCCCTGCGGGCGCAGGATCGTCCCCGTAGCCGCCGCTCGAAGGGGACGAGACGATGACCACCGCACCGGACACCACGCCCACCGCCGGGACCACCCGCCCCGGCCGGATCACCGCGGACAGCCGCACCACGGCGCACGCGGCCACCGCCACCGCGTCCACCCGTGCCACCGTCGAGGAGCTGCTGGCCCGGCTCCAGGAGGGCTCGCCCGAGCGTGTGGCCGACCTGTTCGCGGAGAAGGTCGACTGGCACATCGCCGAGAACCCGGCCGTCCCCTGGATCCGCCCGCGCTCGGCCCGGGCCGATGTCGCCGCCCACTTCCGCGAGCTGGCCGAGGGCCAGGTGCCCGTCCCGGAGGGGTGCTCGGTCGACGCGGTCGTCGTGGACGGCGAGGACGCGATGATCAGCGGATGGCTCATGGGCACGGTCACCACGACGGGCAAGGTCTTCCGCTCGCCGTTCGTGATGTGGGTGACAGTCCGGGGCGGTCTGATCACCCGCTATCTGATCGTCGAGGACAGCCTGGCGATCGCGGCGGCGTGCACGAGGGACTGAGGTACGCCGTCCTCTTGGCACGGTCCCCCGCCGTCCGGAGCCCCCGGGTTCACACATCCCGTTCCCGGGTGCCGGACCGGACCCCCGGCGCCCGACCGGGGATCCCCGGCGCAGGACCGGAGCGTGGCGCCGGGCCCGGGCGTGGCGCCGGACCGACCCTGCACCGGGACCGGCACCGCCCGGCACCGTCGTCAGCCCAGCACCACCACGTCCTCCGCGGCGAAGACCACCCCCACCTCGGCCCCCTCCTCGGGCGCGTCCCGCAGCCCGGCCGCCGCCTCCAGGGGCGGCCCGCCGGAGGGCCTGAGCCGCAGGGCCACGTGGTGCCCCCGGAACGTACGCCCCTCGACCGTGCAGCGCAGCCCCTCCGACACCTCCGTCAGCCCCACGCCCGCGGGCCGGACCAGCAGCCGGCACTCCCCGTCAGGGGTGCCGTCCGGTACGGGGATCTTCCCCCACACCGTGTCCGCGGCCGTCCCGCTGACCGTCGCGGCCACCACATTGTCGAAACCGAGGAAACGCGCCACGAACTCGTCGGCGGGCCGCTGCCAGACCTCCAGGGGCGCGCCCGCCTGGGCGATCCGGCCGTCCCGCATCACGACGACCCGGTCGGCGAGCGCGAAGGCCTCGCCCTGGTCGTGGGTGACGGCGAGCACGGTCGTGCCCAGCCGGCCGAACAGGTCCCGCAGTTCGACGACCAGCCGCTCCCGCAGGCCCCGGTCCAGCTGGCCGAGCGGCTCGTCCAGCATCAGCAGCCGGGGCTGTGGAGCGAGCGCCCGCGCCAGCGCCACCCGCTGCTGCTCCCCGCCCGAGAGTGCGGCGACCGCGCGTCGTCCGGCGCCCGGCAGCCCCACCAGTTCCAGTACATCGGCGACACGGCGCTCCCGTTCGGCCCGCCCCGTACCGCGCATACGCAGCCCGAAGCCGACATTGCCGCCGACGTCGTGCTGCGGGAAGAGCTGATGGTCCTGGAACATCAGTCCGACACCCCGCCGGTGCACCGGCACCCCCGACTGGTCGGCCCCCGCGAGCAGCACCCGGCCCCGGTCCGCGCGCCGGAGCCCGGCCACGACCCGCAGCAGGGTGGACTTGCCGCTGCCGCTGGGCCCCAGCACACAGACGATCTCGTGCTCGGCGACCTCCAGATCGACCCCGTCGAGCGCCGTCCGCGCCCCGAACCGTACGGTCACATCGTCGAGTTGGAGCAGGGCCATCAGAACTCCCCGGCTGAGGTGGTGCGGACGCGGACTCTCTCCAGCAGCAGCAGCGCCCCCGCGCACACCGCCATCAGTATCGTGCTCAGGGCCATCGCCTGCCCGTAGTTGAGTTCCCCCGGCCGTCCCAGCAGCCGTGCCACCGCCACCGGGAGCGTCGGATGGTCGGGGCGGGCGATGAACACGGTCGCGCCGAACTCACCGAGCGACACGGCGAACGCGAAGCCCGCGGCGATCAGCAGCGCCCGCCGCACCAGCGGCAGATCGACCTCCCGCCATACGCGCAGCGGTGAGGCCCCGAGCACGGCCGCGGCCTCGCGCAGCCGTCCGTCCACCGCCCGCAGGACGGGCAGCATCGTCCGTATCACGAAGGGCACCCCGACCAGGGCCTGGGCGAGCGGCACCAGGATCCAGGACGACCGCAGATCCAGCGGGGGCTTGTCCAGGGTGATCAGAAAGCCGAACCCGACCGTGACGGCCGACACTCCGAGCGGCAGCATCAGCAGCGCGTCGAAGCCCCTCACCAGCCGCCCGGCGCGACGGGTCAGGGCGGCCGCGGCCAGCCCGCCCACGACCAGCGCGATGAGCGTCGCGACGAGCGCGTACCGCAAGGAGTTCCCGACGGCGTCCAGGGGCGGTACGAGAAAGACTCCGCCGCCCTCGTCGATCGTGGCGAGGGCACGGTAGTGGTCGAACCCGTAGCCGCCGGAGGTGCTGAGCGACCGTTCGGCCAGGACGCCGAGCGGGACCAGCAGCAGCAGCGCGATCGTGCCGAGCACCGCGCCGAGCAGGGCCCACTGGCGCCCACCGCGCGGCCGCCGGGAGGTTCCCGCCGGGTCCACCAGTCTCAGCGCGGTCTCCCGTCGCCGTACGGTCCACGCGTGCACCGCGAGTACGCCCCCGACGGCCGCGAACTGGACCATGGTCAGGACGGCGGCCGTCGGCAGATCCAGCAACTGCGCGGTCTGCCGGTAGATCTCCACCTCCAGCGTGGCGTACGAGGGCCCGCCGAGGATCTGCACGACCCCGAAGGAGGTGAAGGTGAACAGGAAGACCATCAGCGCGGCCGCCGCCACAGAGGGCGCGAGCGCCGGAAGGATGACCTTCCGCCAGGCCGTGAACCGCCCGGCGCCGAGGACCCGCGCGGCCTCCTCCTGCCGCGGGTCGAGCTGGGACCACAGTCCGCCCACGGTCCGTACGACGACGGCGTAGTTGAAGAAGACGTGCGCGAGCAGGATCGCCCACACGGTGGTGTCGAGACGGACGCCCCACAGGTCGTCGAGCAGTCCGCCGCGCCCCAGCAGGGCCAGGAACGCGGTGCCGACGACGACGGTCGGCAGGACGAACGGCACCGTCAGCGCCGCCCGCAGCAGCTTCTTGCCGGGGAACTCGTAACGGGCGAACACATAGGCGCCGGGCAGCGCGATCAGCAGGGTGAGCACGGTCGAGGCGAGCGCCTGCCAGGTGGTGAACCAGAGCACGCCCTGGATGTCGGCGCGGCCGAGCACCTCGCCGATCCGGCCGAACCGCGAGCCCCCGCCGGTCTCCAGGCCGCGGCCGACGATGGAGACGACGGGGTAGGCGAAGAACACGGCGAAGAACACGGCGGGCACGGCCATCAGGCCGAGCCGCACCGCGCCGCCGCGGATGTCCCGGACGGGGCCGGGCTCCGCCGCCGCTACTTCACGACGAGCGAGGACCACGACTGAATCCACTGCTCCCGGTTGTCGGCGATCCGGTCGGGTGCGAGGGTGCCGGGCTTGTCGGCCACGGCCCCGAAGCGGGTGAACAGCTCGGGCAGCTTCGCCCCCTCCACCACCGGGTTGACGAACATGTTCAGCGGCATGTCCTCCTGGAACTTCTCCGAGACCAGGAAGTCCAGCAGCGCCTTGCCGCCGCCCTCGTTCTTCGCGCCCTTCAGCAGTCCGGCGAACTCGATCTGACGGAAGCAGGTGCCGGTGGCGACCCCGGTCGGCGCCTCGGCGGGCCGCGGCTCCGAGAAGAGGACCTCCACCGGCGGGCTGGAGGCGTACGAGACGACCAGCGGGCGGTCGCCGTCGGCCTTCCTGCCGCCCGCAGAGCCGGAGAACTCCTCGTTGTACGCCTGCTCCCAGCCGCTGACGACCTTGACGCCGTTCGCCTTGAGCTTCTTCCAGTAGTCCTGCCAGCCCTCGTCGCCGTACCGCGCCACCGTGCCGAGTACAAAGCCGAGTCCGGGGGACGAGGTGGCGGCGTTCTCGGTGACGAGCAGGTTCTTGTACGCGGGCTTGAGCAGATCGTCGAAGGTCTGAGGCGGCGCCAGTTTCCGGTCGGCGAAGTACTTCTTGTCGTAGTTGACGCAGATGTCGCCGGTGTCGACGGGCGTCACCCGGTGCTTGTCGCCGTCGAGTTTCACCGCCTGCGGAATCGCCGCCAGCCCCTTGGCCTCGTACGGGGTGAACAGGCCGCTGTCGAGGGCGCGCGAGAGGAGGGTGTTGTCGACGCCGAAAAAGACATCGCCCTGCGGGGAGCCCTTGGTGAGGATCTCCTTGTTGAGGGCCTCTCCGGCGTCACCACTCTTGAGCACCTTGACGGTGTAGCCGGTCTCCTCGGTGAACTCCTTGAGCACGGATGCGGACGCGGCGAACGAGTCGTGCGTCACCAGCGTGACGGTCTTCGGCTTCGATCCGCCGGCGCCGCCGGACGGCGAGTCGTCCGTCTCCCCGCCGCAGGCGGCGAGGGTACCGACTCCGAGCGCGGCGGCCAGCGCGGCGACCGTGATCTTCCTGGTGGTGCTCACTGGATCATTCCTCCTGGGGGTGGCCAGGAAGAGACGCGGCCCTGCCCGGTCCTCAGCGAAGGATCCGGGCAGGGCGCAACAGCTTGAGTTACGACCGAACTTCCTACCCAGAATGACCTGGGCGAGGTTCAGAGGGTCTGCGGTCTGATGGGTACCGCACTCTCAGCGCTGTGGCGCTCCCCTGTCGGATGTATGCATGTGTTCGAGCCCAGAGTACAAGGTCGGACGCGTGGGATGTCAGGTGCGGGTCATTCGTCCCGTCCGGGAGGGGACGGCCACGGATGGTGGTTGCGGGCCGTCCGCGGGTACGGGTCGTATGGACGGTGGTGCGGAGCGCACCTGCGGCCGGTCGGTACGGCCCTTACGTCCAGTCGGTACGGGTCGTTCCCGCGCCCGGTACGAGCCGGTTCTCCCGGCCCCGGGCCGGGCTCAGCGCTCCGTCGCGGCGAGCTGTCCGCACGCCCCGTCGATCTCCTGCCCCCGGGTGTCCCGCACGGTCACCGGTACCCCATGGGCCGCGATCGCCTCGACGAACGCCTTCTCGTCCTCGGGCCGCGACGCCGTCCACTTGGAGCCGGGCGTCGGATTGAGCGGGATCAGATTGACATGGACCCGCTTGCCCTTGAGCAGCCGGCCCAGCAGATCACCGCGCCAGGCCTGATCGTTGATGTCGCGGATCAGCGCGTACTCGATGGAGACCCGGCGGCCGGACTTCTCCGCGTACTCCCAGGCCGCGTCCAGGACCTCCCGTACCTTCCAGCGGGTGTTGACCGGGACGAGGGTGTCGCGCAGCTCGTCGTCCGGCGCGTGCAGCGACACGGCGAGCCGGCACTTGAAGCCCTCGTCGGCGAAGCGCAGCATCGCGGGCACCAGACCGACCGTCGAGACGGTGATCCCGCGCTGTGAGATACCGAGCCCGTCCGGCTCTGGATCGGTGAGCCGCCGGATCGCGCCCACGACCCGCTTGTAGTTGGCGAGGGGCTCGCCCATCCCCATGAACACGATGTTCGACAGCCGCGCCGGGCCGCCGGGGACCTCGCCGTCACGCAGCGCGCGCATCCCGTCGACGATCTGGTGCACGATCTCGGCGGTGGACAGATTGCGGTCGAGGCCCGCCTGTCCCGTGGCGCAGAACGGGCAGTTCATCCCGCAGCCCGCCTGGGACGAGATACACATCGTGACCCGGTCCGGGTACCGCATCAGCACGGACTCGACGAGGGTGCCGTCGTGCAGCCGCCACAGCGTCTTACGGGTGGTGTCGTCGTCGCAGGAGATATGGCGTACGACCGACATCAGGTCCGGCAGCAGCTCGGAGGCGAGCCTGTGCCGGGCGGCGGCCGGGATGTCCGTCCACTGCTCGGGGTCGTGCGCGTACCGCGCGAAGTAGTGCTGGGAGAGCTGCTTCGCCCGGAAGGGCTTCTCGCCGATCGCCGCGACGGCTTCCCTGCGCTCGGCGGGGGTGAGATCGGCGAGGTGACGCGGTGGCTTCTTCGCTCCGCGGGGCGCGATGAACGTGAGCTCTCCCGGGGCGGGGGCCATGAGCCAAAACTCCTCGTGAACGGTGCCGGCGCCCCGCGCCGACGCGGAACACCCGGTGTACTGCCGAAGCCCGGGAAACTCACCGGACCACCCCCGCGGCCGCGGGTCGGAAAGGGCGCGCCGCCGTCCGGCGACACGCCCTTCCAGAGTACCGGGTCCGCGCGGCGGCCCGGTCAGCCGCTTCCGACGAAGATCACCAGCAGCAGCCAGACCACCGGGGCGGTCGGCAGCAGCGAGTCCAGCCGGTCCATGATGCCGCCGTGGCCGGGCAGCAGCGTGCCCATGTCCTTGATCCCGAGGTCCCGCTTGATCATCGACTCACCGAGGTCGCCGAGGGTGGCGCTGGCCGCGACCGCGAGACCGAGCAGCAGTCCCTGCCACCAGGTGCCGTCGTCGATGAGGAACTGCATACACAGCGCGCCCACGGCCATCGCGAAGCCGACGGCACCGAGCAGCCCCTCCCGGGTCTTCCCGGGGCTGATACGGGGTGCGAGCTTCCGCTTGCCGAAGCGCCAGCCCACCGCGTACGCGCCCGTGTCGCTGACCACGGTGAGCAGCAGGAAGGTGAGCACCCGCTGCGGGCCGTCGTCCGCCGTGAGCATCATCGCGACGAAGGTCGCGAGGAAGGGTACGTAGAACGCGGCGAAGATCCCCGCGGTGACGTCCTTGAGATAGCCCTCGGGCGGTTCGGTCATCCGCCAGATCAGCACGGCGAGCGACGTCAGGGCCATGGCGACCCACGCGCCCTCCGCCCCGCGCGCGTACCCGGCCACCACCATCGCCGCGCCGCCCACGGCGAGCGGCACCAGAGGGGCCTTGATCTGCTTGCGCTCCTGGAGCCGTGAGGTGAGTTCCCACAGCCCGACGACAACGGCGACCGCTATGACGCCCACGAACAGTGCCTTGACGACGAAGAGCGAGGCGATGATCACCACGCCGAGACCGGCGCCGACCCCTATGGCCGCCCGCAGATCACGGCCTGCCCGCTTTCTGTCATGGCCGGTCCCACCGCCGGCCCGCTTCCTCTTCGGCGGCTCCGGCTCGGGGGCCGGCTGCGGGCTGGGCATGGGCTCCTGCGGATTCTCGTCGCGGAACAGGGGGCCGCTCAGCCGAGCGGCCCCCTGGTCGCTGTCACGATCGTCACGGACCTGACGGCGGCCGCGCTGGTCGCGGCCCCCATGGTCTTCGGCGTCTCTACCTGCGTCGGGGAAGTCCGGCACGATGGGCATGGGCCGAGTCTGCTGTGCGTCATGCTGATCGTACGCGGGACCCGCCGAAAGGAGGCTCTGCTCCGGCGGGCCCCCGCCTCCGACGTAGTCGGCCCTCCTCGGGGCCCCCCAGGAAGAGTCGTTCATCAGACTTCGAGCAGCTCGGCTTCCTTGTGCTTGAGCAGCTCGTCGACCTGAGCCACGTACTTCGCGGTGGTGTCGTCGAGCTCCTTCTCCGCACGGCGGCCCTCGTCCTCGCCGACCTCGCCGTCCTTGATGAACTTGTCGATGGTCTCCTTGGCCTTGCGGCGCACGGCGCGGATCGAGATCTTCGAGTCCTCGGCCTTGCCCTTGGCGACCTTGATGTACTCCCGGCGGCGCTCCTCGGTCAGTTCGGGGAACACCACCCGGATGATGTTGCCGTCGTTGCTCGGGTTGACGCCGAGGTCCGAGTCGCGGATCGCCTGCTCGATATTGCGCAGCGCGGTCTTGTCGAACGGGGTCACCACCGCCATGCGCGGCTCCGGCACCGAGAACGAGGCCAGCTGGTTGATCGGGGTCAGCGCACCGTAGTAGTCGGCCACGATCTTGTTGAACATCGCCGGGTGCGCACGTCCGGTGCGGATCGCGGCGAAATCATCCTTGGCGACCAGGACGGCCTTCTCCATTTTCTCCTCGGCCTCGAGGAGGGTCTCTTCGATCACCACTTGCTCCTGCGTGTCTTGAGTAGGCCCGGCATGCAACTATCCGGTCGGGCGGAACCTGTGTCGCGTCTTTCCTGCACGGTGTCCGACCGGCAGGACTTTGTCTATCCCGGACATCCTCGCGCGTCCGTCCCCGGACGCCCTCGGACACCCCCCGGAGTTCAGGCCCGGGTGCCCTGGTCGCTCACGAGCGTGCCGATCTTCTCACCCCGTACCGCTCGCGCGATATTGCCCTCGGTGAGGAGTTCGAAGACAAGGATCGGGAGGGCGTTGTCACGGCAGAGGGTGATCGCGGTGGCGTCGGCGACCTTGAGGTCCCTGGCCAGTACCTCGCCGTACTCCAGGGCGTCGAACTTCACCGCGTCGGGGTTGGTCTTGGGGTCGGAGTCGTAGACCCCGTCGACACCGTTCTTGCCCATCAGCAGCGCCTCGGCGTCGATCTCCAGGGCCCGCTGGGCGGCGGTGGTGTCGGTGGAGAAGTAGGGCATGCCCATTCCGGCGCCGAAGATGACCACACGGCCCTTCTCCAGATGGCGCACGGCCCGCAACGGAATGTACGGCTCCGCGACCTGGCCCATGGTGATGGCCGTCTGGACGCGGGAGTCGATGCCCTCCTTCTCCAGGAAGTCCTGGAGGGCGAGGCAGTTCATGACGGTGCCGAGCATGCCCATGTAGTCGGACCGGGCCCGGTCCATTCCGCGCACCTGGAGCTCCGCGCCGCGGAAGAAGTTGCCGCCACCGATGACGACCGCGATCTGGGCGCCGCTGCGTACGACCGCCGCGATCTCACGGGCGATGGCGTGGACGACATCGGGGTCGACACCCAGTCCCCCGCCTCCGGAGAACGCCTCACCGGAGAGCTTCAGCATGAAGCGTCCGGCACTCTTCACGTCGTGCTTCCCGTCGTGGTCGCTGTTGTCGCCGGCAGCCTGGTTGGCGTCCGCGCCCTTGTTCATGGAGATCTCCTCGTGCACATACGAGGAAGGCCATTGCCGGTTGGGTGCTGGTGTCCCTGTCGGCAATGGCCTCCTCGTCAGATCTGCGGTCGTCCGGCGCTTCAAGGCAGTTGTGCCGCCTTGGGGCTCACGCGGCCGATGACTGCGTGAGAAACCCTATCGGGCTCCCGGATCGATCGCGTACTCGCCGTACTCGCGCCCCCGCCCGGGTACTCCGTGTACCCGGCACGTCGCTTTCCGGTGTTCTACGCGTACCTGGCGCGTCCGCTCAGGCGCCGACGCGGATGCGCGCGAAGCGCTTCAGCGTGACACCGGCCTCGTCCAGGACCTTCTTGACGGACTTCTTGTTGTCCTTGGCGAACGGCTGGTCGAGGAGGGTGACCTCCTTGAAGAAGCCGTTGACGCGACCCTCGACGATCTTCGGGAGGGCGGCCTCGGGCTTGCCCTCCTCGCGGGAGGTGGCCTCGGCGACCCGGCGCTCCTGCTCGACGACCTCGGCCGGGACGTCCTCACGGGTGAGGTACTTCGGCGCGAAGGCGGCGATGTGCTGGGCGACGTCCTTGGCGATGGCGGCGGCCTCGTCGCCGCCCTTGTCCAGCTCGACCAGAACGCCGACCTGCGGCGGGAGGTCGGGCATGGTGCGGTGCATGTAGACGCCGACGTACGCGCCGGAGAACTGCGCGAAGCGGTCGAGGACGATCTTCTCGCCGAGGTTGGCGTTGGCCTCGTCGACGTACGCCTGTACGGTCTTCCCGGCCTCGATCTCCGAGGCGAGCAGGGCGTCGAGGTCGGCCGGGGAGGTCGCGGCGACGTGCTGGGCGAGCGTGCTGGCGACGGCCTGGAACTTCTCGCCCTTGGCGACGAAGTCCGTCTCGCACTTCAGCTCCAGCAGTACGCCGGAGGTCTTGTCCTCGGCGATGAGGGAGATGACGGCGCCGTTCTCGGCGTTGCGGCCCTCGCGCTTGGCCACGCCCTTCTGGCCCTTGACGCGCAGCAGCTCGACGGCCTTGTCGACATTCCCGTCGGCCTCGTCCAGCGCCTTCTTGCAGTCCATCATGCCGGCGCCGGTCAGCTCACGGAGCTTCTTGACGTCAGCGGCGGTGTAGTTCGCCATGTCCTTGAGTCTCTTCTCGAAACGGTCGAAAGTCGAAGGTCCGCCGGAGATCCTTGGCCGACCTACGGGTGAGCGGCGGGGGCCGGTGCTCGTGGCACCGTCCCCCGCCGTCCTCACCTACCGGAGCTGTACGGCCTCAGCCCTGCTCGGCGTCCGCGGCGGGCTTCTCCGCCTCGGCCTCGGCAGCGGGCGCCTCGGCGGCCGGGGCCTCGGCCGGCTTCTCGGCGGCCGGCGCGGCCTCCGCGGCGTTCTCAGCCTTCTCGGTGTCCGCCTTCTTGTCGCCCTCGAGGAGGTCGCGCTCCCACTCGGCGAGCGGCTCACCGGCCGCCTTCTCGCCCGGCTTGGAGTCGCCGGTGGCGACGCCGGAACGGGCGATCAGGCCCTCGGCGACGGCGTCGGCGATCACCCGGGTGAGCAGGGTGACGGAGCGGATCGCGTCGTCGTTGCCGGGGATCTTGTAGTCGACCTCGTCGGGGTCGCAGTTGGTGTCGAGGATCGCGACGACCGGGATGTGGAGCTTGCGCGCCTCACCGACGGCGATGTGCTCCTTCTTGGTGTCCACGATCCAGACGGCGCTCGGCACCTTCTGCATCTCGCGGATACCGCCGAGGGTCTTCTCCAGCTTGGCCTTCTCGCGGGAGAGGACGAGCAGCTCCTTCTTGGTGAGGCCGGAGGCGGCCACATCCTCGAAGTCGATCTGCTCAAGCTCCTTGAGGCGCTGCAGACGCTTGTAGACGGTGGAGAAGTTGGTCAGCATGCCGCCGAGCCAGCGCTGGTTGACATACGGCATGCCCACGCGGGTCGCCTGCTCGGCGATCGCCTCCTGGGCCTGCTTCTTGGTGCCGACGAACATGATGGAACCGCCGTGGGCGACGGTCTCCTTGACGAACTCGTAGGCGCGGTCGATGTACGACAGCGACTGGAGCAGGTCGATGATGTAGATGCCGTTGCGCTCCGTGAAGATGAAGCGCTTCATCTTCGGGTTCCAACGACGGGTCTGGTGACCGAAGTGGACGCCGCTTTCCAGCAGCTCCCGCATCGTGACGACGGCCATGGCCGTATCTCCTTGGATTCTCGGTTTGTCCTGACGCCCCGACGCGCCTGCCACAAGGGACCGAGGGGCGCGGCCACCGACCTGAGAGGTGTGCGGTGGCGGGGCGTGCGAAGTCGACCCGGTGACCCGGATCGCCAGAAGAAGTGTACGGGACCCTGGCGGCGGCGGGTGACGGCGTTGTCCACAACCGGTGGGTACTCCACAGATCCGGAGCATGATCCACTCGGTTCGCCGCCCTGCGGGACGGTCGGTGCATGTACCGCAACGCTCTCCGACTCCCACCCGCCCCGCTCCCCTCCCGGCCCCAGCTCGCCTGCGAGCCCCCGGGCCCACCCCCGCCGGAGTGCGGGGCCCCGCCTGGGTGCGGGATCCTGTTGGGGTGGGGGGTCCCGTTGGGGTGGGGGATCCCGGTCCCGGTCCGGGCGTCGCCGTGCGGGCCCGTCACCGCGGGCACGGTACGGCCCCTGCGCCGAACCGCCCCGATGAGGCACAGACTCCGGGCCCGGCAAAGGGTCCCGAAAGCTCGGGAGCTCCCCGCGGTGTGCGAGATCCCGGAGGTGCGGCAGGTCCCCGCCAGGCAAGGGGACCCAGCCGAGCGCAGGAGCCAGGTCATGGACACGGTCCCGGTCCGGGCGTCGCCGCCTCGCGGGCCCGTCACCCCGGGCACGGTACGGCCCCTGCGCCGGACCCCGCCGATGAGGCACAGGCTCCCGGCCCGGCAAGGGGTCCCGGAAGCTCGGGAGCTCCCCGCGGTGTGCGGGATCACGGAGGTGCGGAAGGTCCCCGCAGCGCGCAGGGCCCCGGCCCGCCCGTTCTCGGCCGGGTGCGGGATCCCGGAGCCGCGCAGGGACGCCGCCACGCGCAGGACCCCGGTCCCGCGCAGGAGCCTGGCCGTACACAGGGACCCCGCCGGTCGCAGGAGCCGGGAAGTGCGCAGGGGCCCGGCGGTACGGAAGGTGCCCACCCCACCCACGTACCCGGCCGTGCACAGGGCCGTCACCCCGGGCAGGCTTCTGAGCGCTGTCCTGGCGGGAGTCCTGGTCGTCCTGCTGGGCGTGGCGGGCGCTGTGGCCGGATCACCGGCCGCGCCCGGGCCCGCAGCGGCCTCCCACGGCCCGCCCGGGTCGGGCCCCTGGGACCGGTCTGCCGGGCATCGCGGCATGGACCGGGTGGGCGGCGGAGCTGACGGCCCCCCGTTGACGCGGGAGGATCACACACCACGGGTGGATCCTGCGGCAAGGCGGGACGAGGCGGGCCAGAAGGATCCTGCAACGCGGCAAGAAGCAGCGGTACGGGAGAGTCAGACTCCACGCGCGGACACCCGGGGACGCGAGGATCCCGCCTCGGGGGACGGCACCACCGGGGGACGGAGCTGGCCCGTGGGCCCGCCACGCCCTGCCATCGTGCGCGGCTGGGAGGCTCCCTCGTCGCCGTACGGCCCCGGGCACCGGGGTGTGGACCTGGCGGCGCCACCGGGCACGGACGTGCGCGCGGTGGCGGCGGGCCGGATCGTGTTCGCCGGCCCGGTCGGGGGGCGAGGGGTGCTCACGATCGCGCTCACCGGCCCGGGTGACCCGCCGTTGCGCGTCACCTATGAACCGGTCGTGGCACTGCTCCCGGTGGGTACGGACGTGGAGGCGGGCCGGCCGGTGGCCCGCGTCGAGCGCGGGCCGTCGCACTGCGCCAGGGGCTGTCTGCACTGGGGACTGCTGCGCGGCACCGAGTATCTGGACCCGCTGTCGCTGCTGCCACCGGTGCTCCTGCGCCGTCCGCCGTCCCGGCTGCTTCCGGTGACGGGCACTCCCCCGCTCCAGGACGGCTCGCGCGGCGATCTACGGCCCGCCGCCTCCGCCTCCGGCCGGGCGGCAACGCCCCACGCGCTCCATACGGCCCTGCTGCTGACGGCGGCCTGGGTGACCCGTTCCGGCGTGCGGCGGGCGTCCCGGGCAGCCATGGCCCCGGACGCGCCCGGAGGCCCCGCCCCCATGGGCGCCGGGCCCGGAATCAGGAGCCGACGCCCCGGAGGGCCATGGCGACGGCCGCCTCCGCGATCACATCCGGCTCCTCCGCCGCGCCGAGTTCGATACGGCGCACCGCGGCGTCCACCACTCCCTGGAGGAGCATCGCCGCCAGACGGGGCTGCTCATGACCCAGCTCGCCAAGCGCCTCGACGATCATGGCAATGAGCCCGCCGTGCGCGGCACGGATCTTCTCCCTCGCCCGGTCGTCCAGCTCACCGGCGGAGATGGCTACGACGGCCCGGTGCCGCCGGTCACCCACGAGGTCCAGCTGCCGGCGCACATACGCTTCGACCTTGCCCTCGGGCGTCGTGGCGGGCTCCATCGCGGCCTCGACCTCCGCCGCCCAGACGGGGAAGTCGACGGCGCACAGTTCCTCGACGACCGCCGCCCGGGAACGGAAGTACTCGTATACGGAGGACCTGGCCAGGCCCGTGCGCTCGGCGAGGGCGGGGAAGGTCAGCGCCTCCGTACCGCCCTCGGACAGGAGGGAACGCGCGGCGTCGAGCAGGGCGTCGCGCTGCATGGTCCGGTGCTCGGCCACGGAGGCCGCTCGAATCCTGGGCACGTCTCCACTTTACGGATGCCGCGCAAGAGGCAGGCCGGAACGGAGGTCAGCGGCCCACGTCGGCGAGCTTCGCCCGCAGCTGGAGCACCGATTTCGTGTGGATCTGGCTGACCCGGCTCTCCGTGACCCCGAGGACGTTCCCGATCTCCGCGAGGGTCAGCCCCTCGTAGTAGTAGAGGGTGACGACGGTCTTCTCACGCTCCGGGAGAGTGTTGATCGCACGGGCGAGCAACCGCCGCAGCTCCCGGTCCTCGGCGACCTCGACCGGGTTGTCGGCGGCGGTGTCCTCCAGGGTGTCCATCAGGCTGAGCCGGTCGCCGCCCTCACCCCCGACATGGAGCAGTTCCTCCAGCGCGACAACGTTCGCCAGGGACAACTGGCTGAAGACCGCATGCAGTTCGTCGATCCCGATGCCCATCTCGGAGGCCACCTCCCCTTCGGAGGGGGTACGCCGCAACTTGGCTTCGAGTGTGGCGTAGGCGCGCTCCACATTCCTGGCCTTCTGGCGGACGGAGCGCGGGATCCAGTCGAGCGCGCGCAGTTCGTCGATCATCGCCCCGCGGATCCGGGTGATGGCATAGGTCTCGAACTTGATGGAGCGCTCGATGTCGAACTTCTCGATGGCGTCGATGAGTCCGAACACCCCGGACGAGACGAAGTCCGCCTGCTCCACATTGGACGGCAGCCCGACACTGACCCGGCCGGCCACATACTTCACCAGTGGTGAGTAGTGCAGGATCAGCTGCTCACGCAGCCGCTCGTCCCCCGTGGTCTTGTACGACTGCCACAACTCCTCTAGCGACGAGGGAGCGGGGGGCCGCGCGGCGCCACGGGCAGCGGGGGGCACTGCCGCGCGATCAGACCCGGAGGTGTGCTGGGGCATGCGTTGCCTTGAGCCGTTCTGCTGTGAGGGGTACTCGGTGCGGGAGGAACTCGGGGAAGCTGGCGAGCATCGTGGCCGGAAGTGGTGAGCGTAGCGTGACTGCGTGGATGCGGTGTGCGAAGGACGGGCGGTGACCCCGTGTGGGATTCCGGTCGTCGGCCGGTCCTGTGAACCGGCGCCGACACGGCACACACCGGCCCTCCCGGTGTCTCCGGCAGCACCGCAAAGGTCACCCCCATCACTTTTTCACCCGAATGCTCCAAATCAAGAACCGCCTCGCCGTGCCTTCGTCCCGCGATTCGCTTGACGCGTCAGCTGCCAACCGTCCCCCAACCGTTCGACGAACCCCAGCGCGTGCAGTTCATAGAGCCTGCCGAGAGCCTCGTCGGTGGTGGTTCCCGCGCCGCGGGCGAGGTGCCCGCTGTCGACCGCCCCGCGTGCCGGGAGCGCTTCGAGGAGCAGTTTGCTGACGGGGTCCAGGAGGTCCCGTGGCAGGACGGGGCCCCGGCGGGCCGGTGCCAGGTCGCCGATCTCCCCGATCAGTTCCGCCACTTCGTCGGCATCGGTGACCAGCACCCCCTCGCCCCGGAGCAGTTCGTGTACGCCCGCCGAGAGCCCGCTGGTCGCCGGTCCGGGCACCCCCATGGTGTACCGGCCCAGCCTGAGCGCGGCCCGCGCGGTGACCAGTGACCCACTGCGGTATTCGGCCTCGACGACCACCGTGCCCCTGGTGAGGGCGGCGATCACCCGGTTCCTGAGGACGAATCTGCTGCGTGTGGGGTGGTCGCCCGGCGGCAACTCCCCGATGACCAGTCCCTGTTCCACGATGCGTCCGATCAACTCCGCATGACCGCGGGGATAGACGACATCCACACCGCAGGCGAGCACGGCGACGGTGGCACCACCCGCGGCGAGCGCGCCCCGGTGCACCGCCCCGTCGATGCCGAAGGCGGCCCCGGAGACCACCACCCACCCCCGCTCGGCGAGGCCGCTGCCGAGAGCGGCCGCCATATGCGCTCCGTACGGGGTACATGCCCGCGCGCCGACGACGGCCACGGAACGCAGTGCCCACTTCCGCAGGTCCGATCGGCCTCTGACCCACAGCCCGACAGGTCTGGCGGCTCCGAGGTCATCGAGCTGGGTGGGCCACTCACCGTCCCCCGGGCAGATGAAGCGGCCTCCGGCGGCCGCGATCGCGGTCAGATCGCGGTGGGGGTCGGCGGCGGCTGCCCGTGTCCGGTAGCTCTCGAACCGCCGTGGGCCGGCTCCGGGGAGGCCGGTGGCGTCGGGGTCGGGTGCGGTGAGGCGCGCCAGCAGCTCCTGGGCCCCGAACTCACCGAGCCATCGTCCGCCCCGCTCGTCACCCGGCTCCAGCACCCTCGTGAGCGCCGCTCGGGCGAAACGCTCCGCCTCACCGACCGTCGCACTCCGGCCCGGGGCACCGGCCGTGTCCCGCTGTCCCGGCCCGTCACCCATCGGTCGCCTCCCCGCCCGCGGCGCTGCCGACCGTCGCGGGCGCACCGCGCGATACGCCGGTGCGCAGCTCCAGGGCCATCTCCACATCACACTCCCCGGGCCGGTCCCGTCCGGCGAGGTCGGCGACGGTCCAGGCCACCCTCAGCACCCGGTCAAGGCCGCGTGCCGTGAGGAGCCCCCGTTCCATGTCCCGCTCCGCCGCCGCGAGGGCCCCCGGGGCGACGGGCCAGCGCGTACGCAGTTCATGGCCCGGCACTGCGCTGTTGAGGTTCCACGGCGTGTCCTGGAGCCGGGCCGCCGCGCGCTGCCGGGCCTCCTGGACACGGGCCGCGACCACGGCGGTCGTCTCGCCCCGGCCGCCCGTGCTGAGCAGATCACCCCTGTTGACCGGCTCCACCTGCACCCGCAGATCGACCCGGTCGCGCAGGGGCCCGGACAGCCGCGCCTGGTAGCGCCGGATCACCGACGGCGGGCACTCGCATCCCGCGCCGTGCAGCGTGTGCCGACCGCAGGGGCAGGGATTCGCCGCGAGCACCATCAGAAAGCGCGCCGGCAGCCGGACCACGCCTCCGCTCCGCGCGACCACCACATATCCCGACTCCAGCGGCTGCCTCAGGGAGTCCAGGACCTTGCCCGAGAATTCCGGCGCCTCGTCCAGAAAGAGCACTCCACGGTGGGCCAGGGACACCGCTCCCGGTCTCGGCAGCCCGTTCCCGCCGCCGACGAGCGAGGGCATGGTGGCCGAGTGGTGCGGCGCGCAGTAGGGCGGCGTACGCACCAGAGGCTCGCCGGGCGGCAGGATGCCCGCCACCGAGTGCACGGCCGTGACCTCCAGGGACTCCTTGCGGCTGAGGGGCGGCAGCACCCCGGGCAGCCGTTCCGCCAGCATGGTCTTCCCCGCACCCGGTGGCCCGGAGAGCATCAGATGGTGTCCTCCGGCGGCGGCGACCTCCAGCGCCCGGCGCGCCAGATACTGCCCCGCCACATCGGCGAGATCGGGCCCGTCCCCCGCCGCCGTCGCCAGCCCCGTACCCACTCCGGCCCCCGGCACCATCAGCCCGGCCAGCATGGGGTCCGGCCCGCCGGAGACCGGCTCCTCATGCGGGACCGGCTCATCGCTGAGCACGGCAATCAGCTGCCGCAGGCTCCGTACACCGAGCACCGAGACTCCCGGTACGAGGGAAGCCTCACCGGCGCACTGCTCGGGGACGACCACCTGCCGGTACCCGGCCTCGGCCGCCGCGAGCACGGCGGGGAGCACCCCGCGCACCGGCCGTACCCTGCCGTCCAGCCCCAGCTCCCCGATCAGCACCAGATCGGCGATGGCCCGGGGATCGATGCGCTCGGACGCCCCGAGCACGGCGCTCGCCACGGCCAGATCGAAACCGCTTCCGCCCTTCGGCACGGACGCCGGGCTCAGCCCCACCGTGAGCTTCTTCTGCGGCCACTCCGCCCCCGAGTTCACCACCGCCGCCCTGACCCGGTCACGGCTCTCGACCAGGCTCTTGTCGGGCAGCCCCACCAGGGTGAACGCCGCCACTCCGGGCTCCAGGTCCGCCTGGACCTCCACCACCACGCCCTCGACACCCACCAGCGCCACCGAGCAGGCCCGCGCGAACCCCATCACGCCACCCCCCGCACATGCTCGACCAGGGGCGCGCCCCGCGCGGGAACCACGACGCCCACCAGATCGATGCGCACCCCGCCGGACGGCACCCCGCCGTGCCGCTCCAGCCAGCCCCCGGCGAGGTGTCTCAGCCGCTCGGCCTTGGCCGGGGTGACCGCCTCCATCGGGTGCTCGAACGTGCCCGCCCTGCGGGTCTTGACCTCGCAGATCACCACCGTGTCGCCGTCGCGGGCGACGATGTCGATCTCACCGGCCCGTCCGTAGCGCCAGTTCCTCGCGAGAACCGTCATTCCGGCCTCGGTCAGCAGCCGCGCCGCCAACTCCTCGCCGTACCGCCCCAGTGCCCCCGTCGCGTTCATATCGGCACCACCTCCTGGCACCGACTCTGACGCGTCCCCCGCTCACCTGTGGATCTTGGTGGACAACCCGTCCGTTGTGGATAACTCAGCCACCCGGAAGTTCGAGATCGCTCTTGTTCAGCTCCTCGATGTTCACGTCCTTGAATGTGAGTACGCGCACCTGCTTGACGAACCTGGCCGGCCGGTACATGTCCCAGACCCAGGCGTCCGCCATCGACACCTCGAAGAAGACCTCGCCCTGGACCGAGTGGACCTGCATCTCGTAGTCATTGGTGAGATAGAAGCGGCGCTCGGTCTCGATCACGTATTTGAACAGCCCGACGACGTCCCGATACTCCCGGTAGAGCTTCAGCTCCATCTCGGTCTCGTACTTCTCGAGGTCCTCGGCGCTCATGGCATGTTCCCCTTCAGCCGTGCGTCCCCCCATTGTGCGCCAGGCTCTCCGGCCCCTAGGCGATTTCCGGGGCCAGGACCACCGGCGCAGGCGGGGGACCCTCGTCGAGCAATGTGCGCAGCAGCTCGGCGAGCCTGGTCGGGTACACCGTCTCACGCGCCGAGGAGAGTTCGGCGGAGGTCCACCACCTCAGGCCCGTGATACTGCGCCGCTCCAGTTCCGTCAGCCCGAGCGGAGCCGTTCCGGTCTGCTCGGTACGGGCGAGGAAGTACCACTCGTCCTGCTCCCAGCGGCGCCCGTCGAAGGGAAAGGAGCAGGTCCGCCGCCAGAGGACCGGCCCCAGCTCGACATCGGTGATACCGGTCTCCTCGGCCAGCTCCCGCAGCGCGGCCTCCTCGCGGGTCTCGGCGCCCTCCAGGCCGCCCCCGGGGGTGAACCACCAGGAGTCGGCGGGATTCGCCGGCTCGTACCCGTGCATCAGCAGGATGCGGTCCCGCGGATCGAGCAGCACGACCCGCGCGACCTTCCTCAGCCCGCCCCCGGGGCCGCTCCCGGAACGCCCGCCGAGGTCTCCGGAATCACTCCCGCGCCCCTCGGGGGCACCGCCCGGACCGGCATCCGGACCTCCGCCGAACCCGCCCCCAGCACCCACCACCCGCTCCTCATCCGGCATCCGCCGTCACCTTCCCTCGGCTCCCGCGCGACAGCCGCCGCGCCACCGGCCCGTACGCCGCCCCGCCGAAGATCAGCAGCGCGCCCGCCGCCACCACCCCGAGGATCAGCTTGACCGGTCCGAGCCGGGAGATGCCACCGGGAAGCTCCGCGAACCCCCCGGGCCGCTCCAGCAGACCGCCGCTCAGCGGCCAGGCCACGGCATCCAGACGCGCCTCCACGGCCGAGCGGGGCACCGAGCCCTGTCCCGGGTCCTGGAGACGCGTACGGGAGTCCAGGGAGCCCATCCGCTCGTCGCCGAGAAGGAAGAGCTGCCCTCGCGGCACGGTGGCCGTGAAGGTGTTCGGCGAGGCCGGTCCCCCGGCGCCGCGCAGATACGGTTCTTCCACCTCCGTACCGTTGACCGTGAGCCGTCCGCCGTCGCCGCAGCAGGCGATCGTGTCACCGCCGACGCCGACCACCCGCTTGACCATCGGAAGATCGCCCCACTGCGACTCCCGGAACACCACGATGTCCCCGCGCCGCACCTCGTCGCCGTCGATGCGCTCACCCAGGACCCGGTCGCCCGCGGCCACGGTGGGCGACATGGAGTCGGTCGGCACCGTGTACGGCCGGTAGACCGCCGCGCCCCAGACGAAGCCACCGAGGAAGAGCACACAGCCGGCGGCCACGGCCAGACCCGACAGCGCGCTGCCGAGCCGGCCGCGGCCGTCGCCCGTACGTCCTGTTGCCATCCCAGCGCCCCCTGCCCCGGGGATCGCCGCCCATCAGCGGCGATCCGCGAATCCGCGATCTGGGACGGCACCCTACCGGGCGGTATCCCCGGTGGTCAGCCTCTTCCGCCGCCACAGCACGATGGCCAGCGCGCCCGTGACCCCCATCGCCGGCGGAGCGGCGGAGGTGACGAGAGCGGCCGCGGTGTTGATGCCGGGCTGGTCGAAGGTCGAGGGCACCGGCAGGGTCGACCAGCGGTTGACCGGCCACGCGACCACGACGGCCCGCCCGACGACCTTGTCGACCGGGACGAACCCCTGGTTCACGTCCCTGGTGTGATACCGGGAGTCACGAGAGTTCTGCCGGTGGTCGCCCATCACCCAGATCTTGCCCTCGGGCACCTTGCGCGCGGTGAAGGGCCGGTCGTCGCAGGGAGTGTTGCCGGGGAAGATGTACGGCTCGTCGAGCGCCTTCCCGTTGACCTTGACCGGGCCGCCCGCCTTGCACTCCACCGTGTCCCCGCCGACCGCGATCGTCCGCTTGATCAGGTCCTTCTCCTCCGCGGAGGGCATCAGGCCGATGAAGCTGAGGAACTTCTGCGCGATATTCGGCTCGGGCGTGGGCTCGCCCGCGAGCCAGCCGCCCGGATCGTGGAAGACGACGACCTCGCCGCGCTCGGGTTCGGAGCCGAACCAGGGAGTGAGCTTGTCGACCAGCACCCGGTCCCCGCGCTGCAGGGTGTTCTGCATCGAGTCCGAGGGGATGGAAAACGCCTGCACCAGGAAGGTCTTGATCAGCAGGGCGAGGATCAGGGCGATTCCGACCAGAATCGGCAGTTCCTTCCAGAACGACCGCTGGCTTTTCTTGCGCCGTGCTGCGTCGTCGTCACCGGGCGTCACGTCACCCTCCCCGGACCCCGCCGAGGCGTCGCCGTCACCGGCGGCGGGCCCGGAGGCGCCGGACCGGCCGTCGTCCTCTCCCGCGGGCCGTCCCGGACCGCCCGTCATGGACGCGGAGGATGGCTCGGCCCCGGTCGGACCCTCCGGCCTGTCCTCCGGCTGCTCGTGCCCGGACCGCGCGCCGACCGCCACGTCCCCCACATCCACTCCTCACTCCGTGCGAAAACGTCCGCTCCTCGATCTCCGGATACCCCGGACGACGAGCAGACCCACCACTCCCATAACGAGCGGGAGTTCCGCAGGACTCGGGAGGAGGACCATTCCCTTCTGGTCCTGGGAGGACAGCCTATTCGACGAGTCCACCGGGGTGGTCGACCCGGCACGCGGGTTCGGGACAGATGCGAACGTCTCACGCTCACCCAGCCCGCTCCAGTGCTTGACCGGCCAGGCGATCACCACGGCCCGCCCCACCACCTCGTCGACGGAGACCGTGCCCTGGCCCTCCTCGTCGAGATGGGAACGGGAATCAGCCGAATTCGCCCGGTGATCACCGAGGACGAAGATCCGGCCCGGCGGGACGTCGACCTCGAACCGCTGGGCAGAAGGAACGTTTCCGGGGTTGAGATAGGACTCGATGAGCGGGACACCGTTGACGGTGATACGGCCGTCCTGGTCGCAGCACTTCACCTTGTCGCCGCCCACCGCGACCACGCGTTTGATCAGGTCCTGCTCGTCGGCCGACGGCAGCAGCCCGATGAACGTCAGGCCCTGTTTGATCTGCTTGACGACGACCGGGTCGTCCTTCTGCTCGGTGGGCTCGTCCTGGAGCCAGCCGCCGGGGTCCTTGAAGACGACCACGTCACCGCGCTCCGGCGTCGAGCCGAACCACGGTGTGAGCTTGTCCACCAGCACCCGGTCCTGGATCCGGATGGTCTGCTCCATCGAACCGGACGGGATGACGAACGCCTGTACGAGGAAGGTCTTGAGGACGAGGGCGATCAGCAGGGCCACCGTGATCAGGAGGGGGATCTCCTTGATGGCGGACCTGCGCCGTTTGCGTTTGACCTTCTTGGCGAGTCTGCGCCGTTCGGCCCGGCCCGGCAGCAGCCGGCCGCCGTCCGTCGGCCTGGTGCCGGTGGGCAGCCGGGTGTCGCCGCCCCGGTGGCTCGCGTGACGCCCGCGGTTACCCATGCGGCCCGCCCGCCGCCGACGGCGCTTGCGGGACGCGGGAGAAGGCGTCCGTACGCTCCAGAGAGGCCCAGCGGCCGAGGGGCCAGCCGATCCAGTCCGCTCGACCGATGACCCGCTCCACGGGGACCATGCCCCCGCCGGGCGAGCCGAGGTGGTCGCGGGAGTCGCGCGAATTGCTCCGGTGGTCCCCCAGCACCCACAGGGTGCCGTCGGGAACGACGATGTCGAAGGGCACCTCGGACGGCTCATCACCGGGATGCAGATATCCCTCGTCGACCGCTACACCGTTCACAGCGATCCTGCCCCCCTTGTCACAGCAGACCACCCGGTCACCGCCCACGCCCACCACCCGCTTCACGAAGTCCGTCTCCGCGGGCTCGGCCAGCCCCAGTGCCGCGAGCACTCCCCGTGCCGCCGCTCCGACCGGATTCCCCTCCGCCCCCTCGGGCACAAAGGATCCCGCGCCGTCGAAGACGATCAGATCCCCCCGTGCGGGCTCCTCACCGAAACGGTACGCCAGCTTGTTCACCAGCACCCGGTCCCCGATACGCAGCGTGGGCTCCATGGAGCCGCTGGGGATCTGGAACGGCTGCACCACAAACCGGCTGAACAGCAGGACGAGGCCCGTGCAGACCACGCCCAGGAGCAGCACCCGCCGCCAGGACAACCCGGAGGGGCGCAGGGCTCCCAGGAGAATCGATACCCCCGAGGAGTCCCCGGAACGCACGGAACGCGACCCCTCTCCCGTCTCCCCTGCTCCGGGGACCCCCGGTCCGGGGGTGGAAGAGCGGTCGCGCTCGGTGTTTCCGGCTGTCGTGTCCATCGGAAGCGAAGCCTATCCGGCGTCGCCGTGGACCCGGGCGCCGTGTGAGCCGGAGCTCACCGGCGCACTCGCCCGGAGCGTCCCGAAGGCGCCGTGGGCTCAGTTGTCGCGCTTCTCCTTGATCTTCGCGGCCTTGCCGCGCAGGTCACGGAGGTAGTACAGCTTCGCACGGCGGACGTCACCACGGGTGACCAGCTCGATCTTCTCGAAGATCGGGCTGTGCACCGGGAAGGTGCGCTCGACGCCGACGGAGAAGGAGACCTTGCGGACCGTGAACGTCTCGCTCACGCCGGCGCCCTGGCGGCGGATGACGACGCCCTTGAACTGCTGGATACGGGAGCGGTTGCCCTCGATGACGCGAACGTGGACGTTCACGGTGTCACCGGGACGGAACGAGGGAACGTCGGACCGCAGCGAGGCGGCGTTGACGGCGTCGAGCACGTGCGACATGTGTGTCTGCTTTCTTCGCGGATGCCACAGGTCATCCGCGGGAGCGTGGATGAGATTCAGGAGGCCGCCGCATCGGAGCGGGCGTCGTGTCCCCCTGTGGCAGGGGCGCACGCCGGACGGACGGCAGCGGCCTATTCTTCCACGTCCCCGGGCCTGCGCCAAAATCGGCCCCCGGGCTCGGGCGCCCAGCCCAGGATGGACAGGACCTCCCGGTCCTTCTTGTCGAAGGCGGCGGGATCGCACCGCTCTATCAGGTCGGGCCGGTTGAGGGCCGTACGCCGCAGGGCCTCGTCCCTGCGCCACCGGGCCACCTTCCCGTGGTGCCCGCTGGTCAGCACCTCCGGAACGGCACGTCCCCGCCATGCCGGGGGCTTGGTGTAGACGGGGCCTTCCAGCAGGTTCTCCATCGCGCCGGGCGCGAAGGAGTCGTCACGGTGCGACTCGGCGTTGCCGAGGACGCCGGGCAGCAGCCGGGCCACGGCCTCGGTGATCACCAGGACGGCCGCCTCGCCGCCGGCCAGGACGTAGTCGCCGATGGACACCTCGTACACCGGCATCCGCGTCGCGTACTCGTCCATGACACGGCGGTCGATGCCCTCGTAGCGGGCGGGGGTGAAGATCAGCCAGGGGCGCCGGGACAGTTCGACGGCGATCTCCTGGGTGAAGGGGCGGCCGCTGGGCGTCGGCACGACCAGGACGGGGTCATGGGTCCCGGCCTCGTAACCGCTCGCGAGGGCGTCGTCGAGCGCCTCCCCCCAGGGCTCGGTCTTCATGACCATGCCGGGGCCGCCGCCGTAAGGGGTGTCGTCGACCGTGTGGTGACGGTCGTACGTCCAGTGCCGCAGGTCATGGACATGGACATCGAGCGTGCCATGGGCCCGGGCCTTGCCGACGAGGGAGACGTTCAGCGGTTCCAGATACTCGGGGAAGATCGTGACGACGTCGAGCCGCATCAGGCGCCGTCCCCGGACGCGCCCCGGTCCCGGCCCCCGGCTCCGCCCTCGCCCTGATCCGGGTCCGGCGCGGAAGGGGCCTCTCCTCGTACGGGCTCCGTTCCCTCGCGCGCGGAGGCGGTCTCCGCGCGGTCGTCGACCAGCCCGGGCGGCGGGTCGATCACCGCGCGCTGATTCTCCAGATCGATACCGGTGACGATCTCCGCCACGAACGGAATCATCACCTCCGACCCATCGGGCCGCTCCACGATGAACAGGTCCTGCGACGGGAGATGGCTGATCTCGGTGATCCGGCCGATCTCCGTGCCGTCGGCGAGGACGACATCGAGGTCCATGAGCTGGTGGTCGTAGTACTCCTCGGGGTCCTCGGGCACCACGTCCGGGTCCACATCGGCGATCAGCAGTGTGTTGCGCAGCGCCTCGGCGCCGGTGCGGTCGGCCACACCCGCGAAGCGCAGCAGCAGCCGGCCGCTGTGCACCCGGCCGGTCTCGATCGTCAGGGGCCCGACGGCCGCCGGGTCGGTGGCCAGTACGGCCCCGGGTGCGAGCCTCAGTTCCGGCTCGTCCGTACGCACCTCGACGGTGACCTCGCCCTTGATGCCATGCGCACGGCCGATCCGGGCGACTACCAACTGCACTTTGCACTCTCTCCTGTCACACGGCTCATCCCGCTCACACGGCACGGCTCAGGCCACAACGGCCCGCACGACTACGGGCCGGGGAGGGCCGCACGGCCCTCCCCGGCCCGAGCCGGTGTTCAACTGTTCAGCGAACCTGGTCGACGTCGACGAGGTCGACGCGGATCCCACGGCCGCCGATGGCGCCCACGACGGTACGCAGAGCGCGCGCGGTGCGGCCGTTGCGGCCGATCACCTTACCGAGGTCGTCGGGATGGACCCGGACCTCGAGCACACGCCCGCGGCGCAGGTTGCGCGAAGCGACCTGGACTTCGTCCGGGTTGTCGACGATGCCCTTCACGAGGTGCTCGAGAGCCTCCTCGAGCATGCTCAGGCCGTCGACTCGGTGGACTCGCCGGCGTCAGCCGCCTCGTCCGCCTTCTTGTCGGTCTTCTTCGCCTTCGGGGTGATGGCCTCACCCTTCGGCTCGCCACCCTCAAGGGCCTTGGCGAACTCGTCGAACGCGGCGCGCTTGTCCGCCTTCGGCTCGGCGACGAGCAGCGGCGCCGGGGCCGGCAGGCCCTTGTGCTTCTGCCAGTCACCGGTGAGCTTCAGGATCGCGAGCACCGGCTCGGTCGGCTGGGCGCCGACGGACAGCCAGTACTGCGCCCGCTCCGAGTCGACCTCGATGCGGGAGGGGTTCTGCACCGGGTGGTACAGGCCGATCTCCTCGATGGCCCGGCCGTCACGGCGGGTACGGGAGTCGGCGACGACGATGCGGTAGTGAGGCGAACGGATCTTGCCCAGACGCTTCAGCTTGATCTTGACTGCCACGGAAGTGGTGTCTCCTGGTCTTGACGTGGTTGGGCACAACGAGATGCCACGTGGGGTTGCGGTACCCGGGTGCCCGATGGACGCGTCAGCCGGAGGAGAGAGGGGTCCTGTACGGCCGTCGAGTACAGCTTGCCATTGTGCCACACGCCGAAGACGCGCCCGCCCCTCCCTGCCGGCACAGCCCGCGCCGCCCCCGTCAGGCGGCCGGCCGAGGGGTCAGCTCGCCGCGGCGACCGGTTCGGGGATGCGGAACGGCTTCCCGCAGCCGCCGCACACGATGGGGGCCTGGGCGAGGACCGACGGCACCACTCTCACATTGCGACCGCAGTCGCAGACGGCCTTCACCCGTACACCGCCGCCCGAGGAACCGTGCCGGGCGGCAGGTCCGCGGAAGGAGCGCTTGGTGTCGGACGCCGTGGCGACCGTATGCGCCTTGAGGGCACGCTGAAGTCTCTCGATCGTGGGGCGGTACCGGCGCTTCGCCTCGGGGCTGAGCACGACCAGGGAGAAGCCGCTGCTGGGATGCGGCTCATCGGCGTGGTCGAGGCCCATTTCCTCGGCGATCGCCAGGAATCGGCGGTTGTGGTAGCGGCCGGCCCGTGAGGTGTCCCGGACACCTCGCGCGGCGGCGATGCCATGGACTGCCTCATGAAGCAGTCGCTCGAAGGAGAGCTCCCCGCCGCAGGCGGACGAGGATTCTCCGATCAGGGACTCTGGCGCGGCGAGATCTGGCAGCTCAGGGTGGTGCCGCTGAATATCGGCCCATGCCTGTGCCAGCTCTGCGGCGAGAACAGGTGGTGTCGTGCTCACGTCGTGATAACGAGCCGGACCTCTCCCGGGTTCCATTCCGGGCCATCCCAAATATTTTGCACGTACCCGTCAGTTGGCATTGTTGCGTCCTGACGAGGGCGGGTAGCCAGATCTGCGGAGAAGCCTCACAGCTCCCAACAAGGTGGTACGTAGCGCGTACTCCGGGGGCGGTCCGGGAGAGGAAACCCGCGGGCAAAACCGTTCGCCGGGGGTGCTGCCCGGAAACGGGGGCACTCATGCGCCGGAAGCCGGTGATATCCCTGCCCGGCGGTACGTTCCCGGCGCCCGGAGCGTTCATCCGGACTCCGGCGGCGGGCCACCGAAGGGGATCCGGCGCGAAAGTCGCGCGCTCGCCGACGGCCCCGCGCGCCCCTCTACCGGCTCAACGCGCCCGCCGGGCGGCAGCGGCACCGCCCCGGGAAGCGTCCTCCCGTACGCCTGCGGGCTCCACGGGCGCCCCGCGCCGGCCACCGCGTACGACCGCCTCCGACGGTGCCACCGGCACGGGCACCGGCTCCGCCACCGGCACGGGTCTCTCGACATGCTCCGCGTCACGGGTCGGGTCAGACTGTCGGGTGAGAAGCGGGAAGCAGGCGCTCAGGGCAGCCGGGGCCCTGATACCGGCGGCCGGATCCTGCCGGATCCTCTCCCACGGGCCGCGGCCGTGGGGCCGGACGGCCACGGCGGCTTCACCGGAGGGCCGTCCACCGACCGGAGCGTGCCGTTCCTGACTCCGGTGCCGGCGGGGAGGGCGCTGCGCCCGGGGCGTGAGGGCGGGTGCCTTTGCCATGGCGCGCATCGTACGGCGGCGGGAGGCCGACCGGTGAATCGGCCAGTGGCCCGGGCAGTGACTTCGGCCAGGGCTCCGGCCGACGCCTGGGGCGGGGGATCAAGCCGGCGCATCGGGCCGGGTGATCCACCGTTGGCTCCGGGGCGTACGCCGGGGCATCCAAGCAGTGCCGCACGCCCCCTGGACTCGGGGGCGGGCGGGGAGTTCCCTGACGTACGGGGAGGGCCACGGTACGCGCGAACGACAGCACCGCGGACAAGACGCACAGGGGGGTGTCCAGCACTCGGCCACCCGGCGGATGGGAGCGCACTCGATGACACCAACGCTCGTCCGGCACCGATCCCGCACCTCATCGCCGTCCCCGGCAGCGGCGTCCGGGCGACATCACGCGGAGACGCCGGAGACAGCGCAGAACACGGAGGCGGCACAAAGAGCGGAGACATCGGCGCGGGCCCGGGACTGGGCCGAGATCCAGGAACGGATGCTCGTCCCACTGTACGAGGCCGTGTACGACCGGCTGGAAGTCGGCGCCACCACCCGGCTCCTGGGCCTCGGCTGCGGCTCCGGCCTCGCCCTGCTGATGGCCGCCGCGCGGGGCGCCCGGGTCACGGGCGCGGACACCGACCGGGAGCGGCTGGCCCTGGCGCTCGAGCGCACGGCGTCCGGCCGTACGGCACCCGGCCCCCTCCCCCGGACGGCCGGAATCGACCTGGTCCACGGCGATGTGGGAGGCGCGGCTGACCCCGCGCGTCCTCCGTACAACGTGATCACCGCGTTGGCGCCGCTCGGCTGTGAGGCCGGTGACAGCGAGGGGCTCGGCACCGCGCTGGAGGCCGCCGTGAAACTGGCGGGCCACGGCAGCGCGGTCGTCCTCACCGGCTGGGGACCGCCCGAGCGCTGCGCCACCTCCGGTGTCCTCCGTGTCGCCGGCCGTCTCACGCCCCGCCCGCACGGCGGCCGGCGCCCCGCGCGGCGCGACGATCTGGAGGACGTCGCCGCCGGGGCGGGACTGCGGCCGGACGGCTCGGGCCGGGTGGCCTGCCCGTTCGGTTACGCGGACATGAGCAGTGCCGTGCGCGGACTGGTCTCGACCGGCCTGTACGCGGACGCGACCGCCGGGAACGGCCGGGCGCGGGTGGAGGAGGAGATCGCGGAGGCACTGCATCCGTACACCCGCCGCGACGGAACCGTGTGGATGCCGAACGTCTTCCGGTATCTGATCGCCCGCACGCCCTGACCCGCGAACCCCCGCCCCGGAGCGTCTGCCCAGCACACCCTGCCCCGGAGCGACCCGCCCGGCGCCCCGTGATCCCAGCAGCCTGCCCGGTACACCGTGGTCCGCGCTGCCTTGTCCAGTGCGCGGCGCCGTGGACCCCTGTCCCGTACGCCGTGCCCGGGACGGCCGTTCCGGTACGTCCTCCTCCGTATTCACCGGCCCCGGCGCCCGGACCCACCGGTCCGCGTCCGGGGCACGGAGGCGGGACCGGCCACGGCGGCGCGATGGCCGGAGGTACGACCACCAGGGGCGCGACGGCTCAGACGTCGTCCTTCGACAGCCGGGTGATGCCCGCCACGCGGTAGGCCGCGTCCTCCTCCAGCGTCTCGTTCTCCAGGAGCGCCGCGGCCAGGGCGTCCAGCCGGTCGCGGTGGTCACGCAACTGGCGCTGCGCGCTCTCGTAGCACTCGTCGACGATCCGGCGCATCTCGTGATCCACCGAGTCCAGAGTCGCGGGCGCGGCGGAGAGTCCGTACGGCACCTGGACATCGTTCGGGATCGCGGACAGCCGCCCCACGCGCTCGCTCATGCCCCACCGGGCGACCATCCCCCGCGCCAGGCTCGTGACCTGCTCCAGATCGCTCTCCGCGCCCGTGGTGATCACCCCGAAGACGACATGCTCGGCCGCCATGCCCCCGAGGGCGCCGATGATCCGGCCGCGCAGATAGTCCTCGGTGTAGGCGTACCGGTCGGCGTCCGGGGTGGAGAGTGTGACCCCGAGGGCCCGTCCGCGCGGCACGATCGTGATCTTGCGGACCGGGTCGGCTCCGGGCTGGAGCATGCCGAGCAGGGCATGGCCGCTCTCGTGGTACGCGGTGCGTCTGCGCTCCTCCAGCGGCATCACCAGGGGTCGTTCCGTTCCGAGCTGGACCTTCTCCAGCGCGGTGGACAGTTCGGCCTGCGTCACCGAGGTCCGCTTGCGCTTCACCGCGACCAGGGCGGCCTCGTTCACCAGATTGGCCAGTTCCGCGCCGGTCATCCCGGGCGTCGACCGGGCGATCCGGGCGAGGTCGACATCGTCGGCGAGCGGGATCTCGCGGGTGTGGATACGCAGGATCGCCTCCCGGCCCGCGCGGTCGGGAGGGGAGACCTGGACGACCCGGTCGAAGCGGCCGGGACGGGTGAGGGCCGGGTCGAGAACGTCGGCACGGTTGGTCGCGGCGAGCACCACAACGCCCTCCGACCCCGTGAAACCATCCATTTCCGTGAGAATCTGATTCAGTGTCTGCTCGCGCTCGTCATGGCCGCCCAGACCGCCGCCCCCGCCGCGCACCCGTCCGATGGTGTCGATCTCGTCGATGAACACCATGGCCGGGGCCACCTTGCGGGCCTCCGCGAACAGCTCGCGCACCCGTCCGGCCCCCACGCCCACGATCATCTCGATGAACTCCGAGGCCGCCGCCGAGAAGAACGGAACCCCCGCCTCCCCCGCGACCGCACGGGCCAGCAGGGTCTTTCCCGTACCCGGCGGACCGGACAGCAGCACACCACCGGGCATCCGGGCGCCCATCCTCCGGTACGCCGACGGGTTCTTCAGGAAGTCCACGATGTCGTCGAGCTCGCCCTGGACCTCGTCGATCCCGGCGACATCGGCGAACGTCGTCCGCTTCCCCTCGGTCACCTCCACCGGTCTGGGAGGCGCCTTGCGGCCCAGTACTCCCCCGCCGCCCATCGCCGCGCCCATCCGCCGGGCGATGAACACCCATACCGCGATCAGCAGCAGCATCGGTCCGAACGCGATCAGCAGACTGGGCAGCAGACTTCTCCCGCGGACGACCGGCTTCGCGGTCACCGTGACGTTCTGCCTGGTCAGCTCGGCCCACAGCGGATCGTCGGCGAAGGCGGGCCGCTGGGTCCTGAACATGGTGTAGTCGCCCCTGCCGCCGGGGACCGGAGCCTGCTTCTTGAGCTGCCCCTCAATCGCGTCGCCCTTCGCGTAGATCTTCGAGACATTGCCCGAGGTGACCTGTCTGCTGAACTCGGTGTACGGGACCGTGCGCTCATTGCCGCCCGGACGGAGCAGCGACGCCACCAGACTGGCCAGCAGATAGACCACGACAGCCGCCAGAACCAGTCCCCACCAGCCCCCGGGCATCCGCCTGCGCGGCGGCGGGGGCGGTGGGGCGCCCTCGGATCGCCAGGGGTCCTCGGGGGCCCGGCGCGGCGGCACAGGGTTGGTCATATCCGGACGTTAAGACAGAAGAACGGCGTCGGCACCCGCGCGTAGTGCGGATGCCGACGCCGTTCACGGGCCGCTGCGGACACCGCGGTCGCCCATCCGATCCAGCGGTCGTTCCCACCGCCTCGCGCTGCGCCGGGCCGCGGAGGCTCCGCCGTCCGCGCGAGCGCCCGGGGTCAGCCCATGAACTTCTTGAACTCGTCCGGCAGCTCGAAGTCCTGCGCCTGACCACCCGCAGGCAGCCCGAAGGCCCCGCCCTGGGCCGCCTGCTCCCGCCGCGCCGCGGCGGCCTCCTCCTCGGCCTTCCGCTTCATCGGGTTGCCGCTCCTGCGCTTGCCCTTGGCCTGCTTCTGCTGCTTCTTCTGCCGGCCGGGACCGCCGCCCATGCCCGGAATCCCCGGCATCCCGGGCATCCCGCCGCCCTGGGCCATCCGCGACATCATCTTCCGCGCCTCGAAGAACCGCTCGACCAGGCTCTTGACCGCGCTGACCTCGACACCAGAACCCTTGGCGATACGGGCCCGGCGCGAGCCGTTGATGATCGTCGGCTCCTGGCGCTCGGCCGGGGTCATCGACTTGATGATCGCGGCCGTACGGTCCACATCGCGTTCGTCGATGCTGTTGATCTGGTCCTTCATCTGGGCCATGCCCGGCAGCATCCCCAGCAGCTTGGAGATGGAGCCCATCTTCCTGACCTGCTCCATCTGCGCCAGGAAGTCGTCGAGCGTGAATTCCTTGCCCTTGCTGCTCGCCAGCTTGGAGGCCATCTTGGCGGCCTCTTCCTGGCTGAAGGTCTGCTCGGCCTTCTCGATCAGCGAGAGCACATCGCCCATGCCGAGAATGCGGGACGCCATCCGGTCCGGGTGGAACGCGTCGAAGTCGTCCAGCTTCTCGCCGTTGGAGGCGAACATGATCTGACGGCCGGTGACATGCGCGATGGAGAGCGCGGCACCGCCACGGGCGTCGCCGTCGAGCTTGGAGAGCACCACACCGTCGAAGCCGACACCGTCGCGGAACGCCTCGGCGGTGTTGACCGCGTCCTGGCCGATCATCGCGTCGACGACGAACAGCACCTCGTCGGGGGTGACCGCGTCACGGATGTCCGCGGCCTGCTGCATCAGCTCCTGGTCGATGCCGAGGCGGCCGGCGGTGTCGACGATCACGATGTCGTGGACCTTCGACCGGGCGTACTCGATGGAGTCCTTGGCGACCTGGACCGGGTCGCCGACGCCGTTGCCCGGCTGGGGCGCGTAGACGGCGACTCCCGCGCGGTCGGCGACGACGCTCAGCTGGTTGACGGCGTTGGGGCGCTGGAGGTCACAGGCGACGAGCAGCGGGGAGTGCCCCTGGCCCTTGAGCCAGCGGCCGAGCTTTCCGGCGAGGGTGGTCTTACCGGCACCCTGGAGACCGGCGAGCATGATCACGGTCGGAGCGGTCTTGGCGAAGCGCAGCCGGCGGGTCTCGCCGCCCAGGATGGAGATCAGCTCATTGTTGACGATCTTGATGAACTGCTGCGAGGGGTTCAGGGCCTTGGAGACCTCGGCGCCCCGGGCCCGCTCCTTCACATTCGCGATGAAGGCACGGACGACGGGAAGGGCCACATCCGCTTCGAGGAGCGCGATACGGATTTCCCGGGCCGCGCTGTCGATGTCCGCCTCACTGAGGCGGCCCTTGCCCCTCAGGGTTTTGAAGGTGTTCGCCAAGCGGTCGGAAAGAGTATCGAACACGGCGCTCGTCGGTCCTCAGGGTCGGGGGCAGTGGGAATCGCCCTCCAGAGTATCCGGCCGCGCGAGGAGTGTGCCCTCGCCCGCAGGGAGCAGACGGCGGGGCAGGGGCCTGCCGAACACAGGTGGCTCCCGGACACACCGCCTCCCGGACGCAGGGCGGCCCCGAACACAGGGAGGTCCCGAAGCACAGGGCTGTCCCGAAGCACAGGGCTGTCCCGTACACCGCGACGCCTATCACCGAGGCCGCCGGGAATCGGCCGGACCCGGGGCCGTCCCCGAACGCGCACCCCCGGCCGTCCTCACCCCAGCGCCCGCTCCAGCGCCCGCGCCAGCTCGGCGGCCCCGGCCGCGGGCAGGGGCTCCCCGTCGGGCGACGTCACGTAGAAGGCGTCCACCGCGTTCGCCCCCAGCGTCGAGACATGCGCGCTGCGTACCCGTACACCCGCGTCCTCCAGCGCGTGCCCGATCCGGTGCAGCAGGCCCGGGGCGTCCTGGGCCCGGACCTCGATCACCGTGGCGTGCCGGGAGGCGGCGGGGGCGACGGTGACCCGGGGCGGCGGGGCCGGGACGCCCCGTCTGCGCGGATACGCGGCCTCTCGCTCGGCCAGCTTCCCCACGATGTCCAGGGTCCCGTCCAGGGCGCGGACCAGATCGGCGCGCAGCCGGGCGGCCTGGGGCAGGGAGCCGAAGGCCGCCGCGACGCGCCAGTTCAGTACGAGGACGGCGCCCGGACCCATCCCGTCCGGCAGCTCCACCGCGCGCAGTTCGGCGGCGCGCACGGTGAGCCGGTGCAGGGCGAAGACTCCTGCGGCGGCGGGGAGGACGCCCGGCCGGTCGGGCACGGCGATCAGCAGCTCGACGCCGACGGGCTCGGGAGCCGTGTCCGGCGCCGGTCCCCCGGGCGGGGCCTCCTGCCGGGACTCCGGCGGGGACTCCGCCTGCGCGCGCAGCGAGAGCACCGGCCCCCCGGTCCGCAGGGCCTCGACGGCGAGGCGCTCCTGCTCGGCACTGGGAGCGTCGGGCTCCGGTTCGCCGCCGCGGTCTCCCGCGAGGACCGCGGCGACGCGGGCCACCAGGTCGGCGACGAGTGAGCCGCGCCAGGCGGACCAGGCGGCGGGGCCGGTGGCGAGGGCGTCCGCCTCGGTGAGCGCGTGCAGGAGTTCCAGCGTTCCCGCGGTGCCGACCCTGGTGGCGACGGCGTGCACGGTCGCCGGGTCGTCCAGGTCCCGCCGGGTCGCGGTGTCGATGAGCAGCAGATGGTGGCGTACGAGCGTGGCGACGACGGCCGCGTCGGCACTGTCGAAACCGATCCGGGCCGCCGTGTCCCGGGCGATGGTCTCGCCGGCGACGGAGTGGTCGCCGGGCCGGCCCTTGCCGATGTCGTGGAGGAGGGCGGCGACGAGCAGCAGATCCGGGCGGCCGACCCGGCGGGTGAGCGCGGACGCCCGGACTGCCGCCTCGACGAGATGGCGGTCGACGGTCCAGGTGTGCACGGCGTTGCGCTGGGGCCGGCAGCGGACGCGTTCCCAGTCGGGCAGCAGCCTGCTGACCAGGCCCTCCGCCTCCAGGGCCTCCCAGACGGCGACCGTGGACTCTCCCGCGCCGAGCAGGGTGACGAACTCCTCGCGGGCCTCCGCGGGCCAGGGCACCGGGAGCGGCGGGGCCGCGGTCGCCAGTCTGCGTACGGCGTGCGGGGAGAGCGGGAGCCCCGCCTGGGCGGCGGCGGCAGCGGCCCGCAGGGGCAGTACGGGGTCGCGTTCGGGCCGTGCGGCGCGGGCGAGCACGGCCTCGCCGTCCTGCTCGACGACGCCGTCGGCGAGCGGCGTCCGCCCGGGTTCCGGCCGGCGCCCGCCGCCCAGCACCGCCCGCAGCCGGGGCCGTCCGGAACGGGCCCTGATGACGCGGTTCACCTCGCGCCAGGTGACATCGGTGGCGTACGAGATGGTCCTGGCGGCCTCGTACACCCGGCGCAGCAGGGCGTCGGCGTCGAGCAGACCGAGGTCGGCGGCCACCTGGTCCTGTTCCTGGAGGGCGAGGCGGTCGGTGGCCCGTCCGGTGGCCAGATGGAGTGCGTCACGGGTGTCGAGGAGGATCCGGCGGGCTTCGGCGAGTCCCTCGCGGGGCGCGTCTGCGAGCCAGGAGGCGGCGACGGCGCTCAGCGCGGTGGCGTCGCGGAGTCCGCCGCGGGCCTCCTTGAGGTCGGGTTCGAGGAGGAAGCGCAGCTCGCCCTGGCGGTGGGCCCGTTCGCGGCAGAGTTCATGGAGCTGGGGCAGGCGCTTCGGCGCCTGGTTGCGCCAGTCGGCGAGTACGGCGGTGCGCAGGGCGGCGACCAGCCCGAGGTCCCCGGCGACGGGGCGGGCGTCGAGCAGTCCGAGCTGCACCTTGAGATCGTCCCCGGCGGTCCTGCGGGCCTCGCCGGGGGTGCGTACGGAGTGGTCGAGCGAGAGCCCGAGGTCCCAGACCGGGTACCAGAGGCGGTCGGCGAGGGCGGCGATCGCATCCGGTCCGGCGGAGCCGTCGTGCAGGAGCAGCAGATCGAGGTCGCTGCGCGGGGAGAGTTCGCCGCGGCCGTAGCCGCCGACGGCGACCAGGGCGGCCCCCCGGATGCCCGCGGAGCGGCAGGCGGTGGTGAACAGGGCGGAGAGCCACTGGTCGGTGAGGCCGGCGAGCGCGGTACGGCGCGGCGGCCCGGACCGCTCCTTCTCCTGGAGAAGGAACAGCCGGGCCGCCGCGTAGCCGCTGGGCTCCGGGCCTTGTGCCTCCGTACGCGCTTCGACGCTCGCCATCCGAGTCCTTTCGGTGTTCACCCGTGTCCCCGCCCGTCCCGCCCCGCCGCACCCCCTCCGAAACAGGAACCTCCGGTACCGGCACGCCTCCGGTTACAGCGCGTCCGGGCCGCGTTCGCCGGTCCTCACCCGTACCACCGTGTCGACCGGAACGCTCCAGACCTTGCCGTCGCCGATCTTGCCGGTGCGGGCCGCCGTGACGATGACGTCGACGAGCTGTTCGGCGTCGTCGTCGTCCACGAGGACCTCGATACGGATCTTGGGCACGAGGTCGACGGTGTACTCGGCGCCCCGGTAGACCTCGGTGTGACCCCGCTGGCGGCCGTATCCGCTGGCCTCGGTGACGGTGAGACCATGGACCCCGAAGGCCTGGAGCGCCTCCTTGATCTCGTCCAGCCGGTGGGGTTTGACGACTGCGGTGATGAGCTTCATGCGTCCACCTTCTTGTTACGGGACACGGCCGGCGCGGTCTCGCCCGGCGCGGACACCGCCCTGCGGGATCCGGCGCCGCCGCCCGCCCCGCTGAAGTCGTACGCGGTCTCGGCGTGCTCGTTCTGGTCGATGCCGGAGATCTCCACATCCTCGTCCACCCGCATGCCGATCGTCCTGTCCAGCACGAGGGCGAGGACCGCGGAGACCACCAGGGAGTAGCCCAGGACGGCGAGGACTCCGACGGCCTGCTTGCCGAGCTGTTCGAGCCCGCCGCCATAGAAGAGTCCCTTGGCGTCGGACTGAACGCCTCCGGTGGCGAAGAGGCCGACCAGAAGCGAGCCGGCGATTCCGCCGACGAGGTGGACGCCGACCACGTCGAGGGAGTCGTCGAACCCGAACCGGAACTTCAGGCCGACGGCCATGGCGCACAGGACTCCGGCGATCGCGCCGATCGCGAGGGCGCCGAGCGGGGAGCAGGAACCGCCGGACGGGGTGATGGCCACCAGACCGGCGACCGCTCCGGACGCGGCGCCGAGCGTGGTGCAGGCGCCGTGGCGGATCTTCTCGTACGCCAGCCAGGCGAGCATCGCGGCGGCGGTGGCGGCCTGGGTGTTGACGAACATCACCGCGCCGACGCCGTCGTCGTTGCCGAGCCAGGAGCCCGCGTTGAAGCCGAACCAGCCGAACCACAGGAGCCCGGCGCCGAGCATCACCAGGGGCAGGCTGTGGGGGCGCATCGGGTCTTTCCCGAAGCCGACGCGCTTGCCGATGACCAGGATGACGCCGAGGGCCGCGGCACCGGCGTTGATGTGCACGGCGGTGCCTCCGGCGAAGTCGATGACCCCCATCTCGAAGAGCCAGCCGCCCGCGCCCCAGACCCAGTGGGCGACGGGGAAGTAGACGACGGTGGCCCACAGGGTGATGAAGAGCGCCCAGGCGGTGAACTTGACGCGGTCGGCGAGGGCGCCGCTGATCAGAGCGGGGGTGATGATCGCGAACATCAGCTGGAAGACGGCGAAGACGTAGACGGGGATGGTGTAGCCGTCCCACAGCTGGGTGAGGCCGATTCCGCTGAGACCGGCGTACTCGGGCGACCAGCCGATCAGGGAGCCGGAGTCGTCGCCGAAGGCGAGGCTGAATCCGTAGAGCACCCACAGGACGGTGACGATCCCGAGGCTGATGAAGCTCATCATCAGCATGTTGAGGGTCGACTTGACGCGGACCATGCCCCCGTAGAAGAAGGCGAGGCCGGGGGTCATCAGCATCACCAGGGCCGAGCAGATGAGCATGAAGCCGGTGTTGGCGGCGGAGAGTGTCGGGTTTTCAGCGGCAAGCGTCGAGAGGCCTGGGGGCATCGGCGTCTCCTCGTCGTCGTCGGGGCGGCGGCGTGTCGTGTTCACGGCCGGGATCGCGGTCGTGCGGTCGGGGCCGGGTGACCACGGTGTGTGCGGTCACGGCCGGGGATCGCGGCGCTCGGTCGCGGATTACGCGGTCGGAGTACGCGGGCGCGGTCGGAGCCTGAGCGGTTCTGTGCGGGCCTGTTATGCGCCACGAGGTTGGCTGATCGCGGTTTCGGCCGATGCCGCTCGATGTTTCACGCCAGTGACGAAGAGGTCCCGTGTGTTACGTCGCCATGAACGGGCGGTTCGCACCCGGCAGCCCGGCTCCCCCTCGGTCCGGTGTCCGGGCGAAGGGGCAACCGGTCGGCGCGGGGAGCCCGAAGGCCGGAGACGCGTAGACGATCTCGCTCATGGGGCCGGGCTGTAACGTGATGCCGACCGTGCGCGCGTCCGGGTCACAGGGCCCCTTTGCGCTCCGGCTCCGCCGACGCGGCTGTTCATCGCCGTCACCTGCGGCTGCCGGGCCCCGGAATACGCTGCTCCGCCCCACCCCGACTGGAGGTCGTCCCGGTGTTCCCCGCACGGATACTCGCCGGTGCCCTGTCGGCTCTGGTGATTCTCGCCCTGTCCGGCTGCTCTTCTCGGTGGGGCTGCACCGACACGACGGCGGAGCGCGGTGAGGCCGGTGTCAGGGTGGAGGTCGAGGACACGTCGGGGCGGTCTCTCGGCGTCGCCGCCGAGGTCGTCGACTGGCGCCTTGAACCCCACCCGCAGGCACGCTCCCGAGGTGACCAAGTCCACTTCCGCTACCGCTTCGACGGCGCAGACGAGATATCGGGCCCCGCGGTGGACGCCTGCGCGGTCGATGAGAAGCGCGTGGCACTGGGGTGTCAGACAGTCTCTTCGTCCGTGGCGCGGCCCTGGCCGGACGGTGGCCTCACGGGCGACGACTGGCTCGTCGTCGAGCACCCTGAGCAGGTTGCCGGAGTGCTGTTGATCCCCAATGACCAGTCCTACGTCGGACGAACCTGCGAGCAGGACATCAAGGACGGTGGCGGGCCGCATCCTCCGGAACCGGCCGGCAGGGGGGACCAGCTGTAAGGAGGTCAAGGCGGTTGAGCGCGAGGCGCAGGTCCCCGGACGCCCGGTGTCCGCGCTGTTCGATGGGCTCGTTGTGCGCCCATCGGCCCGGCTCCACCGTGCCGCGGCCGCTCCGGAGCACCCGCACGGACCCGTCGCGGCCCCGGCCCGCCTGACCCGGCGGCCCTGTTACCCGGCGCCGGAATGACCTGGCGCCCGTCTAGTGCTGTGACCGGAAAGGTTCACCGGCCCGCGACGCCCTGCACGGTACTTCGCTGCGTTGTCGGACCGCGCGAGTACGGCGAGTACGAGCTGCGGACCTCCGCCTTGCGCTGCACCGCACCGGACGCCGCGGGCCCACGGCAAACCTTTCCGCCCACAGCACTAGACCGCTTCGGCGGCTTCGGGCAGTTGGGCGGTGAGCTTGTCGGTGAGATGGACGACCTCGGCGACGTCCCCGAAGTCACGGGCTGCGGTGTCGACGGTCTTGCGCAGCCGGGTGTTGACCCGCTCGGAGCGGACCCGCCGGGCGATGGTGAGCGCCTCGGAGGCCAGCCCCGTCGCCTGCTCGGGCTCCCTCTGCAGCAGATGGACGGTCGCCATCCCGATGAGGTTCAGCGCGTACGACCGCTGGTGCTCGCTGTCCTGGCCGAAGAGGTGGACGGCGCGCCGCATGACGGGTTCGGCGAGGGAGGCGTAGGTGGGGCTGCGCCCGGCCACATAGGCGAGGTCCCGGTAGGAGTGGGCGTTCTCGCCGTTGAGTTCGGCCTCGGAGAAGAAGCGGATCCAGTCGGGCTCGGGCTCGCCTTCGGTGCCCGCGTCGGCGAAGGTGTCCTCGGCCATCCGGACGGCCCGCTTGCACTTGCTGGGCTGGCCCATGTTGGCGTAGGCGCGGGCCTCCATCGCGTACAGCATCGCCTGGGTGCGCGCGGTGGCGCAGTCGCGGCTGCCGTACTGCGCGAGGTGGATCAGCTCCAGGGCGTCGTCGGGCCGTCCGAGGTGGATCATCTGACGGCTCATCGAGGACAGGATGTACGAGCCGAGCGGCTTGTCGCCCGCTTCCTTCGCGGCGTGCAGCGCGAGGACGAAGTACTTCTGGGCGGTGGGCTGGAGCCCCACGTCGTAGCTCATCCAGCCCGCCAGTTCGGCGAGTTCGGCGGCGACCCGGAACAGCCGGCGGGAGGTGGCCTCGGAGTGCGGCTCCTGGAGGAGGTCGGTGACCTCGTGGAGCTGGCCGACGACGGCCTTGCGCCGCAGTCCGCCGCCGCACTGGGCGTCCCACTCGCGGAACATCACGGTCGTGGACTCCAGCAGCTCCAGCTCGGGGGGCGAGAGCCGCCCCCGGCGCGGGGCCGCGGGGGCCTCGGCACGGGCCTGCTCGGCGCCCGGGGTCGGGACGAGCCAGCGCTGCATGGGCTCGACCAGGCCGGGCCCGGCGGCCAGCGCCAGGGAGCTCCCGAGGAAGCCGCGCCGCGCCAGCATCAGGTCGCTGCGGGAGAACTCGCTGAGCAGGCTGACGGTCTGGGGCCCCGCCCAGGGGAGGTCGACCCCGGACACCGAGGGCGACTGGTGCGCGGTGCGCAGCCCGAGGTCCTCGATGGCGACGACGCTGCCGAACCGCTCGGAGAACAGCTCGGAGAGGATGCGCGGGATCGGTTCCCGCGGCTGTTCACCGTCGAGCCAGCGCCGTACGCGCGAGGTGTCGGTGCTGATGTGGTGCGCGCCCAGCTGGCGGGCGCGGCGGTTGACCTGACGCGCCAGCTCTCCCTTGGACCAACCGCTGCGCACGAACCACGAACTCAGCCGCTCGTTCGGGCGCTTGCCGGAATTCGTACCGGCTCCGCTGCCGTCCACTGGTACGCCCCCATCCGTGAAGCCTGAAACTCGAACCCTTACCAGAATGCCGTGAGTCGAGGCCGTCCGTGAGGAGGATGCGGTCACATCCCTGAGGAATCCGCACAGGAAACCGAGTTGCCTCCGGCATACCCAACGGTGCACGCGACTCCAGGGTTCGCCCACCGAAAGTAATCCTACGATCACCCGCCCGCGAGGCAGAATCCAGAAACGCCACCATTCGCCACCCCTTCGAATGAACTCCCCCGCAGTCGGCCGCGATTCACTTGACATACGACGATCGGGAGACGGCGGTTCGTCGCGCGTACGGGCGCGTGAGTCGATTCGCACGCCCCCTCGCGCAACAGTGCGCCGCACGAACTTCACCGGCTGCGACGCTGTGTGACGAGGAGACTTCGGGTCGTAACCACCGGCGAAACGACCCGTTGGAGGGGGCATGGGCTTCACTATCGGCGGCAGCCGGGGGACCCGGGACATCCGGTCCGCCCGGTCCGGCTCACGACGCCGCGGCCGCGCAGCAGAGTGCACAGTGACAGTGGTGGCGGAGTACACCGGGCTCTGGGGCTGGAGCGTGGTGCCGGGGGCCCGGGCGGCCGGCGGCGCGTGCTCCTGCGGCGCCGCGGACTGTACGGCTCCGGGGGCGCATCCGCTCCCGTTCGCCTCCGGGATCCCGGCCGGGGCGACCCTGGACGAGGTGACCGCGGCCTGGTCCCAGGTGCCCGGCGCGGCGCTGCTGCTCCCGGTGGGCGTCGCCTTCGACATCCTCGACGTCGCCGCTCCGGCCGGGCGCCGGGCGCTGGTGCGGCTGGAGCGGATGGGCCTGCCGCCGGGGCCGGTCTCCGCGACCCCGGACGGCCGCTGCCAGTTCTTCGTGGCCCCGGGAGCGGCGGCCGAGCTGCCGGAGCTGCTGTACCGGATGGGCTGGGACGACGCCGATCTGGACCTGCGGTGCCTCGGGCCGGGCGACCACATCACGGCCCCGCCCTCCGACCACGCGGGCCTCGGCCCGGTCAGCTGGCTGCGTCCGCCGTCCCTGGACACGGCCGCGGCACCGCCGCAGGCGCGGCTGCTGCTCGGAACATTGGCGTATATCTGCCATCGCTCGGCGGCCTAAGAGCTGTCCCGTAATTGATCTCCGGGGGTTGATGCCGTCTGGTGTGGCTTGACTCGACTGGACGGGGGAACCGAAGGTTGGCGTGCGCCCGTTGCGTAGGCTTGTGACGTGCAGTGGCATCTGG
>NZ_JBITFN010000023.1:0-3567 GCF_044456085.1 Streptomyces sp. NPDC051018
TCCCTTCGGTCTTGCGTTTCCAACCTTACCAGACCTTTTCCGCATTCCGTTTCCGGACTTCGAATTCGATCAGGCGGCTGATTGGATAAGCCTTTTCGCCTTTCGGCGGTGCCGACATTATCAGAAGCTTTTTGGCTGAGCGAACCAGCCTTCGCGATCCGGATAAGAGGTCGATGTGGCTCTGCGGGAAGCTCAGTCCCCGTTGAGAGCGAGAGAGACGCTATCGGTTGCCCGTGACCATGTCCAGTCCGGGGCAACCGTTAAAACCTACCTCCCCACGTCAGCCGTGTCAACGGTTTGGTGGGCAGAAGAGGACATTAGCAGGTCAGAGGCACAGGACGCACATCAGGCTGCGGCCGGCAGCTTGGCGCTGCGCTCGAGTTCGTCCAGGTCGCCGGTGTGGCCGGCCCGGGCCGCTCGGCCGCCCAGGACGTATACGTACACAAGGAACGCCAGCTCGGCCGCGATGCCGATGGCGATACGGGCCCACGTGGGCAGGCCGGAGGGGGTGACGAAGCCTTCGATGATGCCGGAGATGAAGAGGACCAGGGCCAGGCCGATGGCCATGCCGAGGGCGGCGCGGCCCTGCTGGGCGAGGGCTGTGCGGCGGGAGAGAGGGCCGGGGTCGATCAGTGTCCAGCCGAGACGGAGGCCTGTGCCGGCGGCGACGAAGACGGCTGTCAGTTCAAGGAGGCCGTGCGGGAGGACCAGGCCGAGGAACACATCGAGACGACCGGCGGAGGACATGAGACCGATGCCCACGCCGAGATTGAACATATTGAGGAGGAGGATCCAGATCACCGGGAGGCACAGAAAGGCACCGAGGGTGAGGCAGAGGGCGGCGGCCTGGGCGTTGTTCGTCCAGACCTGGGCCGCGAAGGAGGCCGCGGGGTTGCTGGAGTAATACGTCTCGTACTGGCCACCGGGGCGGGTCATCTCCCGCAGTTCGGAGGGCGCGGCTATGGCCGACTGGACCTCCGGGTTCGCGCCGATCCACCAGCCGATGACGGCCGCGACGAGAGTGGAGAGGACGGCCGTCGGTATCCACCAGTGGCGCGACTGGTAGACGGCTGCCGGGAAGCCCTCCGTGAGGAACCGGACCGCGTCGCGCCAGGTGGCGCGGCGGGTGCCCGTGACCGTGGAGCGGGCCCGTGCGACGAGCTGGGTGAGCCTGCCGGTCAGAAGCGGGTCGGGGGCGCTCGACTGGATCAGGGAGAGGTGGGTGGAGGTGCGCTGGTAGAGGGCGACGAGTTCGTCGGCCTCGGCTCCGGTGAGACGGCGGCCCCGGCGCAGGAGCTGGTCCAGGCGGTCCCACTCTGCACGGTGGGCGGTCACGAAGACATCGAGGTCCATGTCGTCTGCTGCTCCAGGCACTGGGTGCGTACGTTCGTACTACTGCGGCGCGTTGCGAGCCAGCTTGGCAGACTGAGTGCGCACGGGGTGGAGAAGGGCAACGTGGAGGGCGGCAACGATGAGTGCGCTGGTGACCGGGGACGCGGTCGTACTGGGACTGCAACCGGCGAAGCTGCCGAGTCGTGCACTCGCGGTGGCGATCGACCTGGTGGTCGTATTGACCGCGTATGTCGCTATATCCGTGGCGCTCACTCTGGCGACTGCCTCGCTGGACGACGCGGCTGTCATGGCGGTGTCGATCGCGACGTTCCTGCTGGTCCTCGTGGGGGCGCCGATAGCCGTGGAGACCCTCAGCCGTGGACGCTCGCTCGGAAAGCTGGCCTGCGGACTGCGGGTGGTACGCGACGACGGGGGGCCGATCCGCTTCCGGCACGCGCTGGTCCGGGGGGCGATGGGCCTGGTGGAGATCCTGATGACGTTCGGGGTCGTCGCCTGCATCGCCTCGCTGGTGTCGGCGCGGGGGCGGCGGATCGGCGATGTGTTCGCGGGAACCCTGGTCGTACGGGAGCGGGTGCCCGCGGCCCGGGACGCCGTACCGCCGCCGCCTCCGTGGCTCGTGGGACGGTTCGCCGAGCTGGACCTTTCCGGGGTGCCGGACGATCTGTGGCTGGCGATACGCCAGTACCTGACGCGGATGACGCAGCTGGAACCCGGTGTCAGCGCGCTGATGGCGGGACGCCTGGCCGGTGAGCTGGCGGGGCGCACGGGGGCTCCGGCACCGCAAGGTGTGCCGCCGGCGGCGTTTCTGGCCGCCGTGGTGGGTGAGCGGCAGGCGCGGGACGCGCGCCGGGCGTTCGGAACGCATCCCGGGACGCATCCGGGTGCGGGGGCCGGGCTCGGTGGCGGTCTGGGTGCGCCGGGCGGTGTGTACGGCAGTGCGGGCGGCCGGCTCGGTGGGTACGGGGGCACAGGCGGGGGCGCTGGTGTGCGGAGCGAGGCTGCCGGTGCTCATGGGGCGGGCTGGGCCCTTGAGGCAACCTCGCCGGGGGCCGTGTCCCAGGGAGCGGTGCAGGGGCCGACGCGGGTGTCGGCCGTGCAGCCGGTGGCACAGGACGGGAAATCGGACGGGGCGGGGCGCTCCGGGCCCGCGACAGGGTTCGCGCCGCCTGCCTGACCAGACGTCCCGTTCTCCGGGCGGAGAACAGCGGCATGGGATACGTGCGCGGCAGCCGTCCGGCAGCGGTATGTGTCCGGCGGGTGCACGCCCGGACCGGTGGTGGGCGAGGGGCCGGGCGGGGGCGGAGTGCGTGCTCGCCGGGTACGCCGAGGGACCGGAGGAAGACAGAGGGCTCAGGGGAACACCGAGGGCGGGGTCTCAAGGTCTTCGAGCTCGATGCCGGGCGCCGCGAGGACCACGTCCCCGGCGATGTGCACGGTGTGCTGCTCACCCGTGTCCAGGGCGCTGACCTGGTATTCGTGCACGGTCAGGGGGGCGTTGTCAGTGGCGTGCGCTTCACTGTTCATCAGGGCCCAGGACTGGTCGAGAGTACGGGGAGCGAGGACGGGATCCGTGAACGCGACGAGGCGGACGCGTGTCGCGGGGGAATCGGGGGTGAGGCGCAGCAGGCGTGCTGTTGCGACGAGGAATGCCGGGGACGTGCCGGTGAAGGCGTGGGCGCGGACATTGCCTTCGGTGGCCTGAGTCCCGGTGGGGTCGGTACGGACCCAGGTGACGCCGTCGAGGGCGGCGCCTCGGACCTGCCAGCTCGCCGCATGCAGTTCGAGACGAAGGGGGCGGCCGAGGTCGTCGATGGTCAGATCGACTGAGCCGGCGTGCTCGCCGGAAGGAGTGGTGATCTGGGAAACATAGCGCCAGCCGGAGGGGCCGGGCGCGCACTGGAAGTGTTCTTCGCCGAGGGGGGTGTGATCGTGTGGATCGTGGAGCGAATATCGGCCGCGGGGCATGAGGCGTCGGGATCCTTGTGCGGAGGCTGAGGCGGGCGGGTCGCCGGACGCGGTGACGGCTCTCGCGGAATCCGGCGGGCTTTGCCGGACTTGGTTGAACGCGGAGGCGGACCGGAGCGTATGGGGAAGTACGGACAGGCCCCCGACACGGGGGTGCGGGGGCCTGCCGAGTGCTTCCGCGAGCTGCGGCCCACGGGCGGAGGAGCTGCGACCTTGCGGCCTCTCCCCGCTCGATGACCACGCGCTACC
>NZ_JBITFN010000023.1:3662-125024 GCF_044456085.1 Streptomyces sp. NPDC051018
CTACCGGCTACCGGCTACCGGCTACCGGCTACCGGCTACCGGCTACCGGCTACCGGCTACCGGCTACCGGCTACCGGCTACCGGCTACCGGCTACCGGCTACCGGCCTGAGCGTGCTGGGCGGTAGCCGGTGGGTCAATCGGCCGGGCGGGTGGTGTGGGGGTCAGTAGCGGTAGTGGTCCGCCTTGTAGGGACCCTCGACCTCGACGCCGATGTACGCGGCCTGCTCGGGGCGGAGCGTGGTCAGCTTCACGCCGAGCGAGTCCAGGTGGAGCCGGGCGACCTTCTCATCGAGGTGCTTCGGCAGCACATAGACGTCGGTCGGGTACTCCTGCGGCTTGGTGAACAGCTCGATCTGCGCGAGCGTCTGGTCGGCGAAGCTGTTGGACATCACGAAGGAGGGATGTCCGGTGGCGTTGCCCAGGTTCAGCAGGCGGCCCTCGGACAGCACGATGATGACCTTGCCGTCCGGGAAGGTCCAGGTGTGGACCTGGGGCTTGACCTCGTCCTTCACGATGCCCGGGATCTTGGCCAGGCCGGCCATGTCGATCTCGTTGTCGAAGTGGCCGATGTTGCCCACGATCGCCTGGTGCTTCATCTTGGCCATGTCCGCGGCCATGATGATGTCCTTGTTGCCCGTGGTGGTGATGAACAGGTCGGCCTTGTCGATGACCTCGTCGAGGGTGGTGACCTGGTAGCCGTCCATCGCCGCCTGGAGGGCGCAGATCGGGTCGATCTCGGTGATGATCACGCGGGCACCCTGACCGCGCAGGGATTCCGCGCAGCCCTTGCCCACATCCCCGTAGCCGCAGATCACGGCGACCTTGCCGCCGATCAGAACGTCGGTGGCACGGTTGATGCCGTCCACCAGCGAGTGGCGGCAGCCGTACTTGTTGTCGAACTTCGACTTGGTGACGGCGTCGTTGACGTTGATCGCCGGGAAAAGGAGGGTGCCGTCGCGGTGCATCTCGTACAGGCGGTGGACGCCGGTCGTGGTCTCTTCGGTGACGCCGCGGATCTCGGACGCCAGCCGGGTCCACTTCTGCGGGTTCTCGGTGAGGGTGCGGTTCAGCAGGGTGAGGATGTGGCCGTACTCCTCGCTGTCCGCCGTCGAGGGGTCGGGGGCTTCGCCCGCCTTCTCGAACTCGACGCCCTTGTGGACCAGGAGCGTCGCGTCACCGCCGTCGTCGAGGATCATGTTCGGACCGCCGGTGGGCGTGTCGGGCCAGGTGAGGGCCTGCTCCGTGCACCACCAGTACTCCTCCAGGGTCTCGCCCTTCCAGGCGAAGACGGGGACGCCCCGGGGATCGTCCGGAGTGCCGTTCGGGCCGACGGCGATAGCCGCGGCGGCGTGGTCCTGGGTGGAGAAGATGTTGCAGGACGCCCAGCGGACCTCGGCGCCGAGGGCGACCAGGGTCTCGATCAGGACGGCGGTCTGCACGGTCATGTGGAGTGAACCGGTGACACGGGCGCCCGCGAGGGGCTGCTGCTCCGCGTACTCCTTGCGGATCGACATCAGGCCGGGCATCTCGTGCTCGGCGAGGGTGATCTCCTTGCGGCCGAAGGCGGCGAGGGAGAGGTCGGCGACCTTGAAGTCCTGGCCGGTGGCGACAGTCGTCATTACGGGCTGCTCCTCGTGGTGTCGGTCGAGGGTGGGTAGGGCTCGCTCTGCGGCGGCGGGCGCACGAATGCCCGGGCCACACGCAGTGCAGTCCGTCGGAGGCCCTCTCTCCCTCGGCCGGTCCCCGAGGGACCGCCCGACCGCCATCAGCAGCGACGTCTGACTCTGGTCACGAATCTACACCGATCGCCCCCGCGCGCCCCAGCCCGCAGGGGGCGGGATCCGGACATACGGGGCCGATAAGGGGGTGGACCCGAGCTGTTTCGGGGTCGAAGGGTCCCGGCGGCGGGGTTCCGCGCCGCCCACCCGGCGCCCGCACCGTCCCACCACCGGGCGCCGGGCGCCGGGCGCCGACCGCCCGGCAGTGGGACGGTGCGGGGCGGGCGGTGGAGAAGTCGGCACGGTGCGGGCGGCCTCCGGGCCCGTGCCCGGGAGACGTGCTGAGCCGTACGGCCGGTGGTCCAACCCGCCCCCCGGGCTCCGGCAGCCTTCGGGTGCTTCGCCGGGGAGCCGGGGGCCGCGGGGCCTGGTCCCCGGGCCGGGGCGTACCGGAGCAGCGGAGTGCCGATGGGGCCGGACGAGGAGCCGGAGAGGAGAGGAGGGGATGGGCACGGAGAACTGGTTGTGGTGGTGCCGTGAGCACAGGGGAGGTGGCGGCGAAGTGATGACGCGGTGATCTGGGAAAGGGTGGAGAGAGGGTGCGGGAACCAGGCTCCCGCGCCCGTGAGGCCGCCGGCGGCCGGTCGGGCGAGGGGCCGGTCTCCGTCAGAAGGGTCAGTGGGGGACGTCCGGGGACGGGCCGCCCGGGGACTTCGCCGGGTTTACGCCCGCCGCCGCGGCCTCTTCGCTGTAGATGTCCGGCTCCAGGTAGATCACGCGCGCGATGGGGACGGCCGTACGGATGCGGTCCTCGGCCGCGTTGATCGCGTCGGCGATCTCGGTGGCGGTGTTGTCGTGCCGTACGGCGACCTTGGCGGCGACGAGCAGTTCCTCGGGGCCGAGGTGGAGCGTACGCATGTGGATGAGGCGGGTGACCCGCTCGCCGTCGACGACGGCGGCCTCGATCTTGCGTACCTCTTCCACTCCCGCGGACTCCCCCAGCAGCAGGGACTTCGTCTCGGCGGCCAGGACGATCGCGATCAGGATGAGCAGGACACCGATGCAGAGCGTGCCGATGCCGTCCCAGACGCCGTCGCCCGTGGCCAGGGCCAGGCTGACACCGGCGAGGGCGAGCACGAGACCGACCAGGGCGCCGAGGTCTTCGAGGAGGACGACGGGGAGTTCGGGGGCCTTGGCGTGGCGGACGAACTCCTTCCAGGACTTCCCGCCGCGCACGGCGTTGGACTCCTTGATGGCCGTACGGAAGGAGAAGGTCTCCGCGATGATCGCGAAGACGAGGACGCCGACAGGCCAGTACCAGGCCTCGATGGCGTGCGGGTGCTTGATCTTCTCGTAGCCCTCGTAGATCGCGAACATGCCGCCGACCGAGAAGAGGACGATGGAGACGAGGAACGCGTAGACATAGCGCTCGCGGCCGTATCCGAAGGGGTGCTGAGGCGTCGCCTCGCGGGTGGCGCGTTTGCCGCCGACGAGCAGAAGGCCCTGGTTGCCGGAGTCCGCTAGGGAGTGGACGCTCTCGGCGAGCATCGACGACGACCCGCTGAACAGGAACGCGACGAACTTAGCCACCGCGATGGCGAGGTTGGCGGCGAGTGCCGCCACGATCGCCTTGGTTCCGCCTGACGCGCTCATGGGTTCCGGGTGTCCCTTCGTGGCGATGGTGCCGTTGCCGCCGTGTCCGCGTACGGCGGTGGTGCGTACCGCGTCGGCGCCGTAGGGCGAGGCCGCCTGACGGCCGAGTACCGCGTCCGCGAGCTGCTGCCCCCCTGCCGCGATGTCTCGCGTCCAGCCGACGCCGGCTGTGCTGCTCGGTACCGGCCGGGGCGGAGCGTGGCTCGCCCGGCCGTGCGGTGCGGGGCGCCATTGTTGCAGTACGGGCGGGCAGGTTCACGTCAGTCGGGGACGGTTGCCCTGAAGAGAGTTCCGGCGAGGCCGCCGGTGCCGGAAATCTCCACTTTCTCACCGGCTGGGACGAAGACGGACTCTCCGGGGCCGAGAATCAGTTCGCCCGCGGGCGCGGTGGCCGAACCCGAACCCGAACCCGAACCCGTGCCCGTCTCCGTCTCCGTCTCCGTCTCCGTCTCCGTACCGGACAGGGTGATCCGGCCCTCCGTGCAGAGCAGGATCTGCGGGGCGGGCACGGTCAGATCGTGCGGTGCCGCGTCGCGCGCGACGAGAAGGCGGGAGAGGCGGAACTCGTCGGCCGGGGTGTCGTACACCTCTTCGCCCGCCGGTGACGCCTCGGGACGCAGCACGGCGGGTTCGGCCGGTTCGAAGCGGACGACGCGCAGCAGTTCGGGGACGTCCATGTGCTTGGGGGTGAGTCCGCAGCGCAGGACGTTGTCGGAGTTGGCCATGATCTCGACGCCCATTCCGCCGAGATACGCGTGCGGGACCCCGGCGCCGAGGAACAGGGCCTCGCCGGGCTGGAGCCGGATGTGATGGAGCAGCATCGCGGCGATGACACCGGGGTCGCCGGGGTAGTGGCGGGCGATGTCCGCGTACGGGGCGTAGGGGCCGCCGAGCCGGCTCGCGGCGGCGGCGGCCTCGGCGACGGTCTCCGCCATCTCCTCCCGGCCCGCGGTCAGCACCGCCGTGAGGACCTCGCGGAGCGCGGCGTCCTCCGGGTGGGCGCCCAGCAGATCGACGTACGGCTTGAGGGAGTCGACGTCGAGCCCGGCGAGGAGTTCCGCGGACGCGAGAGGCGGACGGAATCCGCACAGGCCCTCGAAGGGGGTGAGCGCACAGATCAGTTCGGGCTTGTGGTTGCCGTCCCGGTAGTTGCGGTGCGGGGCGTCGACCGGGATGCGGGCGCGTTCCTCGGCGGCGTACCCCTCCCGGGCCTGGGCGAGATCGGGGTGGACCTGGAGGGAGAGCGGGGCTCCGGCGGCGAGGATCTTGAGCAGGAACGGGAGGCGGGGGCCGAACCGTCCGGCGACCCGGCCGCCGAGTTCGCGTACCGGGTCGACGGCGATCACATCGTCGAGCGGGCCCCGGTCGAGACGGGAAGGAGCTCCGGGGTGTGCGCCCATCCACATCTCGGCCTGGGGCTCGCCGGTGGGCTCGGTGCCGAGCAGCCCGGGGATGGCGGTCGTGGATCCCCAGGCGTACGGGCGCACGGTGTTGGAGAGGCGGTCCATGATCTTCTTCCTGCGTGGTGCGTTGTACGTGGTGCGTTGTACGTGGTGCGGCGTGCGGTCGGGCCGACGGCGTCAGGTGGGTGTGTCCGGGGTCGCGAGCGCGAGGTACACGGCGGCGAAGTCGGTGACGGCGAGCAGTTCGGCGATCGACTCCAGGTCGGTGCCGTCCTCCGGTTCGAGTTCGCTGATCGCGGTGTCATGGCTGAGCGCGAGTTCGCGGGCCGCGGGCGCGGCGGTCAGTCCGCCGGTGGGGCGGTCGCGGAGCAGGACCACGCGGGCGCGCAGGGCCTGTGCCTCCGCCACCCGGTCGCGGAAGAAGTCGTCCGGGTCGGCGCCCGCGGCGAGGCCGCCCACGAGCAGGACGCCGTGGGCGGGAAGGGCCTCGGGGAGTTCGGCCGCCAGCGCGGGGCGCCCGGCCAGTTCGGCCAGGACGGCGGCGAAACGGCGGCCCGCCGGGGCCGCGCCCGGGCCCTCGGTCCAGATCAGGGGGAGGGTGTCGGCAAGTTCGGCGGCCAGGGTCTTGGCCGGGTTGCTGTACGTGGCGATGGCCGGGCCGCAGCGTTCGGCGGCGCGGTCGAGGCGGTCGGCGACCCTGGCGAGGGTCTCCGGGGGTGCTTCGAGCAGGCCGACGCGGTCGAGGAGCGCGAGGAGCGGAGTGAACAGGGCCCACAGTGAGCCCGGGCCCGCCGCGAGGGTCTCCTCGTCGAGTTCGTGCGGGGCGGTGGCCATCGGGACGACCAGGCCGTGCGTGCCGTCCACAGCCTCGGCGAGCGGAGAGCGCTGCGGGGCGACGGAGACAACGGTGCAGCCGCGGCGGTACGCCTGCTCGGCGAGGAGCGCGAGGCCGGGCTCGCTGCCGTCGGTGGTCACGACGAGCAGGAGGTCGAGGGAGCCCGCCCAGCCGGGGAGCGCCCAGCGGAGGGCGCCGGCGGCGGGGGCGACGCCGGTGGGATGCAGACGGGTGACGGGGGCGCCGGCCCCCGCCAGCGCGCCGATCAGGTCGGCGACCCCGGTGGCGGCGGTGCCCGAGCCCGCGATGAGGACGGCGCGGGGGCGGCCCTCGGGATTCAGCGCGGCGATTCCGGCCTCGGCGGCGTGGCGCGCGGCGGTCCGTACTCTGGCGCCCGCTTCCGCCGCACCCCGGAGCAGTCCCCTCCGGTCGGCACGGGCGAGGGCTTCCGGGTCGTCGAGGAGTGACTCGTCGAGCATGGGGTGGGGCCTCCGATCGCCGGGGTTGCCGGGGGATCGCCGTTCGGTCGCGGTGGTCGGGGTCGGGTCGCGGTGGTCGCGGCTTGGCGCCCTACCTTAGGGCCGGGGCGCCGGCCGCGGGGTTCAGGCCGGACGCCGGGCTTCGCCGACGAGGAGTACGGGGATGTCGTCCCGTACGGGGTAGGCGAGGCCGCAGTCCGTACCGGTGCAGATCAGCTCGGGGGTGTCCGCGGCGCTGCTGTCGCTCAGGGGGGCGTGGCAGGCGGGGCAGGCGAGGATGTCGAGAAGACCGGCTTCGAGCGGCATGGTGCGGGGTCCCTTCGGGCGGCTGCGGCGATGGTCGTGTGACGGCCGTTGCTGTGACGTGCTGTTGTGACGGTGACGGGCCTGTCCGGCCGCCGTGCGGCGGCGCTGCCGGACATCGGCGGACGCGGCCGCGGGCGGGCGGATCGGGCCACGTCAGGGTACCGCTGGGGGGAGGCGCGTCGCGTGTTCTGCCGGGTGGGGGGCGAATGCGGGGGTCCGCGTACAGGAGCGGGATGCCTGGTACGGGGACGAGGGTTCCGGTACGAGGGCGGGTGCCGGTTGCCCGGGGGTGGGAGGTCGCACGGAGCGCGGGGGCTGTTCCCGGCCACCGTCCTGAGGAGCGTGATGGGGGCTGCCCCAGGTGGGAGCAGCGTGTCGGCGGGGTCGTGGCAGGGGCGCCCGGGGCCGGGCCGGTGCGCAGGCCTGCCTGCACCGCTCCGGAACACGGCCTCGGGACAGCGGGCCGCGTCGGCTCTCGGCGGCGGCGTGCGGGCTGGTCCCCGAGGTGCCGGCCCCGCACGCTCATGGTCCTGGCAGGCCGGAGCGAACGGCAGCGGTCCGCGCCGTGTAAAGGAACGGCAGCGGTACGCACCGGGGTGCCTCCAGGGCACCCCACCCGCAGAAGGCCCGCAGCCGACGGGCCCCTTACCGCTCCGGTCGGACCGGGCCCGGAGCGAGGGGGCTCCCGGCCATACGGTCACCGGCGCGCGGCCGCCCGAGGTTCAGGGCTGTGGGCTCACGGTCATGAACGCCACCGGGCCCGGAACCGCTCTACACGATCATCAGAACCGCCCCCGCGACCAGCAGGGAACCGACCACAAGGGCAAGGTGGCCGAAGGACTTGACCGCGCTCTCTTCGGGAAAACCAGGACTCGGCGACCTCCCCGTACTGGCCACCAGGTCTTCCAGCGACTTCGAGATCCTCCGGCTCTGCCCGGAGAGCGCCACACCGGCAGTGAGAAACAGCGCCCCGACGAAGGCCATGAACAGCTTGGCCTCCAGAGGCGTCTCAGTCGCAGTCGCAGTCGCCGCAACCATCGTCGACATTCCAAGCCCCTGCCCCTGAGTGTCTCTCCTCCCCCGGCCCGCAACGGCGGACCGGCGCCTGAACGGTTCACCCGCCCACCCGGATCCTTGCCCGGAGCCTCGAATCGCCGATCCGGGCAGCCGTACCGCCGGTCCGGACAGCCGTACCAAGGCAACCGTGCCCGCAGCCGGACGGGCCCGGGCCGGCGCACTGCCCCTGGGCCAGGGGCAGTGCGCCGGAGGGATCAGGAGGTGTGGATCAAGGAGAGGACCTCGTCGCGGGTCTTGGCGAGGGTGGCGGGGTCGCGGGCCTCGACGTTGAGGCGGAGGAGGGGCTCCGTGTTGGACGGGCGGAGGTTGAACCACCAGTCGGGGGTGGAGACGGTGAGGCCGTCGAGGGTGTCGATCGCGACGTCGGGTCGGGACTCGAACGCGGAGCGGACGGCGGCGGTGGAAGCGGCCTGGTCGGAGACCGTGGAGTTGATCTCGCCGGAGCCCGCGTAGCGGTCGTACTGGGCGACCAGCTCGGACAGCGGCCCGTCCTGGGTGCCGAGCGCCGCGAGGACGTGGAGGGCGGCGAGCATGCCGGTGTCCGCGTTCCAGAAGTCGCGGAAGTAGTAGTGGGCGGAGTGCTCACCGCCGAAGATCGCGCCGGAGCGGGCCATCTCCTGCTTGATGAAGGAGTGGCCCACGCGCGTACGTACGGGGGTGCCGCCGTTCTCGCGGACGACCTCGGGGACCGACCACGAGGTGATCAGGTTGTGGATCACCGTGCCGCCGGGGTGCTTGGCCAGCTCGCGGGCGGCGACCAGCGCGGTGATCGCGGACGGCGAGACGCCCTCTCCGCGCTCGTCGACGACGAAGCAGCGGTCGGCGTCGCCGTCGAAGGCGATGCCGATGTCGGCGCCCTCGGCGCGGACGCGCGCCTGGAGGTCGACGATGTTCGCCGGGTCCAGGGGGTTGGCCTCGTGGTTGGGGAAGGTGCCGTCGAGCTCGAAGTACATCGGGACGAGGGTGACGGGAAGCGGCTCGAAGACCGTGGGGACCGTATGGCCGCCCATGCCGTTGCCCGCGTCCACGACCACCTTGAGCGGGCGCATGGCCGACAGGTCCACCAGGGAGAGCAGATGGGCCGCGTACTCGGCGAGGGTGTCGTGCTCGGTCACCTTCCCGGGCTCGGCGACCGGCTCGGGCGCCCCCTCCTCGGACCAGGTCTCGGCGAGCGCGCGGATGTCCGCGAGGCCCGTGTCCTGGCCGACGGGAGCAGCGCCCGCGCGGCACATCTTGATGCCGTTGTACTGGGCGGGGTTGTGCGAGGCGGTGAACATCGCGCCGGGCAGCCCCAAATGGCCGGACGCGAAGTAGAGCTGGTCGGTGGAGCAGAGCCCGATCAGGGTGACGTCCGCGCCGCGCGCCGCCGCCCCGCGGGCGAACGCGCCGGACAGCCCCGGAGACGACGGACGCATGTCGTGGCCGACGACGATCGCGTCGGCCGCCGTCACCTGGACGAACGCCGCGCCGAACAACTCGGCGATGGACTCGTCCCACTGATCCGGCACCACCCCGCGAACGTCGTACGCCTTCACGATCTGCGACAGATCAGCAGCCACTGGCCGGCCTTCCTGGAGTCCCTGCGGTCTACTCGTGCGAGTCAGCCCAAACTATCCGAACACTTCAGTCCTGGCCGTACCGCGGGTCAACCGACTCGGGTGCCAGCCCGAGCAACTCGGCCACCTGCTCCACGACCACCTCGTGGACGAGAAGCGCGCGCTCCTCACGGTTCTTCGTACGGATCTCGACGGGCCGCCGGTAGACGACGATCCGGGCGCGGAGGCCCTTCTGCGCGGGAAGCGAGGTGCCGAGCGGCACGGTCTCCTCGGGGGCGGTCGGCACGTCCAGTACGAGAAAGTCCACCTCGGCGAGCTGGGTCCAGCGCCGCTCCAGCCGTTCCACCGAGTCCTGGACGAGATCGCGGAAGGTCTCCGCACGGCTGGCGGAGAGGGGTACCTGGGGCGGGGCGACGGGCCCCCGCATCCCGCGTCCGTGACGATCGCGGCGGCGCGGCCGCGGCTCGGGCGGACGAGGTCTGCCCGGCTCGCTCGGGCGGGGCGGTACGGAACTGTCCATCACTCACGCAGGGTAGCTCTCCGGGGCCCGCCGGACCGGGTCAGCGCACGGCGGGGCCGGCCGGGGAGGCACCCGTCGGCGCGAAGGCCCCGACGGCGGTCCGGCGGGCCGGCCGGCGGGGGCGCGGACGGCGGCTGGGAGGCAAGCCGGACAGAAGGCGGAACGGGAGGGTTCGGACAGCCCGGACGACCAGGATCACAACCGTGCCGGACGGGCACGCCCCGAGACGGACGAGGGCACGGCCCGGAGGCGGACGCCCGGGGCCGCGAGATGGCGGCGCACAGGCCGCCGGGACCCACCGGACGGCCCAGCGGCGCGACACCAATGGCGGTGCCGCGGGCCGTCCGGGGGCTGTAGCGGGGGGCGGCGCCGCGGGCGTGTCGGCAGTTGACCGATCCGGCGGTTCTTACGGTCGGTTGCATGCCCGGCGGTGATCGCCGGGCGTTCGGCGAATGACCTGATTTACGTCACGTCATGACCGCCTCACCAGCTGTCACCACCCTCCCTCCACTCCTTACCCGCAGGTCAGAAGGGGTCTCCGGGAGCCCCGGGTCACGTGGATCACGGCACGACACGGTGGAGTGACCTGGTGGAGAGTCGTCGCAGCCCGTTCAAGAGTGCGGTACCGTCCAACATCGTGAGCCCTGTACGTCGATGTTCGCGCACCGCGTGCGGCCGCCCTGCCGTCGCGACACTGACGTACGTCTATGCCGATTCGACTGCGGTCCTCGGCCCGCTCGCCACCTATGCCGAGCCCCACTGCTACGACCTGTGCGCCGAGCACAGTGAGCGTCTGACCGCCCCGCGCGGCTGGGATGTCGTACGGCTCACCGACGGATCGGCCCCGGCCAGGCCCAGCGGTGACGATCTGGAGGCCCTCGCCAACGCCGTACGGGAAGCCGCCCGTCCCCAGGGACGTCCGGCCGCCGAGGCGCAGAACGGACGGCGGTCCGCCGATCCGATGGAGGTCGCCCGGCGGGGGCATCTGCGCGTACTGCGGTCGCCCGACTCCTGACCCGTACCGCCGCAAGACCGCCGGACCTGCACCGCCGAGGCCCGCACCGCCGTAAAGGCCGGACCGCCGAGGCCCGTACGGCCGTAGGTCCCGGTCAGCAGCTGTCAGCCACTCTCAGTCGTCGAGGACCGACAGGTCCGCCTCCGCCTTCGGGACCGAGACCGTGCCCCGGTCGTCGGGGAGCGTCTGGACCGTGAACATCGCGATACCGTCCTTCGGCAGCGACAGCATGCGGGACGCGTGCACCGGACCACCGGATTCGGTCTCGACGGTCAGGGCGTACGAGCCCCTCAGGCCGTCGGGCGCGGGCGGGGTGAGCGCCAGGGTCGTACCCGCCTTGACGGTGTACTTCTTGACCACCGGGGTGCCGCCCCCGGTGCCCGCGGACGCGGTGACCCTGACCTGGGCGGTGGCGCCGGGCGCGATCAGGGCGAGGGTCGAGCCCCCGGCGCGGTTGTCGGCGACGCTCGCGCGCTCGCCCACCGGCGCGGCGGCCGGAATGAAGGCGACCTCCTGCTTGGCGCCCTTGCCCCGGACGACCCGCAGCGCGGCGACGACCGGGGTCCGCCCGGCGGCCCGGGAGGGGCTGAGGATCAGGGAGCCCGCCTCGCCCTTGGTGAGGTCCTTCAGATCGAGGCTCGCGGTCATCCCCGACTTGACCCGCAGGGTCTCGTACCCGGCCGGAACGATCGTGCCGCCGGGCGTCGCGAGCTGAACCTTGAGATCGGCGTCGTCGTCACCGGGGGCGAAGGCGACCAGGCGTACGGAGACGGCGTCGGCCGGGATGCCCGGCAGCACGGCCGTCGGGGCGGGGGCGGCCGAGGCGGCGAGCCAGTCGCTGCCCGTTCCGTCCTCGGCGGCCCGCAGGACCGCGCCGACCCGGCCCGAACGGGTCGAGACATGGACGGCGAGGTCCCAGACGGCCTCGGAGGTCAGGGTCGACAGCAGTACGGGGACGCTGGCCCCGGCCGGTACCGGGATGCCGTCGGTGAGCGTGGTCTTCACCGGGCCGGTCCTGCCGTACAGCTCGATGTCCACGACGGCGGGGGTGTCGTCGGGGTTGGTGAGATGGACGTAGTCCTGGCGCTCCTTGGCGGTGGAGGCACCGGGGAACCAGAAATCGGTGTCCGGGCCGGTGCAGGTGGTGCCGAGCAGTCCGCGGGCCTCGCCCGCGGTGACCGTGGTGGTCTGCTGGGCGGTCCAGCCGGGTGCGAGCGGGCCGGTGGCGGTGCCGATGAGCGCGGGGGCGTCTCCGCCGCTCGCCTTGGCGGTGGCGGGTGTGCCGGGCTCCTTGAGGGAGACGACCGGCTTCTCCGCCTCGGGCTTCCTGGCCGTGCCCCTCCCGGCGGCGGGCTTCCCCGCACCGGCCCTTTCGGTCTTGTCGGTCTTCTCGGTCTTGTCGGTGGGGGCCTTCCTGGGCTCGGCCGCCGGATCCGAGGCGGACGGCCTGAGCTCCGCCGTACCGGACGCCCCACCGGACGCGTCCGACCCACCCGACGCGTCCGACCCACCGGAGCCGTCGCTTCCCGCCCGGTTCCCCGTCGCGGGAGTGAACGAGGTGTACTCCGTCTCCGCGATCTCCGAGGTACTGGGAGCGGGACAGAGCAGGCTGGAGCGCTCGACCGGAAGCCGGGCGGGCGTCTTCGCCGCTGTCGGGGAGTCCTCGCCGCCGGGCGCGGCGACCGAGGCGACGCCGGTGATCACGGCGAGGGCGGCCGTGGTGGCGAGCAGGGAGATGGTCGTGCGCTTCACTCTGTCTCGCCTCGCGTCGCATGGGGGCCGGCCGGGTAGCCCGGGTAGTCGGGGTCCGTCCCGGGCGGGTCCGGGTAGGAGGGGTCGGGGTACGCGGGATCCGGCCGGCCGTCGTTCCCGTAGGCGGGGTCGGCCGGGTAGGGGTCGGCGGGATACGCCTCGGACCGGTAGGCGCCGGACTGGTAGGACTGCCCGGGGTACGGGCCCCCCATCCGGTCCTGACCCTGCGGCTGATCCCCGTGGCCCGGGCCCTGGTCGTAGGCGCCCTGGTAGGGATCGGTCCGGTAGGGGTCCGCCGGGTACTCCTGCTGGGCGTACTGCCCGGTCCCGTACGCGTACTGCTCCTGGTACGGGGCCTGCGCGGATCCCTCCGTCCGACCGTGCCCCTGGGCCTGGGCCTGGCCGGGAATCCGGCCGTGGACCCGGGTCCGGTCGACGTCGTGGCCCGAGCCCTGGCCCTGGTCGTGGCCGTGGGACGTGACCTGGTCCTGGCCGTAGGACGTGCCGGGCACGGCGTGCATCGGGTCCTGGCCCTGCCCCTGGGCGGGAATCCCCGCACCGGCCGCCGGCCCGCCGGGAGCCCCGGTGCCGGGGTGCGTGCCCCAGCCGCCGTACGGGTCCTGCTCACCGGTCCCCCGGTCGTACGGGTCGGCCCCCGGAACCCCCGGAACCGGTCCCCCGGCCTCCGGCGGGAGCTGCGCGGCGGCCTGGCCGGCCCCCGCCGCCTGTGCTTCGTGAGCCTCCTGAGCCGCCTGGGCGCGCAGCCTGCGGGCCCTGCGGCCCTCGCCGTCCACGGCCTGGACGGGCACGGCGGCGACGGCCTCCTCCGGAAGGTCGTCGTCGACCTGCGTACGCCTGCCGGGCAGCGCGAGCACCACCAGGACGAGCACCAGGAACGCCTGCGCCCAGATCCAGACCCTATGGGTGACGGGCTCGTCGTACCTCAGGTCCAGCCGGCCCCCGTCGGCGGGCAGTTCAAAGCCCTGGGCCCAGCCGTCGACGGTCGTCTTCTTCAGCACGCGGCCGTTCAGGGTCGCCTGCCAGCCGGGGTCGGCGCGGTCGGCGATCCGCAGGACACGGCCCTGATCGCCCGCCGGGATCCGGGCTTGTGCCTCGACGGCCCCGGAGGCCACGGGCAGCGGATCGTCCGTGCCGCTGACGATGGTGGTGCGCGCGACCTGGCGGTCGACGCTCCACAGGGCGCTGCCGTCGAGCTGGCTGAGCCGGGTGAGGCCCGGAGTCGCGTTCAGGACACGGCTGATCTCCCGGGGCGCTCCGTCGCGCACCAGGACGTAGCGGATCGCGAAGCCGCTCAGCTCGCTGGTCTGGTCGGCGCCGGAGCCGGCGACCAGATGGGCGACGACCTTGTCGAGGCGGGCGTCGCCGCCGCCCGCCTCGGCGAGTTCGGCGTCCCCGAGCCGCCCGCCCGATCCGCGTACGAGCGTGTACGGGACCTCGGCGGCGGAGGTGCCGCCGAGCACCAGGGTGCGGGGCTGGTCGCGGGTGCCGCTCTCCTCGGCGACGAACGCGGGGACCTGGACGGGGTCGCGGCGCTCCAGCGGACCGTCGGCGCCGCTGATCATCCAGGCGGCGGCGAGGTAGAGGGGAGCGAGTCCGGCCGCGGCGGCGACGAGGATGGCGAGCGGCTGGCGCCAGCCGAAGCTCTGGGAGGAGACGCGGGTGCGGCCCAGTTCCGCGCCGAGGACGGCCGCGGCGATCAGAGCGATCCCGTAGACGAGGGTGGCGGGCCCGGCCCAGCCGGAGCCGTTGGAGAGAACCGCGAGGACGAGCCCGGCGAGGGCCGCGGCCCAGGCCGTACGGATCGCGAACTGCCGGTCCTCGCGCAGCAGGGCGGAGAGCGCGGCGACGACGATGCCGATGAGCAGCAGGGTGCCGGCAGCCTTGGGGCCGCCGGGTGCGATGGCGAGCAGGTCGGTCGCGGACGCGGTGCCGCTGCCGATGTCGCGTCCGGCCTCGCGGAAGAACGCGGACGGGTCCCCCAGCAGGGTGAGCGACCAGGGCGCGAGGACGAGCATCGGGGTGCCGACGGCGGCGAGGAAGCGGAGCGCGTACGCGGTGATGTCGTCGCGGCGCAGTACGAGGACGCCGATGCCGAGGACGACGGCCAGCGGCCACACGACGGGGGTGAACGCCGTGGCGACCGTCAGGAGCAGGGCGTATGCCCAGGTGGCGCGCCAACTGCCCCGGGCGCCGGTGTGGAAGCCGTGGGCGGAGACGGCGGCGCGGGCGATCAGGGGCAGCAGGACCGCGAGGACGGCGGTGCCGAGCCGGCCGGTGGCGAGCGCTCCGGTGGCGGCGGGCAGGAAGGCGTACGCGACGCTCGCCCAGGCTCGCAGCAGCCGGGAGGTGACCAGCGGCCGGGAGGCGAAGTACGCGGTGAGCCCGGCGAGAGGTACCGAGCAGACGAGCAGCACGGTGAGGGCGAGGCCGGTGGAGCCGAGGAAGAGGGCGGACAGGGCCGCGAGGATGCCGAGGTAGGGCGGGGCGGTCTGGGTGCCGCCGGTGGACAGGGGGTGCCAGGCGTCGGCGTAGCGCGACCACAGCTCGGAGACCTCGCCGGGAGCGGGCAGCAGCGCTCCGCCCGCGAGCGCGCCGCCCGCGAGGAGATCGCGGCAGGCGACGACGGACACAACAAGGAGCAGGGCGAAGAGGACGGGCGCGGGCTTGCGGGCGATCTTCTTCAGCCGTGCGAACTGGTCGATCTCCAGAAAGTCGGCGTCGTCGCCGCCGGGGCCCGATTCGACGGCGCCGTGGCGGGAGCCGCCGGTCTCCGGGTCGCCGCCCGAGCCGAAGTGGCCCGCGATCTGCTCGACGGTCGCCCGGACAGTGGCGCCCGGGGGCGGGAAGAGGGGGCGCAGTTCGCTCGCCTCGACCCGGCGGGCGGAGCTGCGCGCTCGCCGTCCGGCGAGGATCCGCTCGGGGCGCAGCAGGGTGCCGAAGAGGCCCATGACCTCGTCGACGGCCTGGCCGGGGGCCTTGCCGAGGAGATAGGCGAGGGTGCGCAGCAGGGTGCCGAGCACGATCCGCAGCAGGACGTACGGGAGGGCGGCGGTACGGGCGTTGGTGAGGAGGGTGTAGACCGCTCCCGCCTTGTCGACGCGGTGGGGGTTGGCGACCGAGCGGCCCGAGCAGTCGACCGTACGGCGTTCGCGGGCGGCGGCCTCGGCGTGGCGCAGGACCGAGTCGGGGGCGATGAGAACGCGGTGGCCCGCGCTGTGGGCGCGCCAGCAGAGGTCGACGTCGTCGCGCATCAGCGGGAGGCGCCGGTCGAAGCCGCCGAGCTGCTCGAAGACGTCCCGGCGGATGAGCATGCCCGCGGACGAGACGGAGAGAACGGATCTGACCTGGTCGTGCTGGCCCTGGTCCTGCTCGCGCCGGTCCAGGCCGGTCCAGCGGCGTCCGCTGTTGGCGATGGAGACGCCCGCTTCGAGAAGCTGGCGGCGGTCGTACCAGCCGCGGAGCTTGGGGCCGACGATCGTGGCGTGCTCGTTGGAGTCGGCGACGCGCAGCAGCTCGCCGAGGGCGCCGGGTTCGGGGGCGCTGTCGTCGTGGAGGAGCCACAGCCACTGCACCGGTTCGCCGTACGGCAGTTCCGGCATGTCGTACGCCTCGTCCTGCCAGGTCCTGGTGACGGGGTCCCAGCCGCTGGGCCGCTTCAGATAGGGCAGGTCGTCGGGGGTGAGCACCCCGGCGGTACGGGCGGCCTCGTCGACGGCCGCGCCGAATCCGGTGCGGCGCGCCAGATGCAGCACCCGGTCGGCGCCGAACGCCTCGGTGAGCAGCCGCGCGGAGTCGTCGGCGCTGCCGGTGTCGGCGGCGATGACGTTCTGTACGGGGCGTTCCTGGCCGAGAAGTCCGGCGAGGGTGTCGGAAAGCCAGCGTGCGCCGTCGTGCGAGACGAGTACGGCGGTGACGACATGCCGCGGGAATTCCTGCGGGTGCGCGGGGCTGAACGCGGCTGTGGTGGCGGACATCGAGGTACGGGCCCTCCGGCCAGGGGGTCGCCCCTCTGGGGCGCTGAAGCGTCTGGGACGGGGCCCCACCATAACGGTAGGCGCCTTGCGTGTGACCCGGGTTGCCCGTGGCCCCGGTCAACGGCGGGCTGACCGGACGCGGGCGGCGCGGAGGGAGCGGCGGCGGTACGGGTGGGGCGGAACCGGCCACACAGGGCCGGGCGGGAGGCGGGACGGGCGGGGCCCGGGCCGGGCGCGCGGGAATCCGGGCCCGGACCAGAAGCCGGACCGGGCGGGGCGGGCACGGGGTGGCCGTGCAGGGCGCGCGAGGAGCTGGACCGGGCCGGGCAGGAGAGTGAGGCGCCGCCTCGGGCCGGGCAGGTCGGGCGACCGGGTGTATTCAGGCCAGGGCGCGGGGTCGGCAGAACAGGGTCCGGACGGGGCAACGGCCCGGGGACCCGGACGGACACGTCGGGGACGTGGAGCGCGGCGGGCTGAGCTTCCGTCACCGGCCGGGCGGAGTCGGCCGGCCCGGGCCGGATCGCCGTCGCGCGGGAAGGCCCCGGCCCCTGGATTCACCCCGTGGCACAGCCGGGCGGCCCCCGGGCGATGTGGCCCGTACGCACGGCTCACGGCGACCAGGGCGGTTTCCGGTCACCACCGCGACCGCCACCGGGACTCCGACCGGGCCCGCCCTCGCGACCCCCCGCCGCGCCGCCGTAACGCAGAGCACGCTGAGCCGTAACGCAGAACGGCCCGCCGTCGGCGCCGAAGGCGCGCGTGGCGGACCGTGGTGCGGCGCGGTCAGAAGCGTAACGCCCCTGTCGGCGCCCCGTATTCGGAGCGTGCGGGATACGCCGGCCGACTGCTCGGGCCCATCGGTCCGCACCGGATTCAGACCGCCGCCTTCTTCAGCCGTCGGCGCTCCCGCTCCGACAGTCCGCCCCAGATGCCGAATCGCTCGTCGTTGGCGAGGGCGTACTCAAGGCATTCCGAGCGGACTTCACAGGCGAGGCAGACCTTTTTCGCCTCGCGGGTGGACCCGCCTTTTTCGGGGAAGAAGGACTCGGGATCGGTCTGGGCGCACAACGCGCGCTCCTGCCAGCCGATTTCGTCGTCCGCGTCTTCGACCAGCAGTTGTTCGAACAGCTCGGTCATGTGCGCCCCTCGTCTGTCTTGGCGTCCCCGTGATGTTGCCGTGATCGATTCGGCCGAACGACACGAGTGAAATTACAAGTGTGTGGATCCGGGCCAGTCAAGCCGAGATCTGCTATTGGGCCCCGTATTCACTCTGCGGAACCAAGGCTATGCGGAAAGTGTTCAAATCACCAAAAAACTGACACTTGCCTGCTAGGTGCCCCGCGATCCCCCGCGCCCTCCCCTCTTACGAAGGGAGACGTCCCCGCGTTCGATCTTGTTGCGATCGAGCCACTGAAGCGATCCGGATCACAGTCCGGTCACAGGATCGCCCGGAGGTTTACGGCGTGATCGGCGGTGACTGGCGCAGAGTGCGCGGTTGCTGCGCCATGTCTCCGGGCCGCGCACTGCACAAACCTTTCTCCGCTCTCCGTAACCGGATGAGGTGAAACATTAGGGCCAAATCGACCACCGAGTTGACATCATGGCGGCCCAGCCGTCACGGTGGGTCGCATGTCAGCGACCTCCGCGCCTCTCGCGACCCCCGTCCGTGGGTTCCGCAGCGCTGTACAGGCTCGCTGTCGCTGTTGCCGCCGCTCCTGCTGTTGATGCCCTAGCGCTCCAGCCGGACCACCGGGCGCCTGACACACCGGCCCCACCGGCACTCCCCGCGCCTCCGGGCTCACTCCAGCACCACCGGCCTCCCTCGCTGTTCCGCAGCCGTGTCCGACGAGTCACGTCCCACGCCCCACGTCCGCGATCCAGCGCGTACCGCACCGGACCCCCACGTTCTCCGCCGAGGAACCCCGCATCCATGAACAGCGACAGCGACCTCCAGATCGCCGGCGACATCCTCTCCGTCCAGCACCTTCTCCGCCCCGCGCCCGAGCATCCGGCCACCGTCGCCGAATTCGCCGGACTCGCGCGCGCCGTCGCCGCCGACCGCGGCCAGTGGGCCCCGCTCGTGCGCTACGACGCGACCACCCGCTGGTACCACCGTCTGCGCACCGGACCCGGCTACGAGGTGTGGCTGCTGTCCTGGGTGCCCGGACAGGGCAGCGGGCTGCACGACCACGGGCAGTCGTCCGGGCTGCTGACCGTGCTGGAGGGCCGCCTCACCGAGCACACCGCGCACGGCGCGCGGGTACGGGGACCGGGCACCCAGCGGGTGTTCGCGCCGGGCTACACGCACGAGGTGATCAATGATTCACTCGAACCGGCCGTATCCCTGCACATCTACTACCCGGGCCTGACCGAGATGCCCATGCACACCGCTCAGTGCGCCCCGGCGGCCCAGGATGTCGTACCGGCCTGAGAAGCTTGTCCGTATGCGCATTGTGGTTCTGGCCGGCGGCATCGGCGGCGCCCGTTTCCTGCGCGGTCTCCAGCAGGCCGCGCCCGAGGCGGACGTCACGGTGATCGGGAACACCGGTGACGACATCCATCTGTTCGGGCTGAAGGTCTGCCCGGACCTCGACACCGTGATGTACACCCTGGGCGGGGGCATCAACGAGGAGCAGGGCTGGGGGCGTACGGACGAGAGCTTCCGGGTCAAGGAGGAACTGGCGGCGTACGGGGTGGGGCCGGAGTGGTTCGGCCTCGGCGACCGTGATTTCGCGACCCATATCGTCCGTACGCAGATGCTCGCCGCGGGCTATCCGCTCAGTGCCGTCACCGAGGCCCTGTGCGCCCGCTGGAAGCCCGGAGTGCGGCTGCTGCCGATGTCGGACGACCGGGTCGAGACCCATGTCGCCGTCGAGATCGACGGTGAGCGCAAGGCCGTGCACTTCCAGGAGTACTGGGTGAAGCTGCGGGCCTCCGTGCCCGCGGAGGCGGTCGTGCCCGTCGGGGCGGACCAGGCGAAGCCCGCCCCCGGGGTACTGGAGGCGATCGGCTCGGCCGAGGTGATCCTCTTCCCGCCGTCGAACCCGGTCGTCAGCGTCGGCACGATCCTGGCGGTGCCGGGCATCCGGGAAGCCATCGCCGACGCGGGCGTCCCGGTGGTCGGCCTCTCCCCCATCGTCGGGAACGCGCCGGTGCGCGGGATGGCGGACAAGGTCCTCGAGGCGGTGGGCGTGGAGGCGACGGCCGCGGCGGTCGCCGCGCACTACGGCTCCGGGCTGCTGGACGGCTGGCTCGTCGACACCGTGGACGCGGACACGGTCGCGGACGTCGAGGCGGCGGGAATCCGCTGCCGGGCCGTACCGCTGATGATGACGGACGTCGACGCGGCGGCCGAGATGGCCCGGCAGGCGCTGGCACTGGCGTCGGAGGTCACGGCGTGAGCAGGGGTGCGGAGGACGCGGTCGCGGGCTCGGGTACGGGGGCGGCCGCGTCCGCCCTGACGGGTGCGGGGACGAAGACGGGTTCGGCTACGGGTACGGCCGCCGGGACCGTGACGGGTACGGGCACCGGCACGGCTACGGGTGCGGCTACGGGTGCGGCTACGGGTGCGGGCGCCGACGCGAAAGCCGGTGCGGAGGCCGGTGCCGGGGGTGGCGGCGGCGGTGCCGAGGGGGCCGGCCGGAGCGCGTACGAGGTCCGGGCGACGGCCGGGCTGCCGGAGATCAGGCCCGGTGACGATCTCGCCAAGCTGATCGCCGCCGCCGAACCGGGACTGGCGGACGGGGACATCCTCCTCGTCACCTCCAAGATCGTGAGCAAGGCGGAGGGCAGGGTGCTGGCCGCCGGGGACCGTGAGGCCGCCATAGACGGCGAGACCGTCCGGGTGGTGGCCCGGCGCGGCGGCCTCCGTATCGTCGAGAACCGCCAGGGGCTGGTGATGGCGGCGGCCGGGGTCGACGCGTCCAACACCCCCGCCGGGACGGTGCTGCTGCTGCCCGCCGACCCCGACGCGTCCGCGCGCGCCATCCGCGAGGGTCTGCGCGCCGCGCTCGGTATCGACGTCGGCGTCATCCTCACGGACACCTTCGGGCGGCCCTGGCGCAACGGGCTGACCGATGTCGCGATCGGCGCGGCCGGGGTGCGGGTCCTCGACGATCTGCGGGGCGGAACCGACACATACGGCAATCCCCTGAGCGCGACCGTCACCGCGACCGCCGATGAACTCGCCGCGGCCGGTGACCTGGTCAAGGGCAAGGCCGAGGGCCTGCCGGTGGCCGTCGTCCGGGGCCTCGGACATCTCGTGGGCGGGACGGACGGCGAGCGGGACGAGGGAGCGCGGGCGATGATCCGCCCGGCGGCCGACGACATGTTCCGGCTCGGGACGTCCGAGGCGGTACGGGAGGCGGTCACCCAGCGGCGTACGGTCCGGGAGTTCACCGACGAGCCGGTCGATCCCGGCGCGGTCCGCCGGTCCGTCGCCGCGGCCGTCACCGCGCCCGCGCCGCACCACACCACACCGTGGCGGTTCGTCCTCCTCGAATCGGCCTCGTCCCGCACGGAGTTGCTGGACGCGATGCGGGACGCCTGGATCGCGGACCTGCGGCGGGACGGCAAGTCGGAGGAGTCCGTCGCCAAGCGCGTGCGGCGGGGCGAGGTGCTGCGCCGGGCGCCGTATCTGGTCGTCCCCTGTCTGGTGATGGACGGCTCCCACCACTACGGGGACGAGCGGCGCGACGGCGCGGAGCGCGAGATGTTCGTCGTCGCGACGGGCGCGGGCGTCCAGAACTTCCTGGTCGCCCTGGCCGGCGAACGGCTGGGCTCGGCCTGGGTGTCCTCGACGATGTTCTGCCGTGACGTCGTACGGGAGGTGCTGGGGCTGCCGGCGGACTGGGACCCCATGGGAGCGGTCGCCGTGGGGCATGCGGCCGCACCGCCGAAGGAGCGGCCGTCCCGGGACGCGGGGGCGTTCATCGAAGTGCGCTGACGGGGGCGGTGGCCGGTAGTGGGTGGCTGCGGGGGCGGTGACCCGGGGGGCCCGTGCCTGGTGCGTGGTCAGCTGCCCGCGGGGAGAGGCGGGTTGGGGCGGGGGCGTCTGCTTCGGCCCGTCCGGCGGTTGCGGGCATCGGTGGCGATGCCGGTGAACCACGGTTCCGGGTACGGGCACTTGCGGCCCGGGGCACGGGAACGGTGACGGCTCCGGGCACGTACGGTGGCGGGCCGTTTCTGCGTCGGGGGCGGCGCGTGTGTCAGCCCGTCCGGTGGTTGAGGACATCGGTGGCGATGCCGGTGGGCCGGGGTTCGGCACACGGACACTTGCGGCCCCGGGCCGGGGGCGGTGTTACCGGTGGCTGCCGGGCGGAGGGCGTCGGCGTCAGGCGGTGGGGCGGGGCGGGGGGCGGTCGAGACCGCCGTCAGAGCAGGCCGATGTCCACGCGCGGCATCTTGGGGGTACGGCGGGGCGGGGTCCGGCCGCTGAGGAGGATCAGGCGGGCGGCACGGTGGCGCTGGCCCGCGTAGGGCGCCAGCAGTTCGAGCATCGCGGCGTCGTCGGCGTCGCGGTCGCCCGCGAGGGCGTAGCCGACGATGCCCGGCAGATGCAGATCTCCGACGGTGACGGCGTCCGGTGCGCCGTTGCTGCGCTGTACGGTCTCGGCGGAGGTCCAGGGGCCGATACCCGGGATCAACTCCAGGCGGGCCCGCGCCTGTTCGGGCTCCATCGCGGCGGCCTCCTCCATCCGGCGGGCGACCCGCACCGCGCGCAGGATCGTGGACGCGCGCTTGTTGTCCACGCCCGCGCGGTGCCACTCCCAGGACGGGATCAGCGCCCAGGTACGGGGCTCGGGCATCACGAACAGACCGGGACCGGGGAGCTGGGCGGGGCCGGGCGCGGGTTCCCCGTACTTCCTGACGAGCAGACGCCAGGCCCGGTACGCCTCGTCCGTGGTGACCTTCTGCTCCAGGATCGACGGAATCAGGGACTCCATGACCAGGCCGGTACGGGTGAGCCGCAGGCCCGGCCGGCGGTGCCGGGTGAGCGCCACGATCCGGTGCCGGGGGGTGAAGGCGGAGGGGTCGTCGCCTTCGCCGAGCAGCCCCGGCAGCCCGTCCAGCAGCCAGGTCGCGCCCGGGCCCCACGCCTCGGCCACGATGTCACCGGCCGCCGGGGGGTGGATCCGCAGGGTGCCGGGGCCTTCCGGGGTTCTGGTGGCCCGCCAGACCGACCCGTCCCGGGTCATCCGGAACGTCGGGTCGGCGGGGCCGCGCCGCAGGGGCGTGACCACCAGCGCGAGATCGAGCGGAGCGGGCGGGGACCAGCGCCGTGTGTGCGTCCGCTCCTGCCCGCGAGGTCCGGCGGGTGCCTGCGCGGGCAGCCGTACGGGGGCTGCGGCGCGGGGGCGGGGGGAGAAGCGGCCTGACACGGGGGTCCTCGGGGGTGGGGTACGGGTACGAGCCTAGGCGGTGAGGTGGGGGCGGGGGCGGAGGGGGCTGTTTTTTGTCCTCAATCGCCGGACGGGCTGGGAATGGTGGCCGTCCCCCGGGCGGGGGCCGCGTGGCCGTGTCCGGGACCGTGGCCACGGGGTGACCCTGCCCGGGACCGTGACCGCGGAGTGACCCTGCCCGGGACCGTGACCGCGAGGTGACCCTGCCCGGGACCGTGACCGCGGAGTGACCCTGCCCGGGACCGTGACCGCGAGGTGACCCTGCCCGGGACCGTGACCGCGCCCCACCGCGACCAACGTCCTCAAACGCCGGACGGGCTCAAAAACACCTCCCGAGCCCGGACCGGCCGAAACGGCCAACTGCACGAGCCCGGAAAACGTCACCACCCCCGGACCGAGGCCGCCACGTGACCCCGCCCCGAACCATCACCGCGCCCCACCGCGACCAACGTCCTCAAACGCCGGACGGGCTCAGAAAAACGCCCCGGCCCCGGAAGACCCACGGCCGCCCGGCCCCAAGCCCTCCGGGCAACCACCACCGAAACCCCAGCCCACCAACACCCCGCCCGGCGTTTTCGGACGCCGGGCGGGCGGAAAGGCAAGGCTCAGGGGCTACTGGTCGGAGGAGAAGCGGATCGTGGCCGGGGCCAGGACCGCGTCGCACCAGACGCGGGCGCCGTCGCGGAGCTCGTTGTCCGCGCCGACCGTCGCTCCGTCGCCGACGACGGTGCCGGAGAGCGACGCGCGGCGCCCCACCCGTGCGCCCGCCCCGATGAGGGAGGAGGTGATCACCGCGCCCTCCTCGACGACCGCCCCCGCGAGGACGACACTGCCGTCGACGGTGGCGCCGGGAGCGATCGTCGCGCCCTCGCAGACGACCGTGCCGCCGGTGACCTTCGCGTCCGCCGCGACGACCGCCGAGTCGAGGATCAGCCGGTCACCGCACTGACCGGGCACCGCCGGCGACGGTGCCCGCCCGAGGACCAGGTCCGCCGAGCCCCGGACGAACGCCTGGGGTGTGCCCAGGTCGAGCCAGTACGTGGAGTCGACCATGCCCTGGAGGTGCGCTCCGGCGGAGAGCAGGTCCGGAAAGGTCTCCCGCTCCACGGAGACCGGCCGCCCGGCCGGAATCGTGTCGATGACCGAGCGCCGGAAGACATACGCCCCCGCGTTGATCTGGTCGGTGACGATCTCCTCGGGCGTCTGCGGCTTCTCCAGGAACGCCGTCACACGCCCGTCGCGGTCCGTCGGCACCAGGCCGAACGCCCTGGGGTCCTCCACCCGCGTCAGATGCAGTGAGACATCCGCCCCGCACGACGCGTGCGTCGCGACCAGCGCGCCGATGTCGAGCCCGGTCAGGATGTCCCCGTTGAAGACGAGGACCGGATCGTCCGGGCCCGACTCCAGCCGGTCCGCCACATTGCGGATCGCGCCTCCCGTGCCGAGGGGTTCCTTCTCGGTGACGTACTCCAGGTGGAGTCCGAGGGAGGACCCGTCGCCGAAGTACGGCTCGAACACCTCGGCCAGATACGAGGTGGCCAGGACTATCCGTTCCACACCCGCCGCCCGGGCCCGCGCGAGCTGATGGGTGAGGAAGGGAACGCCCGCCGCCGGAACCATCGGCTTCGGCGTGTTGACGGTGAGCGGGCGCAGGCGGGTGCCCTTGCCTCCGACGAGGAGGATGGCTTCAGTCACCTTGTCGTCTCTGCTTTCCTGTTTCGGGCCGGAATGGGGCACTCGTTCGAGACCGGCCGGTGTGCGCGGCTGGGCCGGCACCTCACCGTCAGCCGCGGCCCTGGTGTTTGGCGGAGGCGCTCCGGATGGTGCCGAGCTTGTTGTAGAGGCGGGTGCCGGGGCAGTCGGTCCGGAATCCGTCACGGTGCCCGGCGATGACGTTGAAGCTGACCTTCCTGCCCTTCTTGTACTTGTTGCTCCCCCCGGAGGTCAGCGTCACCTTGCTCTTCGGGTTGGCGTCGAACAACCCGAGCTTCCAGGCGGTCAACCTGGACACCGCCTTCACGACAGCCGTGGGCGGATTGCTGCGACTGTATGTGCCGAGCACGGCGATGCCCATGCTGTTTGAGTTAAATCCCAGGGTGTGGGCCCCGAGAACGGGCCTGGTCACGCCTCCCGCCCGGCCTTCGTAGATGTTTCCGCACTTGTCGACGGCGAAGTTGTAGCCGAAGTCGCGCCAGCCGCTGCTCACGACGTGGTAGCGGTAGATACTGCGGAGGACGGAGGGCGCCTGCTTGCAGGTGTATGCGTTTCCCGTGGAAGTGTGATGTACAAAGGCGGCCTTCACGGTCTTGGTGTACACGAACCCCTTCTCACGCAGGGATTCACTGGCGCCCCACTTCTTACGCGTGACGATGACCGGGCGCGGTCCCACGTACTTCTTCTTCGCCGTGACGCCTTCGGGAGCGGCCGCCGCAGCCGCGTCCGTACCGGCTCCGGCGGGCGCTTCCGTGCGCGGCGCCGATACCGCGCCGGGCGCCTCCGCGGTGAGGGACGCCGGGACCATCGTGCGGGTGGTCGGCACCGGAGGCGGGCCCTGGGCCACAGAACCCGCGGCCGGAGTCACGGATCCCCCGGCGGCCGGCTCGGCGGGCTCGGCTCCCGGGGGCACGGCCGGCTCGGCGGGTCCGGCTCCGGGGGGCGCCGCCGGCTCGGCGGCCGGTGCCTCGCCCGGGTCGACCAGTTCGAGCCGCATCCCCCCTGGCAGCGGCGCCGGTTCGCCCTCCTCGGATCTGACCCGTACCTCCACGCCGTCCGACGCGCCCACCCACAGCGGGGCCGTGGCACCCCGGAGCCTGCCCGACGAACCCTCACGGGTGTCCGGGTCGGCGCCGTGCTCGGCGGTGTGGGTCTCGACGTCCTGCCACTCGGACCAGACTCCGGAACCGGTCGCGCGCGTACGGATCTGGACCGTGCCGTGGAGTTCGGCCGTCGCGTCGCTCCATACGACGCCCACCAGCGAGAACGGCTTGACCCTGCGCTCCAGCAGACCGCGCTCCTGGACCGCCGGGCCGAGAGAGCGGGTGGACGGCGACGACGACAGCGAGGGCAGGGGCAGCGACTGGGTGGAGCCGGGGACGTCCGGGACCGGGACGGCCCGGGGCGGGTTGTCTCGTGGCGGCGCGGCCTCGGGCGCGGCCGCCGCGCCCGAGGTGAGCGAGAGGACAAGCGCGGCGGAGGCCGCGACACCGGTCGAAGAAGCCAGGATTCCACGCATGGATCGATCCTGAATCGAAAGTCACCGACTCCGCTCGCTGGAATCCGCCGGGAAACTGACGGCCCATCGGTCCGACCGGTGGACGGAGCCCCCGGTCCGACAGCCCGGCAGCACCGCCGCGCGTACCCTTTGCCGGGTGAACGCCAGCGACCGTACCCCCGCCGACCTGCTGCGATCCGCGCTCGCCGCGGATCCCGGGCGCCCTTTGACCACCTTCTACGACGACGCCACCGGTGAACGGGTGGAATTGTCCGTCGCCACCTTCGCCAATTGGGTGGCCAAGACAGCCAACTTGCTCCAGGGCGATCTCGCCGCCGGTCCCGGCGACCGGCTCGCGCTGCTGCTGCCCGCGCACTGGCAGAGCGCGGTCTGGCTGATCGCCTGCGCGTCGGTGGGAGTGACCGTGGACATCGGCGGCGACCCGGCCGACGCGGACCTCGTCGTCAGCGGCCCCGACACACTGGAGCAGGCGCGCGCCTGCTCCGGCGAGCGGGTGGCGCTGGCACTGCGCCCCCTCGGCGGGCGCTTTCCGGAACCCCCGCGGGGCTTCGCCGACTACGCCGTCGAGGTACCGGGCCAGGGCGACCGTTTCACCCCGTACGCCCCCGTCGATCCGGCCGCCCCCGCACTGTCCGTCGGCGGTACGGAGCTGAGCGGGGCGGAGCTGGTCGAACGGTCCCGCGCCGACGCGGCGGAACTGGGGCTGACGGCGGGGTCCCGGCTGCTGACGGGCCGGGCGTACGACTCCTGGGAGGGGCTGTCGGCGGGGCTGTACGCGCCGCTCGCGGCCGGGGCGTCGGTGGTGCTGTGCCGCAACCTCGACCGGCTGCCGCCCGAGGACCTCAGGAAGCGGATCGAGAGCGAGCGCGTCACCACCACCATCCAGTAACAAGTGTTCATGGTGTGACAAAAGTCCAAAATCCACCCACATGGCCTATAGCAGAGCCGAGTCCCCGGGCTGGTTCTCCCGCTCCGGTGGATGATCGGCGATACGCGTGTTTCAACGCACAACCAAGCGCGAGGCTCAGCCGTCTAGTTGTGAGATCGGCGGTCCAGCGCGCCGCCGACGCCGTGAAGGATGGACGCAGAAGTGACGGACAGTGCCGGCACGCCGACCGGGCCCGAGGGCGGGGCCGAGGACGAGCGCGCGCCCGGCACGGATGCCGCCGGTGGCGGCGGCGGTGACGGCACCGGCTCCGCGTCCGAGCCCGGCACTCCCGCGCCGGGCGACTCCGGCGGCTCCGACGGCTCGGGCGGCTGGGGCCCCGGCCCCGAGCCCGAAAGCGGCGCCGGGACCGGGGCCGATGACGACCCCGATCTTCACGGACCCGGCACCACCGCGGCCGCCGGACCCGCGCCCGGCGCGGCCACCCCCGACGGCCCGGACCGCCCCGCCGACTCCGACGCCCCCGCCGACACCTCCGGCACTCCCGCCGACACCGACGCCTCCGGCACCCCGGCCGCCCCCGCCCCCGCTCCCGGCAGCACGCACCACAGCGACCCCGGCGCCCCCGGCGTCCCCGGCGACGATCGACCCGGCACCCCCGGCGGCCCGCTCGACGCTCACTCCGGCCACCACCCACCCGACGACAGTGATACACATCACACCACCCCCTTCCCGGTGGAGCCCAAGGACGGCACCCCGCCCCCCGGGGCCAAAAGGCGGCGCCCATGGGTGCGTTGGGCCGCGCTCGGCACCTCCCTCGTACTGCTCGCCGCCTCCGGTACGGCCTGGTGGATCTACCGGAAGTTCGACGGCAACATCACCACCGACGTCGGAACGGCCGCCGAACTGGAGGCGTACGAGAAGGAGCGGCCCCTCCCGATCGTGCTGAACGCGCAGAACATCCTGCTGCTCGGTTCCGACAGCCGGTCGGGCAAGGGCAACCGCAAGTACGGCCGTGACGACGGCGGCAGCCAGCGCGCGGACACCGTGATCCTGCTGCATATCGCCGCCGACCGGCGCAGTTCGACGGCCGTGTCCCTGCCCCGCGATCTGATGGTCACGATCCCCAGCTGCCGCCGCCCCGACGGCACCCGCAGCCGCAGCCGGCTTGCGCAGTTCAACTCGGCGTTCGAGCGGGGCGGCGCGGCCTGCACGATCCGTACGGTCGAGAGGATGACGGGCGTGCGGATCGATCACCACATGGTGGTGGACTTCCGCGGCTTCAAGGAGATGGTCGACGCGGTGGACGGTGTCGAGATCTGTCTCAAGGAGCCGATCGACGACCCCGCCGCCAGGCTGAAGCTCCGCAAGGGCAGACAGACCCTCAACGGCGAGCAGGCGCTCGGCTATGTGCGGGCCCGCAAGTCCCTCGGCGACGGCAGCGACACCGAGCGTATGAGCCGTCAGCAGCAGTTCCTGGGCTCCCTGGTGAAGAAGGTGCAGAGCAATGGCGTCCTGCTCAATCCGAGAAAGCTCTACGGGGTGCTGGACGCGGCGACCAAGTCGCTGACCACGGATCCGGGGCTCGACTCACTCAAGGATCTCTACGATCTGACCCGTGCCGTCCGGAGCATCCCCACCGAGCGTGTGCAGTTCCTCACCGTGCCCCGGCAGCCGTACTCCGGCAATCCGAACCGCGACGAACTCGTGGAGCCGAAGGCGTCGCAGCTCTTCCGGCAGCTGCGTGAGGACACCCCCATCACCGTCGTACCGCCGGGGGGCCGGGACCGTTCCGACAGGAACAAGAGCGCGGAAAAGGGGACGGATTCCCACCGGAGGCCGGATGACACCGGGCCGGCTTCCCCGTCTCCCGCTCCCGCTTTCTCGGGAACGAATGCGGCGGTGGGCCTGTGTGAGTAAAGCGATGCCCAAAGCACAGGACCGCACCATACGGATTGGGCGGAATGCCCCCTTGTAAGGTGCGCGGAACTTGTCACGGGCGTCGCCCCGCGTTGAACTGGGCGGATAGTGTGGCGCGATCCGGTACACCGGCTTGCGTCGTGCACTGCTGGATCGAGAGACCAAGCGCCCACCGGGGGAGGCGCTTCGCGTGGCACCGACGGAGGATTCAGAAAACCGTGGATGCGCAGAGCCGTGGGCGGGCGGACGAGATCGACCCCGCCGACCAGTGGGTGCTCAACCCGCAGACCGGCAATTACGAATTGCGACTGGACCAATCCCCAGCGCAGTCGTCGCCGACGGCCCCTCCGACCTCGTCGAGAACCTCCGGCAGAAGAACGCCCGGGCCCCGCGCCCCCGAGGACGGCGCTCCCACGGGAGACCGGTTCGCGGAGGGCGGGCGTACCGACGCCCGCCGCGGTGACGGCCGGCGCACGGAGGGCCGGCGCACCGACGGCGGCCGCAGGAGCGCCGCTCCGGGCCGCGAGGTGCCCCCGCAGCGCTCACACCGTGCGGGAGACGCCTCGGGTGGCTCGAATCCGCCCACCGCGGGCCGCCGTAAGCGCAAGCAGCCCAAGTCCCGCAAGAAGAAGGTCCTGATGTGGACGGGCGGGGTGCTCGCCCTGGCCGTCACGGCGGGCGCGGTGGGCGTGTACGTCCTGTACGAGCGTCTCGACTCCAACCTCAACACGGTCGATGTCGCGGGCGCGGGCACGGGCGGCTTCAAAAAGGACAAGGCCGTCAACATCCTCGTCATCGGCACCGACAAGCGGACCGGAGAGGGCAATACGGCCTACGGCGACCGCAACAGCCCCGGGCACGCCGACACGACGATCCTCTTCCATGTCTCCAAGGACCGGACGAACGCCACCGCCCTCTCCATCCCCCGGGATCTGATCACCGACATCCCCTCCTGTGAGACGAAGGACGGGGACGGCACCAAGACGATCCCCGGCACGTCGAACACCCGGTTCAACGAGAGCCTCGGCCAGGCGGGCCGCGACCCGGGCTGCACCATGCGCACGGTCACGGAGATGACCGGTATCCCCGTCGATCACTTCATGATGGCCGACTTCAACGCGGTCAAGACGATGTCGACGGCGGTGGGCGGGGTCGAGGTCTGCCTCGCCAAGCCCATCAACGACAAGGACTCGAAGCTGAATCTCCCGGCGGGCAAGCACGTCCTGAAGGGCGAGGACGCCCTGGCGTTCGTCCGGACCAGGCACTCGGTGGGCTTCGGCGGCGACCTCAGCCGGATCGAGATCCAGCAGCAGTTCCTCAGTTCCATGATCCGCAAGATGAAGTCGAGCGACACGCTCACCAGCCCCACGAAGATGTGGGACCTGGCGGAGGCGGCCACCAGCGCGCTCACCGTCGACACCGGCATAGGCAGCATCAAGAAGCTCCAGGAACTCGGTATGGAGCTGGCGGAGGTGGATCCGAAGAACATCACCTTCACCACCGTGCCGGTGGTCGACAACACGGACGGCGCGACGGTCCTGCTCCAGGAGGAGAAGGCCGGGCAGCTGTTCTCGATGATAAAGAACGACACCTCGCTCACCGAAGTGCAGAAGAAGGAGAAGGAGGAAAAGGCCGCGGCGAAGAAGCCGGGACCGCTTCAGGGGCCCAGGGCGAAGGCATCGGACGTCCGGGTGGCGGTCTACAACGGCAGCGAGACCTCCGGGGCGGCCTCCAAGACGCTCCAGTGGCTCCAGGAGGAGAAGCAGGGCGTGCTGAAGTCGAGCAATGAGGCCAACGCTCCGCAGAAGGTCGCCAAGACGATCCTGGAGTACGGCCCGAACCAGGCGGACCAGGCCCGCACCCTCGCGGACCTCATGGGACTGCCTGCCTCGGCGATGAAGCAGGGTACGGAGAACGCCGTGGGCCGCGAGCCCATGAAGCTCACGCTCGGCGACGACTTCGAGGGCGCGGGCATCCCCATCACCGGACCGGCGAAGGCGCCGGAGGGTGTGCAGAAGGTCGGAGCGGACAAGCAGGTGTGTGCCAAGTGACCCGGGAAGAAAACCGGGCCGCGCCGGGCGCATGACAGCAGGGGGCTCAGGGGTGGCAAAGAACAGCGTACGGGGAAAGGGGACCGAGGGCGGCGTCCGGAACCCCCGTGACCTCGGGTGGGACGACAGCCTGTACGAGTCGGGAGGCGACGGCGACGAGAACACGTCCCGGCGTCGTACGAGGAGATCATCCGGAAGGGGTGCCAAGGGCGGCGGCTCCGGGCCGCGGTCGTCGCGTCAGCGCGGTTCCGGCTCCCGACGGGGCGGCCGGGGAGCACGGAAGAACAGCAAGCTCCGCATACTGAAGTGGGGCGCGGCCGTGCTGTCGCTGCTGATACTCGGCACCGCGGCGGCGGGATACCTCTACTACGAGCACCTCAACGGCAAGCTCAAGAAGGACGATCTGACCCTCGGCAAGAAGATGCCGGACCACAAGCCCAACGCCGACGGCCAGACACCGCTGAACATCCTGCTCATCGGCTCGGACGCCCGGGACAGCAAGGCGAACCAGAAGCTCGGCGGAGCGAAGGAGACCTTCGGCTCCAAGCCGCTCGCCGATGTGCAGATGCTGCTGCATCTGTCGGCGGACCGCTCCAACATCTCGCTGATCAGCATGCCGCGCGACACCATGCTGACGATCCCGGAGTGCGAGGACAAGGACGGCGAGAAGTACCCGGAGCTGCGGTTCGCGCAGACGAACACCTCACTGGGACGCGGCGGTCCGGGGTGCACGGTCGCCACCTGGAACCATCTGACCGGTATCACCATCGACCACTTCATGATGATCGACTTCGCGGGTGTGGTGTCCATGGCGGACGCCATCGGCGGTGTCCCCGTCTGCGTCGAGCAGAACATCCGCTCCCGTACCAGGACCGGTGAGGGCTCCGGGCTGACGCTGCGGAAGGGGACGACCCCGGTCAAGGGCGAGCAGGCGCTCCAGTGGCTGCGTACCCGCTACGGCTTCGGCGACGGCAGCGATCTCTTCCGGGCACGCGCCCAGCAGATGTACATGAACTCGATGGTCCGGGAACTGCGGAAGAACGCCAAGCTCACCGACCCCAACAAGCTGCGCAAGCTCGCCGAGGCGGCCATCGAGGCGCTCACCGTGGACAAGGGCATCGACTCCGTCAAAAAGCTTCTGGACATCGGCAATTCACTGAAGAGCGTGCCGACCGGCCGGATCACGGCGACGACGATTCCCACCCGCTACTCGGAGCGGCCGGGCTTCCGCGCCAAGGTCGAGCCGCTGCCGGGCGATGCCGAGGCGCTCTTCGAGATGGTCCGCGAGGACATACCGCTGGACGGCAGGGGGTCCAAGACGCCCAAGAAGAAACCTTCACCCCCCGCCGTCTCCCAGGACCCGGCCGCGGCGCCGGGCGAGATCGCGGTACGGGTGCAGAACGGCACCGACGGCGACGGCATGGGCGCCGAGAGGGGCCGGGCCTCCACGGTCGCCGGTCTCCTCGGCGGCAAGGGCTTCACCCAGGCGGTGGCCGACTCCTCCCGTAACCCGCAGAAGAAGACGGTCGTCCGCTACAACGGCTCCGAGCTTGAGGGGGACGCGCAGGCGGTCGCCAAGGCCCTCGGAATCCCGGTGTCGGCCGTGAAGGAGTCGGACAGAACCGACTCCATCACGCTGATCGTGGGCGCCGACTGGCGCCAGGGCGACACCTTCCCGAAGCCGAAGCCCAAGAGCACCAAGGCGCCGAGCTCGGCGAACCCGCTGGCCGGTGACGACGAGGACGCGTGCATGCCCGTCCAGGAGGGCTTCACCTGGTAGGGCGCGCGTGGTAGCGCCACCGCGTACGGGAGAAACGCGTACGGGAGAAGGGTCCGGGGATGTCACCCGGGCCCTTCTCCCGTGCCGTTCTGCCGTACGCGTACTCCCGCGTACCGGCCGCGGGTGAGGGAGCGGTGCATCCACCCCAAGCCGGGGCGTCAGGGCCGGGTGCCCAGGCACACTGCTCGGGTGCGAGCGGCCGTCGAGCCGGAGTGTGGAACGGCCGTTGAGGGTGCCGGCCCTTGCGGGGCTCCGCCCCGGACCCCGCTCCTCAATCGCCGGAGGGGCTGCACATACGGGGGCCGCCGGACGGGGGGCCTGAGGCGGAGGCGGCGCTCTTCGCCGGGGGCCGCCGGACCGGGGCCCTCAGGCGGACGCGGCGCTCTTCGCCGGCGGCCGGCGGCTCGCGATGACCTTCTTCGCCAGCGAGCGCGGGCTGGTCAGAAAGCCGAAGCCCCACGACATGTGCATGGTCGCCAGCGCCACCGGGATCCGCAGCCGAGCCTTCAGCGGCAGCCCCTTGCCCGCCGGTACCGACCCGGCGGTGATCGCGGCCAGATACCCGCCGGGGATCACCAGCCCCCACGGCGTGAGCACCACGCCCACCACCGTCCCCGCGGCGATCGCGCACAGGGCGACCGGCGGCGCGAGATAGCGCAGATTGATGGAACCCTGGTGATAGCGGGCGACGACATGCCGCCAGCGGCCGTAGTCCTTGTACTGCTTGGCGAGCGCGCGCACCGACGGCCGCGGCCGGTACTGCACCTTCAGCTCCGGCGAGAACCAGATCAGCCCGCCCGCCTCACGGATCCGGAAGTTCAGTTCCCAGTCCTGGGCGCGGATGAACTCCTCGTTGTAGCCGCCCTGCTGCTCCAGCGCCTCACGCCGGAAGACCCCCAGATACACGGTCTCCGCAGAACCGGCCGCACCGCCCGTGTGGAAGGCCGCGTTGCCGACGCCGACCCGGGACGTCATCGCGGCGGCGACCGCGTGCTCCCAGTCGTTCTCGCCCTCGGCGTGCATGATGCCGCCCACGTTCTGCGCCCCGGTCTCCTCCAGGAGCCGCACGGCGGTGGCGATGTAGTTCGCCGAGAGCATCCCGTGCCCGTCGACGCGCACCACGATCGGGTGGCGGGACGCCTTGATGGCAGCGTTCAGCGCGGCCGGGGTCCGCCCGGTGGGATTGGGCACGGTGTGGACCCGGGGATCCTCCCGCACCAGTTCGGCGGCGATCTCGTCGGTACGGTCCGTGGACGGGCCGAGCGCGATCACCACCTCCATCTCGCCGTCGTACTCCTGGTCGAGGATGTGACGGACCGAGTTGCGCAGATGCCGCTCCTCGTTGAGGACCGGCATGATCACGGAGACAGGGGGCGTGGCGTTCATCGCCCGCCACGTTACCGCGAATGGGGGACACGGACGCGCGGCGGCCGGTCGGTGCGACCTTCTGCCGATCGTATGGGCCTACGGTGTGCTGGATTCGCCCTTGTAGCCCCATTCGCCCTCACTCGTCCGAGTCGCCCACGGAGGTGTCCCCCTCGTGACCGTCCCGCCTCGCTCTCCCCGTCCCCGGCCCCGCCCGGGGCCCCGGACGCCACGGGCCACGCCCCGGCGGCCCGTCCGCCGGGCGCGCTGGGCCCTGCGGGCGGCGACCACGCTCTCGGTCGTCGTGCTGGGCGCCGGAGCCATCGGACACGCGCTGGTGACGAGTGTGGACACGAGCGTCAGCCGGGTCGACCCCTTCCGGGACATAAAGAACCGTCCCGAGGACGGCCGTGGCATGAACCTGCTGCTCGTCGGCACCGACGGCCGCGACCGGATCACCAAGAGCGAGAAGGAGAAGTACCGCCTCGGCGGCGCGCCCTGCCGCTGCACCGACACCATCATGCTGGTGCACATCTCCGCCGACCGGGACCGCGCGAGCGTGGTCAGCCTGCCCCGCGACAGCTACGCGCGGATCCCCGCGCACACCGACCAGAACAGCGGCAAGGCCCACAAGCCGCACCCGGTCAAGCTGAACGCGGCGTACGCGGAGGGCGGGCCCGCCCTGACCGTACGGACCGTCGAGCAGATGACCAAGGTGAAGATCGACCACTATCTGGAGATCGACTTCACCAGCTTCATGAAGACCGTGGACGCGCTCGGCGGGGTGGAGATCTGCACCACCGGCCCGGTGAAGGACAAGTACACCGGGCTCGATCTCCCCGCCGGCACCCATCAGCTCAACGGCGGCCAGGCCCTCCAGTACGTCCGCTCCCGCCATGTCGACGGAGCGTCCGACCTGGGCCGTATGCAGCGCCAGCAGCGCTTCCTGGCGTCCATGATCAAGCAGGCGAGCGGCAGCGGGGTCCTGCTGAACCCGGTGAAGTTCCGCAAGGTCGCCTCCACCATGATCGGCTCCGTACGCGCCGACCGGGGCTTCGGTACGGACGAGATGCTCGCCCTCGCCCGGGCGATGCGCGGGTTCTCGGCGTCCTCGTCGGAGTTCACGTCCGTGCCGATCGCCTCGATGGGCCAGGTCAAGGGCGTCGGCTCCGCGGTGAAGTGGGACGGGGCGAAGGCGGACCGCCTGTTCCGGATGATCCGCGAGGACAAGCCCCTGGCGACCGTACGCACGAAGAAGTCCGGGCCGAAGGCCAGGCTGGTGGACGTCTCCCCGCAGCAGATCCGGGTGCAGGTCTACAACGGCACCCGCGAGGGCGGTCTCGGCCGCAAGGCCGACAGCGCCCTGCGCTCGACCGGTTTCAACACGACCCGCGCCCCGCTCAACAGCGACGGCCCCCCGGTCGAGCGCACCTTCGTCTCGTACGACCCCCGCTGGGACCGCTCGGCGAAGTCCCTGTCCACCGCGCTGAACGGCTGCGAGATGCGCCCGGTCAAGGGCCAGGGCCGGACCCTGCGGGTGACGGCGGGCACGGACTTCACGGGCGTGGTCCCGGTGCGGGCGGAGAACGCGTACCAGGGCGAGTTCGGGGCGGTGACGGGCGACCAGGTGGTGTGCCCGTGACATGACAGGCCCGGCGTGGGGAGCTGCCGGCGGTCCCGTGACGTCACGGGCTCCCGGGCGCGGATCTGCCGGCGCCCCCAGTGACCCGGCCGGCTCGGGGCGCGGGCCGCCTGCGGTTCCGTGACCCGACGGCCCTCGGGGCGCGCGGGCTGCCGGCGTCCCCGGCGCGCACCACGGCGGACCGGCGCGGACCGGGGCGTCGTCAGTCGTCCATGCCCTCCGCCGCCCGCTTCTCGCGCAGCTCCTTGATCGCCCGGCGGCGGGCGAGCCGGTGGGTGCGGCGTATCTGGGCCTCCTGGTGGCGCCGCCGGTCCCGCTCGGTCTCCGGCACCACCGGCGGTACGGTCCGGGGCTTGCCTTCCTCGTCCACCGCCGCGAAGACCAGATACGCGGATCCGACCTGCTGCGCGGGCGTCGACTCGTTCCAGCGCTCGGCCATCACCCGTACGCCGACCTCCATCGACGACCGCCCGGTCCAGTTCACCTGGGCCTTCACATGGACCAGGTCACCGACCCGCACCGGCTCCAGGAAGACCATCTCGTCCATGGAGGCGGTGACGGCGGGCCCGCCGGAGTGCCGGCCCGCGACCGCGCCCGCCGCGTCGTCCACCAGTTTCATGATCACGCCACCGTGGACCGTCCCGAGGAGGTTGGTGTCGCTGCCGGTCATGATGTGACTGAGGGTGGTACGCGAGGCGGATGTGGGCTTTCCCGGAGCCGCCGGCTCCGGGCTCTGGGCCTGAGCTGTCATGCTCTCCACCCTAGAGCGTGTCGCACATACGTCCCCGGGCGGCGACCTGGCAGGTGCATTGCATCAGCTTGGCAACAGCCCTGACCCGAATCCCGGGACTCCCTGTCGGCGCCGAAGTGTGACCCGGCACACTTGTCGCCATGAACGATTGGCCCGATGGATACGGACGCGGCAGCCAGGGCTCACAGCCCGAAGGCGCTCGCGTAATGCGCCATGTGCAGCGACGACCGGTCCCGCAGCAGCAGTCACAGGGGTACGACGGTGATTCCGCCGCCCCCTACGACAGCGGCTACAACACGGGCCAGGTATACGGAACCCCCGCCCCCCGTGGTCAGGGCGGCCAGGGCCAGGGCCACGCCCCCGGCTACGGCCCCGGGCAACCGCCGGCCGGCCCTCCGGCGGCCCCGCCCGGCCCCGACCCCTACCGGCAGCCCCCGAACTGGCGCCGCCGCATCAAGATCGGCTCGCTGGTTCTGGTGGTGACCTTCGCCGCGGTCACCATAGGCACCTACTTCTGGGCCGACTCCAAGGTCCGGCGCGAGGTCGATCTCTCCAAGGTCATCGAGCGGCCGAAGGAGGGCGACTGCACCACGTATCTGATCGTCGGCTCCGACAGCCGCGAGGGCATGTCCTCCGCCGACAGGAAGCGGCTGCGCACCGGCTCCGCCGAGGGCAAGCGCACCGACTCGATGATGATCCTCGCCGACTGCTCCAGCGGCGCCACGATGATCTCGCTCCCGCGTGACTCGGACGTCGAGATCCCCTCCTTCAAGGGTTCCGAGTCCGGCAAGCTCTTCCCGAACCAGGGCCGCCGCGTCAAGCTCAACGCCGCGTACGCCGAGGACGGGCCCGAACTGCTCGTCCGTACCGTCGAGCACAACACCGGCCTGCGCATCGACCACTACGCCGAGATCGGCTTCGCCGGCTTCGCGAGCATCGTGGACGCGATCGGCGGGGTCGAGATGGACATCCCGAAGGCCTTCAAGGACAGGAAGTCGGGCGCGGACTTCCAGGCCGGCAAGCAGACGCTCGACGGTGAGCAGGCGCTGGCGTTCGTACGCACCCGGTACGCGTTCGCCGAGTCCGATCTCGCGCGGACGAAGAACCAGCAGAAGTTCCTGGCGGCCCTCGCCAGCCAGACGGCGACCCCGAGCACGGTCCTCAACCCGTTCAAGCTCTACCCGGTGATGGGCGCGGGCCTGGACACGCTGATCGTCGACAAGGACATGTCCCTGTGGGACCTCGGCCAGATGTTCTTCGCGATGAAGGGCATCACGGGCGGCGACGGCACCTCGATGAACATGCCGATCTCGGGCAGCCGGGGCGGAAACCTCGTCTGGGACAAGACGAAGGTGCAACAGCTGGTGAACCAGATCCAGAACGACGAGAAGGTGACGGTCACCGGCAAGTGACCCGTTCCCGGGGGCGGTCCACGCGGGCCGCCCCCGGAGTCCGTCGGGCGGGTGTCCGGTGGTACGGCCCGAGCGGGCGGAGTCCGTCCGGCGCGGCGAGGACAGCGGTGTGCGTCCGGTGGTCCAGCCGGAACGCGGCACCGCGCCGACGGCGGGCGTCAGATACCGAGCGCGGGCAGATTGACACCCAGGCTCTCGCCGTTTCGTCCGACCCAGTAGGACAGCCCCGGCAGCGTCGCTCCCGTCGCCCGCAGCGCCCCGGTCACCAGCCGCGCGGCATCGGCGGGGGCCGCCGGGGAGGTCGTCGGCCACTCCCGGCTGAAACTCGGGTTCCCTTCCGGGTCGCTGGTCCAGTCCCACTCCCCCGCAGCCACGGCCGCCCAGTCGGCACTCGGCTCGGTCCACCCCAACTCCGTGAGCACCGGAACCAGTTCCGGCGTCGGGGAGGCGGGGCATTCGACCGTCAGCACGCCGTCGGTGAATCTGACGTAGCAGGTCGGCTTGTCCGTCGGCTCGCGCGAATCGTCGGACCAGTCCTCGATCAGCAGGGTCAGCGGCTGTTCACCCAGGACCGGCAGGTCCTCCGCGAGGTCCTCGAGGGTTCCGGCCATCCCCCGCTCAACGTCCTCCCAGCTCTGGGCGATGGTGTCCCCGGGGATGAGCACTCCCTCCATCTCGTCCGTGTGGACGATCCGGCACCATGAGTAGGGCGGCTCGCCCAGGTGGTCGACGGCACTCGCCTCGCGGTACTCGTACGGATCGGTCGCGAGGAGTTCGAGTCGGACGGACGCCGTCACCGGTTCCCGGGACGCCCTGGAGAATCTCAGCCGGGGTGTCGCACCGTCCCGGCGCCAGCGCAGCCACGGCCCGAAACCTCCCCGCATCGGCGCCGGTCCGAGAAGCTCCTCGGCGTACCGCCTGGCGGTGTGGAACACCTCCACGGCCTCGGCGTGGCCCACCCCGTCGGCCAGCGTGACCGAGAGCGCCGGACTGTACCCCGTGTCCGTATCGGCGTACCCGGACCCCGTCGGCAGCCCCGTGGAGAAACACAGGACTTTCTCGCGTTCCCGGTCGAGGGACCACCCGTGTTCGGCGAGTACGCGCTCGATGTCCGGGCGCCCCCAGTCTCCGAGGTCGATCACCGCGAACGCACGGACCAGATCACCTATCTGGTCATCGGAAAGACGAGTGGAATCGATCACGCGGTGAACCATAACGGTCCCGCGGCTCACCGTCCCGCCCTTTGGTGAGTGATTGCGTACGGGATATCAGAATTACGCGTTATCGGGCCGCATAGGGCCACAACGCGTGAAAGCCACGGCCGGACCCGGCAGCCGCGGAATCCCGGCAAGGTGGCTGGTACGGGCGGAAAAGCGGGCGTGGGCTGCAACTTTCGCGTGCGGCCACCGCACTGGAAGATGCAGGGGCCACCGGTTCGGGGCTCCCGGTGCCATGAGGCGCCAGGCGTGGGGAGGCGGACACGTGAACGACATCAAGGAGCTTCTCGAACGCGCCGTCGAGGACAGCGGGGAGACCAGCGTCACCGTCGAGGCGATTTTCGCGGCCGCGACGGCCGCGGCGGCGACGGCGGGAAACCCGTGGCGGCGCAGGGTCGCGGTGGGCGCGGCGGTGGTGGCGGTGATCGTGGTGGGCGCGGTCGCCGTGTCGACGCTGGAGGAACCCGGCGGGGACGACGGGAAGGACGGAAAGAGCGCACCCGCCGCCACGCGGGGGACCGGCCCCCAGGGGACCAGCACCGAGGGGACCGGCACCGAGGACATCAAGGGAAAGCGTCAGGCCGAAAAGCTGCTCCGGCTGCTGAAGGAGCACATACCGGGCCTGGTGAGCGTCGAGAAGGTGCGGTCGGGACCGATGCGGGTGCTCCGGATGTCCGGTCCCCTGGAGCCGGCCCCCGCGCCCTACCGTGAGCTGGGGCCGCTGGACGGGGACTTCCTGATCGGCAGGAAGCTGAACGGGACGAAGGTGTACAGCGCGCTGAGCATCTCGTACCGGGACCGGGACTCCGTCGCCCGCGCCACCGGCGGCAAGGGCGTGCCCAAGGATCTGTGCGCGCCCCTCCGGCAGGCAAAGAGTGTGGACTGCGTACGGCAGGAGCTGTCCGGCGGGCGGGTGCTGTCGACCTGGCTGGGCGCGAGGGCGGAGGAACCCTGGGGCACGCCCTGGAGCTTCGAGAACATCGGGCGGCTGACGTTCCCGGACGGCGGGGTGCTGATGCTCTCGGACGGCGCGTACGCCTCGGACAACAGGATCTTCAAGATCGTCCGTCCCCAGGGGAAGGTGGCGGCGAAGAAGGTCGACCCGTCGAGCCGTCAGATGAGCCAGGAGAGCCTGGATTTCGTACCGCTGAGCCGTGCGGAGGTGCGGGGGCTGTTGCTTCGGGGGGAGTTGCTGCCGGAGTCCGGTGGTGCCGGGGCGGCGGGCTGAAGGGGCTGGGCCACTCGTCCCTGCGCACGGGTCGGCCCCGGGCCCAGGTCCGTCCTCAAACGCCGGACGGGCTGGAATGGGCACCCCCACGCGCCGGGCATGCCGAGCCGACGCGGCTCCACCTCAAAGTCCGTCCTCAAACGCCGGACAGGCTGGAATAGGCGCCCCTGCCCGCCGGGCACCGTCCGTCCTCAAACGCCGGACGGGCTGGATGGTTCGGCCCGCCCTCAAACGCCGGACGGGCTGGATGGTTCGGCCCGTCCTCAAACGCTGGGCGGGCTGGAGTGGGCGAAACGCCGGGCGGGCTGAATGCGCGTGCCCCACATGGGGATTCAGGGGTTGTGGTGTGGCCGGATTTGAGGCGGGTGTGTCCATTGTTGGTGGTGTGGCGTACTCCTGTTGTTCGCCGTAAGTTCAGCTTGTTGTCGCGAACATGCCGCACGCTCTGCCGGAGCGCGCGCGTCCCCACCCGTCCCCATGAGACGAAGGATCGGCCACCTTGCCTACACATTGGCACAGAGCAGCCCAGATCGCCGCTGTCGCGTTATCCGTCCTCGCCGTCGGCCTCTCGTCCGGAGCCCCGGCCCCCGCGCACGACCGCTCGACGGAGCGGACCCATGAAGTGAAGATGCTCCCCAACGAGGTCTGGCCCGGCGGGGAGTCGGTCACCGAAGCCGACAGGGCCAATCTGTTCGGCGGGAACCTCAGCGGTCTGTCGTTCGAGACCCCCGATGTGCTGTGGGCGGTCAACAACAGCCCCGCCACGCTCTACCGGCTGGTGCCCGACGGCCCGCTCTGGAGCCCCGACAAGTCCGGCGGCTGGTCCTCGGGCAAGCCTCTGCGGTACGCGAGCGGCAGCGCGGAACCCGACGCGGAAGGCGTCGTCGTCACACCTGACGGGCTGTTCGTGTCCACCGAGGGCGACAACGGCCAAGTCGGCACCGGTACTCCGAAGATCCTCCGTTTCGACGCCTCCTCCACCGCCTCCCCGCTGACGGCGACCGGAGAGTGGAACGTCTCCTCCGATCTGCCCTCCGTGCCCGCCAACAAGGGTCTTGAGGGCATCGTTTGGATCCCGGACACGTTCCTGACCTCGCAGGGCTTCCGTGACGAGCGCACGGGTGCCCTCTACGACCCCGCCTCCTACCCCGGTCACGGCAGCGGTCTGTTCTTCGCCGGACTGGAGACCACCGGCACGGTCTACGCCTACGCGCTCGACCTCGGCGGCGGCGGTTTCACCCGCGTCGCCTCCTTCGGCAGCGGTCTCCTGTCGGTGATGGCCATGGAGTGGGAGCCCGCCACCGGCCGTCTCTGGACAGCCTGTGACAACCACTGCCAGGGCGGCATGGCCACGCTCGCCATCAACGCCCAGGGGCAGTTCGCGGTCACCAACAACTACGACCGGCCCGCCGGCCTGCCCGACTACAACCACGAGGGCTTCGCCATCGCTCCCCAGGCGGCCTGTACCGCCGGCCGGAAGCCCGTCATCTGGGCCGACGACAAGAACAACCTCGGTCATGCCCTGCGCGCCGGCACGCTGGACTGCACGGGCCCGGCGACACCCGGGGCTCCGTCCGGAGCCGGGTCGCGGTAGTCCTTCCGCCCCCGGGCCGGGGCGGAAGGACGGTCGGAGCCGTGGACTCGGGCGGAACCAGGACCCGGGTCCACGGCGACGGACGTCGGGGCCCGCGCGCCCCGACGTCGTTGCACTGACTGGAACGCTCCATCCCATCAGTTCGGGTGCTCCCGGGCGCGACCGGCCGGGGAGCCACCGGCGATGGATTACGGCGGGCCGGAGCCGTGGAGCCAGAACGCGCCGTAGACGGCCGCGACCACCGCCGCGGCGGCGACCACCGACCAGGCCGCCGCCGCTCTCACCCGCGCGAGGGCGGCGGCGAGGGGGACGAGAAGCGGGAAGGCCGGCATCAGGAGACGGGGTTTGGAGCCGAAGTAGCCGGAGGAGCAGAGGGCGAGGAGGACGACGATGCCGCCGTACACGAGCCAGGGCGGCGGCTGGCCCTGCCGTACGCACGCCCAGCAGAGCCGGAGCAGCAGCAGAACGCCCAGGAGGAGCGCGACACCCGCGAGGGGCGTGGGGCCGGTGATCAGTCCGCCGATGAAGCGGGCGAAGGCGAGACCGCCGTCGAAGCCGTTCCCCCAGGCGCCCTGCACATCGAGATAGCCGAAGAGGCTTCCGGTGCGCTGTCCCACCCACAGGATGTATCCGGCCGCACCGAGCGGAGCCAGCGCGGCCCCCAGCAGGATGCGCGTCCGGGCGCCGAAGCGGCCCGGGGCCGGGGTCCCGGCGGTACGCCAGGCCAGGGCCGCCGCGACCCACACGGCCGCGGTGACGGCGAGTCCCACGGGCCGGGTCAGTCCCGCGAGGGACGCGAGGAGCCCGGCGAGCGGCCAGTTCCGCCGTACCGTCGCCGCGTACAGCGCCCAGGCCGACAGCGCGACGAAGAGGGACTCGCTGTACGCCATCGACTGGACGATGCTCACCGGAAGCGCGGCCCACAGCGCTACGGTGAACAGCGCCGTGCGGGACCCGTAGAAGTGCCCGACCAGCAGAAAGATGCCCCAGGCCGCAGCCACCGACGCGACCGCGCTGACCAGCAGTCCGGCGTCGGCGGGCCCGAGCGGTGTGAGGGCGGACACTGTCTGCTCCAGCCACGGCAGCAGCGGGAAGAAGGCCATGTCGGACAGCACCCGCCCGTCGGGGGCCTTCAGCGTGAAGTCGTAGCCGTGCTCGACGACCCGTACGTACCAGAGGGAGTCCCAGCGCATCGAGAGCAGCTCGCGCGCACTCCTGCCGGACGCGTACGCCCACCCGGCCAGCACGGCCAGGCACAGGGCCCGTATCCCGGCGAAGACCGCGAGAACCGACAGCACCGGCCTCACCACATCCGGGGCGCGGCCCGGCCCGATCATCATCCGTACGCTCATCACCACAGGCCCCCGGTCCGACCAGCACCTTATCGCGGCACGGGTCCGGGGCCGTTTCGACGACCGCGGCCGGGGCCGACCCGCGCCCCGGTGGGCCGCTCGGGGCGGGCGAGTGGACCGGGCCCTGACAGACCGGACCATGTGCCCGGCCGTGATCAAGGGCCCGTCCCACCGGGATCGCCCCCGGATGCCGGGCGATCGGGCGGTCACGTCACATGGCGTCCATGGGAATTCCCGGCGGATTTCCCATGGATGCCATCAAAGACAAGAGGCCCGCGTCACCTGTTAGGAGACCCAGGCCGGCGTACCTTTAAGGTCCCAACTGTCCGAACCGCCCGAGCGAAGGGTGTAAACAATCGTCGCGTCACCCGTCAGCGGCGGACGGGCGCTCATCCAGGCGATCTGACATTCACCATCCCCCCTGGGGCTTCCGTTAATCTCGGTGGTGAAATCACAGACCTTGCCCTTCACCGCGACGTCATACCGCTCCAGTCGCAGATGAAGGGTTGTCCATGGTGAGGGCCGCGCCGATCAGTACGCCCTGCAACACCATCAGGAGCACATACACGAGCAGAAGCCCCACCAGTTTGCCCCGCATGCCCGCATCCCCCCGCACGTCAGTCCCCCGTACGTCCAGTCGGCCACTTCCATGGTACGGGGTCCCGGAATAGTTCAACTGCGCTGTATTTGACGGATGTTGGGAGAGCTCGGGCTGAGGTGGGACGGACACGCGGGCAGGGCCGTCGCCCTCTCAGGAACGGAGCGGCGGTGCATCACCACAGGTATCCGTGGACGGGTTCCAAGCAGCGGTTCGACGATGAGGCATTGCGGCGGCCGCCGCATCCCGACCCGCCCTCGGCGGACGGCAGGCCGGAGCCGGTCCAGCGGTACAAGGAGGTGAAGGCGGAGTTCCCGGTGGTGGACCTGCCTCCGCTGGAAGCGGCGTACTGCCGAGGGACACGTCGGCAAGGACGGACCGGGCCGGACGGAGCGCACACCAACGGCCCCCGAGCAGGCCGGGGGCCGTTCGAGTCGGTGCAGGTCGGAAGCGGCCCGTGGAACGGCCGGAGGGCTGGGCGGCGGCCGGTGGCGGCCGACGGACCGGGAGAGCCGCGTTACGGCAGGTTCCGGGCCATCACGATCCGCTGGACCTGGTTGGTGCCTTCGTAGATCTGCGTGATCTTGGCGTCGCGCATCATGCGCTCCAGCGGGTAGTCACGGGTGTATCCGTATCCGCCGAGGAGCTGGACCGCGTCCGTGGTGACCTCCATCGCCACATCGGAGGCGAAGCACTTGGCCGCGGCGCCGAAGAAGGTGAGGGTCTTCTCCTCGCCCCCGGCGGCGACGCGCTCGGACTGGGCCGCGGCGGAGTAGGTGAGCTGGCGGGCCGCCTCCAGCTTCATGGCCATGTCGGCGAGCATGAACTGGACGCCCTGGAAGTCGCCGATGGGCTTGCCGAACTGCTTGCGCTCCTGGACGTACCCCTTGGCGTAGTCGAGCGCGCCCTGGGCGATACCGAGGGCCTGGGCCGCGATGGTGATACGGGTGTGGTCGAGGGTCTTCATCGCGGTGGCGAAGCCCGTACCCTCCGCGCCGATCATGCGGGCGGCGGGGATACGGACGTTGTCGAGGTAGACCTCGCGGGTCGGGGAGCCCTTGATACCGAGCTTCTTCTCCGGGGCACCGAAGGAGACTCCCTCGTCGCCCTTCTCGACGACGAACGCGCTGATGCCCTTCGAGCGCTTCTCGGGGTCGGTGACGGCCATGACCGTGTAGTACTCGGAGACGCCGGCGTTGGTGATCCAGCGCTTCACACCGTTGAGGACGTAGTGGTCGCCGTCCCGGACCGCCCGGGTCTTCATGCCCGCCGCGTCGGAGCCCGCTTCCGGCTCGGAGAGGCAGTACGAGAACATCGCGTCGCCCCTGGCCAGCGGGGCGAGGTAGGTGCTCTTCAGCTCCTCGGACCCGGAGAGGATCACCGGGAGGGAGCCCAGCTTGTTGACGGCGGGGATGAGGGAGGAGGAGGCGCAGACCCGTGCGACCTCCTCGATCACGATGACCGTCGCGAGCGCGTCGGCGCCCGCGCCCCCGTACGCGTCCGGTACGTGGACCGCGTGGAGGTCGTTGGCCACCAGGGCGTCGAGGGCCTCCTGCGGGAAGCGCGCCTCCTCGTCCACCTCCGCCGCGAACGGCGCGATCTTGGCCTCGGCGAGCGAGCGGACGGCGTCCCGGAGCATGGCGTGCTCGTCGGACGGGCGATACAGGTCGAAGTCAGCCGTTCCGGCCACTGTCACTCACTCCCCAGTGCACTCATTACCGTTAAGTAACCAATTTTAGAGGCCGGACCACACCCGGCATACGTGAGCTGCGCGACAGCCGGTTGACGGGCGTGCCCGAGGCCCGTGAGCACGCGGATATGCTCGGGGCGCATCCGCCTTATCCCCCTTGGAGTACCCCATGGCCCTGAAGATCACCGTGATCGGCACCGGCTACCTCGGCGCCACACACGCCGCGGCCATGGCGGAGCTCGGTTTCGAGGTCCTCGGGCTCGACATCGTGCCCGAGAAGATCGAGATGCTGTCGGCCGGCCGGGTCCCCATGTACGAACCCGGGCTGGAGGAACTCCTCTCCCGGCATGTCGCCGGGATCGAGGGGTCGAGCGGGCGGCTGCGGTTCACGACCTCGTGGGAGGAGGTCGGCGAGTTCGGTGATGTGCACTTCGTCTGTGTGAACACCCCGCAGAAGCACGGTGAGTACGGCTGCGACATGAGCTACGTCGACGCGGCCTTCTCCTCGCTCGCACCATGGCTCACGCGGCCCGTCCTCGTCGTCGGCAAGTCCACCGTCCCCGTCGGCAGCGCGGCCCGGCTGGCCCGGCTGCTGCGCGAGCAGGCGCCCGGGGATGTGGAGCTGGTGTGGAACCCCGAGTTCCTGCGGGAGGGCTTCGCCGTGCAGGACACCCTCCACCCCGACCGGATCGTCGTCGGCGTGGAGAGCGAGGGCGCGGAGAAGCTCCTGCGGGAGGTGTACGCGACACCCGTCGCCCAGGGGTCGCCCTTCGTCGTGACCGACTTCCCCACCGCCGAGCTGGTCAAGACCTCCGCGAACTCCTTTCTCGCGACCAAGATCTCGTTCATCAACGCCATGGCCGAGATCTGCGAGGCCGCCGGCGGCGATGTGGCGAAGCTGGCCGAGGCCATCGGCTACGACGAGCGCATCGGCGCCAAGTTCCTGCGGGCCGGGATCGGCTTCGGCGGCGGCTGTCTGCCGAAGGACATCCGCGCGTTCATGGCGCGGGCCGGGGAACTGGGCGTGGACCAGGCGCTGACCTTCCTCCGCGAGGTCGACTCCATCAATATGCGGCGGCGCGGTCATATGGTCGAGCTGGCACGGGAGGCGGTCGGGGGCGGGACGTTCCTCGGGAAGCGGGTCGGGGTGCTGGGCGCGACGTTCAAGCCGGACTCGGACGATGTACGCGACTCGCCCGCGCTGAACGTCGCCGGGCAGATCCATCTCCAGGGCGGCCAGGTCACCGTCTACGACCCCAAGGGCATGGCCAACGCGCTCGGGATCTTCCCCACGCTCGGTTACGCGGACTCGGCGCTGGACGCGGTCCGGGGGGCGGATGTGGTGCTTCACCTCACGGAGTGGGGCGAGTTCCGGGAGCTGGACCCGGAGGCGCTGGGCGCGGTGGTGTCGAGCCGGATCGTACTCGACGGGCGCAATGCGCTGGACGGGGCGGTGTGGCGGGAGGCGGGGTGGGTGTACAGGGCGATGGGGCGGCCCTCGGCGTAGAGGGTGCGTGTGGGGGGCGCGGCTGCCGGAGGCGCGGGTCGCCTGTCGGGGGCGCTGCCCCCGAACCCCTGCGCCTCAATCGCCAGCGGGGCTTGTTCCGGCTGACCGGCCCCCGTCAGGGGTCCGCGCCCGAGCCGCAGGTCCGTCCTCAAACGCCGGACCGGCTCGAATCGTGCCCCAGCGCCTTCCCCATGCCTGCGCGGCTCGTTCCGGCTGACCAGCCCCCGCCACGAGCCCGCGCCCGAGCCACGAGTCCGACCTCAAACACCGGACCGGCTCGAATCGTGCCCCAGCGCCGTCCTCGAACGGCCCACGCACTGGAAATGTGCCCCGCACCGAGCCCATGCGTTGACGAGGCTTGTTCTGGGTAGCCGACCCCCGGCAAGTACCCGCACCCGGTGCGGAAGCATGCCGTAGCGGTTACTGGTTGAAGCCGTATGGCGGCGGCTTCTCCGGCCGCCGCGTCTGCCGTCCCCACGAGGAGGAATCATGGCCATTGCCACTTTGGGCGCTATTGTCCTGGACTGTCCCGATCCGGGCGCGCTCGGCCGCTTCTACGCGCAGGTGCTCGGCGGCGAGCTGGAATTCGACAGCGATTCCTGGGTCGAGCTGAAGGGCGTGCCGGGCACCACGCTGGCCTTCCAGGCCGCGCCCGGGCACGTACCGCCGAAGTGGCCCGCGCCGGACGACTCCCAGCAGGCCCATCTGGATCTGACGGTGGAGGACCTGGACGCGGCGGAGAAGGAGGTACTGGCGCTGGGGGCGACCCCGCTGGACGTGGCCGACCGCGACCGTTCGTTCCGGGTGTACGCGGACCCGGCCGGGCACCCCTTCTGCCTCTGCGCCTGCTGAGGCACCCGAGGGAAGGGGGACGGGGAAGCCCTGCGTAAGCCGGGCGTTCCGTTGGGCCCCGGCCCGGGACCGTTCCGTAGCGGCCCGGGAAACGCGGCGGGGTGTACGGCCCGGTCCGGCCCGTACACCCCGTGGATCCCGGCGCACCAAGGTCCCCGCAACGCCTCCGCTCAGCCGTCCAGTTCGCCGATCGTCGCGTTCGACGGGCCCCGGCGCGCCTGTTCGTGGCGGGCCACCGACTCCGCGTCCCGCAGTGCCCGCACCGCGTTCCGCCAGGTCAGCTTGGCGAGATCGGGCTCGGACCAGCCGCGCCGCAGCAGTTCCGCGATCAGATGGGGATAGCCGGCCACATCGTCGAGACCGGCCGGGGTGAAGGCGGTGCCGTCGTAGTCGCCGCCGATACCGATGTGGTCGATGCCCGCGACCTCGCGCATATGGTCGAGGTGGTCGGCGACCGTCGCGGGCGTGGCGATCGGGCGCGGATTGGCCTCCTCGAACGCCGCGTGCAGCTTCATCGCCTCGGGCGTGGTGTCCAGATGGTCGAAGCCGTTCGTCCGCAGATTCTCGTCGGCGCGCTGCGTCCAGTCGACGGCCGCCTGGAGCACGAACTTCGGTACGAAGGTCGCCATCGCCACACCGCCGTTCGCGGGCAGCCGCTCCAGCACGTCGTCGGGGATGTTGCGCGGGTGGTCGCAGACCGCACGGGCCGAGGAGTGGGAGAAGATCACCGGCGCCGCGGAGGTGTCCAGCGCGTCGCGCATGGTCGTGGCCGCCACATGGGAGAGATCGACGAGCATGCCCGCGCGGTTCATCTCCCGCACCACCTCGCGGCCGAAGGCCGACAGTCCGCCCGCGGCGGGCTTGTCGGTCGCGGAGTCCGCCCAGGCGACGTTGTCGTTGTGGGTGAGCGTCATATACCGCACGCCCAGGATGTACAGGGCCCGGAGCGTGGCGAGGGAGTTGTCGATGGAGTGGCCGCCCTCGGCTCCCATCAGCGAGGCGATACGGCCCTGTTCCCGGGCCCGTTCCATGTCGTCGGCGCTCAGGGCGGGCGCCAGGTCCCCGGGGTAGCGCTCCAGCAGCGCGCGTACGGCGTCGATCTGCTCCAGGGTGGCGCTCACGGCGTGATCGCCGCTCAGACGGCAGGGCACGTACACCGACCAGAACTGCGCTCCGACGCCGCCGGAGCGCAGCCGGGGGATGTCGGTGTGGAGCCGGCCGGTCAGATCGCCGGAGATGTCGAGGCGGTCGAGGTCGTAGCGGACGTTCTCGCGCAGGGCCCAGGGGAGGTCGTTGTGGCCGTCGACGACCGGGTGGGCGGCCAGGATCTCACGCGCCCGGCCCAGCAGCCCGGACTCGGCCGTGTTCGAGTCCGCGGCCTCGGACCCGGATACGGAGGAGGCGGCGGCGGGGGCTTCCGGTACCGACCCTGGCAAGGGGCCGGACGGGCGGGCGGACGGAGGGTCGGAACGGGACGCCGTGCCAGGGCCCGGATCCGGGGGCAGGGAGGGGGAGGTCTCTTCGTACTCAGGAGTAGGTTCCATGCGCCATTACATCCCGAAGCCGAAGGAACCCGCACCCTCGATCTTGCTCCGGAGCCGCTTGCCCTTCTCGGTGGCCTGGTCGTTCAGCTCCTGCTGGAACTCGCGCATCCGGGCCAGCACCTCGGGGTCCTGGGTCCCGATGATGCGCGCGGCCAGCAGCCCCGCGTTGCGCGCCCCGGCCACGGAGACGGTGGCGACGGGCACACCTGCGGGCATCTGGACGATCGACAGCAGGGAGTCCATACCGTCGAGGTACTTCAGCGGCACGGGCACACCGATGACCGGCAGCGGGGTCACGGAGGCGAGCATGCCGGGGAGATGGGCCGCTCCCCCGGCGCCCGCGATGATCACCTTCAGCCCGCGGGCGTCGGCGTTCTCCCCGTACGCGATCATCTCGCGCGGCATCCGGTGCGCGGAGACGACATCGGCCTCGTAGGCGATGCCGAACTCGTCCAGGGCCTGGGTCGCCGCCTCCATGACCGGCCAGTCGGAGTCGGAGCCCATGACGATGCCGACCAGGGGGGATGTGCTGCTCATTCGGTGATCGTTCCTCTGAGGTAGTCGGCCGCGTGGCGGGCGCGCTCGCGGACGTCCGTGAGGTCGTCCCCGTAGGTGTTGACATGGCCGACCTTGCGGCCCGGCTTCACGTCCTTGCCGTACATATGGATCTTGAGCTGCGGATCCCGGGCCATGCAGTGCAGATACGCGCCGTACATGTCGGGGTAGTCGCCGCCCAGCACATTGCACATCACCGTCCACGGGGCCCGCGGGCGGGGGTCGCCGAGCGGGAGGTCCAGCACGGCTCGTACATGGTTCGCGAACTGCGAGGTGACGGCGCCGTCCTGGGTCCAGTGCCCGGAGTTGTGCGGACGCATGGCGAGTTCGTTGACGAGGATGCGGCCGTCGGCGGTCTCGAACAATTCCACCGCGAGATGGCCGACCACGCCCAGTTCGGCGGCGATCCTCAGCGCGAGCTGCTGGGCCCGGCCCGCCAGTTCCTCGTCCAGACCGGGCGCGGGCGCGATCACGGTGTCGCAGACGCCGTCGACCTGCTGCGACTCGACCACGGGGTAGGCGACCGCCTGGCCGTGCGGGGAACGGACGATGTTCGCCGCCAGCTCGCGGGTGAAGTCGACCTTCTCCTCGGCGAGCACGGGCACCCCGGCGCGGAACGGGTCGGCTGCCTCCGCTTCCGTACGGACGACCCAGACACCCTTGCCGTCGTAACCGCCGCGGACCGTCTTGAGAACGACCGGGAAGCCGCCCGTCTCCTCGGCGAACGCGGACACATCGGCCGGGTCGGCGACGAGACGATTGCGCGGGCAGGGCACGTCCAGCTCCCGCAGGCGCGCACGCATCACCCCCTTGTCCTGGGCGTGCACCAGCGCGTCGGGCCCGGGGCGTACGGGAACACCGTCCGCCTCCAGGGCACGCAGATGCTCGGCCGGGACATGCTCGTGATCGAACGTGATCACATCGCAGCCCCGCGCGAACTCACGCAGCGTGTCCAGGTCGCGGTAGTCGCCGACGACGACATCGCTGACCACCTGGGCCGCGGAATCCTGCGGGGTATCACTGAGGAGCTTGAAACGGATGCCGAGGGGGATGCCCGCCTCGTGGGTCATACGGGCGAGCTGTCCGCCACCGACCATGCCGACTACCGGGAACGTCACTCTCCTAGAGTATCCGGCGCCGGCGCGGGTCCCGGGCGGCGTGGCGCCCCACCGCCCCGGAGCCGTACGCTCCGTTACCACTGTCGACCACTGTCGTCGATGTCCCCCAGGCGAGTGTGGTGACCGCTGGATAGCATGACCGGAATAGAGCTGTCGAGCAGATGGGACTGAACCCTCACTATGAGTGAACGAGGCGGGGCTTTGCGCGGGCAGCTCAAGCAACTGACCCGCGAATTCGCCAAGTTCGGGGCGGTCGGGGGCGCTGGGGTCTTCGTCAATCTCGCGGTCTTCAATCTGGTACGAGCCACCACCGAGGTACCCGTGGTCCGGGCGTCCCTGGTGGCCAATGCCGTCGCCATCGTCTTCAATTACCTGGGGTACCGGTACTTCACCTACCGTGACCGCGACAAGAGCGGGCGTACCCGGGAACTCACGCTGTTCCTGCTGTTCAGCATGGTCGGCCTGGTGATCGAGAACGGCATCCTGTACGCGGCGACCTACGGATTCGGCTGGGACAGCACGCTCCAGAGCAACTTCTTCAAGTTCCTCGGGATCGGCGTGGCGACGCTGTTCCGCTTCTGGTCGTACCGCACCTGGGTCTTCCAGGCACTTCCGGCACCGGAGGCGGTACGGACGGCGGAGTCGTTCCGAGAGCGGGACCGCCACGGAGATCAACACGGGGACCTGGACGGGGACCAGCACCGGGGCGGGGACCGGGGCCGGGAACAGCGCCCGGACCGGGACTCGGACCGGGACCGTGCCGAGGTGGACCGGGTGGGGCCGCGCCGCTGACGGGCCGCGCTGTGGCGGCCAGGCCGACGACGCCATGGCCGTCCGGCCGGCCGGACATGACTGTCCGGACGTGTGGAACTCCGCACTGTCACAGACGTCTGAGCTGTCAGAACGCTGAACTGCCTGAGCTGCCTGGACTGACGGAACGCTCGGAAGCTTTGAACGATCCGAACCGCTGAACGATCCGAACCGCTGAACTATCTGACGGGCGGCGGCTGGTCCTTGCGCTTGCGGGCCACCCGGCTCAGAAACAGCGCGAACACGGGCGGGTGCTGCTGAAGCAGTTCCAGCCGTCCGCCGTCCGCCTCCGCCAGATCACGGGCCACCGCCAGCCCGATCCCGGTGGAGTTGCGGCCGCTGATGGTCCGCTCGAAAATCCGCGCACCGAGGTCCGCCGGGACGCCCGGCCCCTCGTCGGTCACCTCGATGACCGCCTGGTTGCCGGTGACACGGGTACGGATGGCGACCGTGCCGCCGCCGTGCATCAGGGAGTTCTCGATCAGCGCGGCGAGCACCTGCGCGACGGCGCCCGGGGTGCCGACCGCCCGCATCCCCTGCCGTCCCGAGCGGACGACCGCGCGGCCCGCGCTGCGGTAGGCCGGGCGCCACTCCTCGATCTGCTGCTTCACGACCTCGTCGAGGTCGAAGACGATCGCGGAGCCGGTGCGGGGGTCCCGGGAATTGGTGAGCAGCCGCTCCACCACATCCGTGAGCCGCTCCACCTGGGTCAGGGCGATGCTGGCCTCCTCCTTGACGGTGTCCGGGTCGTCGGTCGCCGAGATCTCCTCCAGGCGCATGGAGAGGGCTGTCAGGGGCGTACGGAGCTGGTGCGAGGCGTCCGCGGCGAGCCGACGCTCGGCGGTGAGCATCCGCGCGATCCGCTCGGCGCTGGCGTCGAGTACATCGGCGACCCGGTCCAGCTCGGGGACCCCGTACCGCCGGTGCCGGGGGCGGGGGTCGCCGGAGCCGAGGCGTTCCGCGGTCTCGGCGAGGTCGGTGAGGGGGGAGCCGAGGCGGTTGGCCTGGCGGACGGCGAGCACGACGGCGGCGATGACCGCGAGCAGGGCGACCCCACCGATGATCAGGAGGCTTCTGCCGACCTCGTCGGTGATCACGGAGTGGGACTCCTCCACGGTGACCACGGCGCCCTCCTCGCCCCTGGCCTCCCCCTTGATCACTCCTCCGCGCGGCTTCTTGCCGACCTCGACGGACGGCTGCCCGGGGATCACGATCAGGGCGTACTTCTTGGTGCCGGTCTCCTGCGCCAGGATGTCGGGGCTGATCGGTTCGCCGTCGATCATCTTCCTGTCCACGATGCTGGCGAGATGCACGGCCTCGGACTCGACGGACTGCTCGGCGCTGCTGGAGATGGTGCGGGTCTCGACGATCACCAGGGAGACGCCGAAGACGGCGATCACGACGAGGACGACGGCGAGCGTGGAGTTGATGAGTCGTCGACGCAAGGTGCCCTCCGGGCGGGGGGTGGGGACGCGCCGAGCTTATGCGCTCCGGCCCCCCGCCAACGACCACCCGATCCAGCCCGCCGACCGACCGACGAAGCCCGTCCGCCACCAACGGAGCCCGTCCGCCGACCACCAAGCCCGTCGGCCGAGCACCCAGCCCGTCCGGCGTTTGAGGACGGCCCCGCCTCCGGGGCGACGGCCACCCCGATCCAGCCCGTCCGGCGCTTGAGGACGGACCCCGCCCCCGGGCAACAGTCACCGCCGAGGCCACCGGCACCCCCAGGGCCCGACCCCCGGGAAACGATCACCACACGAGGAACCAGACCGCCGCCCGCCCCAGGGCCTAGCTCTTCTCGAAGCGGAACCCAACCCCCCGTACCGTCGCGATAAACCGCGGATTCGCCGCGTCGTCGCCGAGCTTCTTGCGGAGCCAGGAGATGTGCATGTCCAGGGTCTTGGTGGAGGACCACCACGTCGTGTCCCAGACCTCGCGCATCAGCTGGTCACGGGTGACGACCCGCCCCGCGTCCCGTACCAGGACCCGCAGCAGGTCGAACTCCTTGGCGGTGAGCTGGAGCTCCTCCTCGCCCATCCACGCGCGGTGGGACTCGACGTCGATACGGACGCCGTGGGTCGCGGGCGCGGGAGCCGGCTCCGTCGCCCCGCGCCGCAGCAGCGCGCGGACCCGGGCCAGCAGCTCCGCCAGCCGGAAGGGCTTGGTGACATAGTCGTCCGCCCCGGCGTCGAGCCCCACCACGGTGTCGACCTCGTCGGCCCGGGCGGTCAGCACCAGGATCGGCACGGTGTGGCCGTCCGCGCGCAGACGCCGGGCCACCTCCAGACCGTCCATTCCGGGCAGCCCGAGATCCAGGACCACCAGGTCGACGCCGCCCGCGAGCCCGGCGTCCAGTGCTGCGGGACCGTCCTCGCGCACCTCGACCTCGTAGCCCTCCCGGCGCAGTGCGCGGGCCAGCGGCTCCGAGATGGATGCGTCGTCCTCGGCGAGCAGTACACGGGTCATGGGGTGATGGTAGTCCGCAAGAGGTACGCACTGGTGCGTGATCCACAACCCCTGCGGGTTCCAGGCGCGAGCAGCAATCCGACCTTCGAATCAAGGTTCTCGTTCCAGAAATTCCTGTGATTCACATCTCATATGCATTCTTCTCCCGATGTGTTGTGGCGTATGGTGACCAGTACGCCTGTAGCACTACACGGAGACCCTTCGGCCTGCCGGCAGCAGCCGAGGGTCTCTCTTTGTGCGTGGGGCCGGTTCCGGCCCCGACGACAGTGAATGACCTGTGGACCGGGCCCCGAGCGCAGTCTCGCGCGAGGGGCGTGGATCCCGGTGCGGACACGTCCCCCACTCCGGCCCCCACGACCGGAGCGAGCCCTCAGGCGTGGGGCGGGGCGTCCTCCCACCGGTGCCGGTCACCCCCCACCGGGCGCGTACCCCGCTCACAAGGCGGCGCGTCCCGAACGCAAGGAACGACCATGGCGTCAAGCCTGACGAAGGACCCGGCCGGCCTCGCCGCCGGGAAGACCTTCCTCGGCCACCCCCGCGGCCTGGCCAATCTGTTCATGACCGAGATGTGGGAGCGCTACAGCTTCTACGGCATGCGGGCTCTGCTCGTGCTCTACCTGGCCACGAATGTGGCCGACGGCGGGCTCGGCATGAAGGACGCGACCGCGGTCGCGATCTACTCCGTCTACAACGCCATGGTGTACCTGCTCGCCCTGCCCGGCGGCTGGCTCGGCGACCGCGTCTGGGGCGCGCGCAAGGCGACGGCCGTCGCCGGTGTCGTGATCATGGCCGGGCACTTCATGCTCGCGGTGCCCGCGGAGATCTCGTTCTTCATCGGCCTGGCGTTCATCGCGGCCGGTTCCGGTGTGCTGAAGGCCAATATCTCCACGATGGTCGGCCATCTCTACCCGGACAAGAACGACCCCCGCCGGGACGGCGGCTTCACGATCTTCTACATGGGCATCAACCTCGGTGCCTTCGTGGCCCCGCTGACCATCGGCTGGGTCGGCCAGAAGGTCAGCTGGCACCTCGGCTTCGCGATGGCCGGTGTCGGTATGGCGATCGGTCTGCTCTTCTACTTCCTGGGCTTCCGCCACCTCAGCGAGGAGTCCAGCCGGGTCCCCGACCCGCTGCCGACCGCCGAGCGCACGGCGATCGTGAGGAAGGCGCTGATCTGGCTGGCCGTGGCCGCCGCAGCGTACGCGGTCGTGGGTCTCTCCGGGGCGTTCGGCATCGACTGGGTGCTGTGGCCGCTGACGATCCTCGGACTGGTGCTGCCCGCGTGGTACCTGATCCGGATCAAGCGGGACAAGGATCTGTCGCAGGTCGAGCAGTCCCGGATGTCGGGCTACATCTGGTTCTTCGTCGCCGCGGCCGTGTTCTGGGCGATCTACGACCAGACCGGCTCGACGCTGTCGCTCTTCGCCAAGAACGACACACAGTCGACGCTCTTCGGGTTCGGCTTCCCCGAGAGCTGGTTCCAGTCGCTGAACCCGCTGTTCGTGATGGCGCTGGCGCCGCTCTTCGCCTGGCTGTGGGTCGCGCTGTTCCGGCGCGGCAAGGAGCCGAGCACCCTCTCGAAGTTCGCCTCCGCGCTGGTACTGATCGGCGGCTCCTTCGGCGTGATGATGATCGCGCAGGGCATGGCAGCGGGCGACGCCAAGGTCTCCCCGATGTGGCTGGTCGGGGTCTACTTCATCCAGACCGTCGGCGAGCTGTGCCTCTCCCCGGTCGGCCTGTCGCTGACGACGAAGCTCGCGCCGGAGAAGTACGCCTCGCAGATGATGGGCGTCTGGTTCCTCGCCGTCACGGCCGGTGACTCGGTCATCGCGCTGCTCCAGCTGATCGGAGCGCCGACGGACACCCAGGCGTGGTTCGCGAGCCAGGGCATCGTCGCCGCGCTCGCGGGTGTCGCGATCTTCGCCTGGCGGCGGAAGGTGAAGCCCCTGATGGGTGGCGTGCACTGATCTCCTGACGCGTGCGCGGGGGCCGGTCATCGGGCGCGGGCGACGTGGGCGCGGTGGCGCCCCGGGCGGGGGGCCGTCCTCAAACGCCGGACGGGCTGGAAATGGCCACCCCGGCCCCGGGCGGCCCCGCACCCCAGCCCGGGTGACCCGCGCCCAACGTCCGTCCTCAAACGCCGGACAGGCTGAACAAGGCACCCCCACCCCAGGCCACGCACCACAACCCAGCCCAGGTAGCCCGCGGCCAAGGGCCGTCCTCAAACGCCGGACGGGCTGACAATGGCCATCCCCGCCCCGGGCCGCGCACCAGCCCAGGGCGCCCGCACCCGACATACAGCCAGGCAGGCACGAATACATACCCCGCACCCCAGCCCGGGTGACCCGCGCCCAACGTCCGTCCTCAAACGCCGGACAGGCTGAACAAGGCACCCCCACCCCAGGCCACGCACCACAACCCAGCCCAGGTAGCCCGCGGCCAAGGGCCGTCCTCAAACGCCGGACGGGCTGGGAATGGCCACGCCCGGCCCGGGGCACGCCGGACGGGCTGGGAGCGGCCACCCCCGGGGCGGGACCCGGGTCACATCGCGTACTCCTTCTACGGGGCCGCCCCTCAGCGGCTGCCGCGCAGCCTGCCCCACGGTGTGAAGGTGAAGACCGCGCCGCCCAGCAGGATCACCGTTCCGGCGACCAGCCCGAGAGCCCGCAGCGCGCCGCCGTCCTCGGCGCCGGTGGCCGCGAGACCGCCGTCACCGCTCGCACCGCCCGCGCTGCCCCCGGCCTCACCGGAGCCACCCGCGCCGCCGGAGTCCGAGCCGCCGCTCGCCCCGCCCTCCTGCTTCTCGGTGTCCAGCTCCAGCGAGACGCCCGCCGTGCCCTTCACCTCGCAGGGGATGACGATCTTCTGCCCGCCGAGGTTGACGTCGATCGTCAGCTTGCCGGGGCTGAGCGTGGACTTCCCGGTCGCACCCGGCTTGTACGTCCCCTTCAGCTCCCCGATGCCGACGGGTTTGCCCGCCTCGATGGGGTCCTTGTTCGGCTGGCCCGCCACCGTGACGGAGCCCTTGTCCGCGCCGCCGAGCACCAGGTTCATGGACCCCTTCATCGCGCCCGCGGGCAGCGGGGCCGGGCTGTTCATGACGGAGTCGCCGGTCTTGACGGTGAGGTCGTAGGACCCGCCGTTCTTCTTGGCGTCGACGGTGATCGGGGCCTTGATGCTGGACGGGCCGGGCGAGGTGCAGCTGTAGGTGGTCTGCACGGTCTTGCCGGGGAAGTCGGTCCCGCCGCCGTTGCCACCGCCGGAGGCGCCGTTCGTGGCCGTACCGCCGTTCGTGGTCGCGCCGCCCCCGGTGGTCGTACCACCCTTGGTCGTACCGCCGCCGCTCGTGGTCGTCCCGCTCGTCGTTCCGCTCGTCGTGCCGGTGGTGGTACCGCTGGTCGTGCCGCCACCGGTCGTCGACCCGCCGCCCTGGGTCACCTTGATCGTCACCGCGGCCGGTACGGCCTCCTTCGGTGAGCACTTGGTGTCCGTCGAGATCGGCTTGGAGACGTTGATCGTGTACTTGTCCGGCGTCAGCGTGATCTCGCCCGCCTTCTCCAGCTTCAGCTTGCCCTTCATATCGGGAAGGATCATCGGGCTGTTCTTCGGGATGGCCGGGTTCTGGCGGGGGCCCTCGACATTCAGCGCCCCGGTCGCCGCACCGCCGATCCTGACGGTCCCGCTCGGTTTCACGGTGTCCTTGTCCAGATCGAGGACGTCCGGGTTCTTGGACGCGGCCTGGACGGTCTTCCAGACGACCTCGATCTCGTCGCCCACCTTGGCCTCGGCTGGTGCCGTGATCAGCGCCTTGGTGGTGCCCTGCACGGGTGGCAGACCGGATATGGACGGCGGAATGCACTCCGTCGCGTACGAGACCTCGGCGGCCTGGGCGGGGCTCGCGGCCAGCAGGATTCCCGCGCCGCCGAGCATCAGCGCGACTCCGGCCGCGCTCATCCTCCGTTGCGTGCTCACGAATGTCCCTTCGTCGGGGGTCGGTTCTCTGACGGTGCGGAGTCAGGGGTGAACCACGGCAGAGCCGCCGTGGGGGTCGTACCGGCCGGGGGAGCCGCCGTCCTGGCGCGCTCTCCCTCCGGGTCTGCGGGCCGGCCGCCCGGAGACGAGGAACGGCCGAGCAGGGCGGGCAGCTTCACGGTGACCTCGGGGAAGGCGGGCCGGGTGCGATGACGGCCCGCCCTCTTGGCGCCCTGTCCTCCGGCGCTCTGTCCCCTGGGACCCCGCCCCCGGGGGCGCTCTCCCCGTCCGTCCGTCCGCCCTCGTCCGCCCGTACGCCGTCCGGCCGCTCCCCGGTCCGGGCGGACCCGGTCGACGACCGCCATGCCGATACGGAAGAGGGCGGCGGGCACGACGATCGCCAGCAGCACCCAGAAGACGGTGACGCCCCAGGGCCGGCTCACGCCCCACGGCTGCGCCACGATCAGCTTGTCCCCGTACTTCACCGAGATCTCGTAGTCGCCGTGGGCCCCGGCCGCCAGCTCGACGGGCAGCTTCACCAGCGCCTTGCGCCCCGGCTGGATCGTGCCGCGCCACTGCTGTTCCTCCCACTGCGGCGCGTACACGCCGTGCGAGGTGCCGAGCCGGAAGACCGGGTCCTCGACCGGGGTGGTGCCGAGGTTGCCGACGGTGAAGACGATGTGCCGGGAGGGCGGTGCGCCGAAGAAGACGAGGACGCCCGAGTCCCCTTCGAGGCGGGTCGTGGCGAGTACGGCGAGCTTTCCGCCGCCCGCCGGCTCGGGCAGCGGGGCGGTGGGGTGCCCGGCGACGGTGAACGGCTCGTCCACGGCGGCCTGTTCCCCCATCACGGTCGCCACATGCACCACGCAGGGACACGGCTTGGGCGGTTCGGCGACCGGGAGCTTCTTGCTGAAGGAGCCCTGGGCGTCGGTGGTGACGGCCCGTCCGTCGGCGTTGGCGCAGCTGTCGGTACCGCCGATCATGTTCTGCCCGCAGATCAGCAGCATGAGCAGGGTGTCCGGCCGCCAGCCGCTGCCGCTGACGGTGATCTCACCGCCCTTGCCCGCCTGAGGCTGGGAGAGCCTGATCGCGGGCTCGGACTCGGACTCGGCCCCGGACGCCGGGGGCGTGAGGGCCGCCGTGACGACGAGCAGCAGGGACAGCAGTACCAGCAGCAGTACGGATGTCCTGCGCGTACCGGTCTCGTACATCGTCATGCTCCTGACCTCGCCACATGCCGTTCGCTGCCGGACTGTTCAGGGGTGGTGCGGGAAGAGGGCGGGGAGGCGGAGGGGCCGGGCGGGCGCCGCCGCAGCAGGAGCGCGGCCACGGCCGTCGCCGCGAGCCCGGCCGCGAGAGCCGCCCACGGCCAGGGGACGAAGGCCGCCGAGGCACTCCCCCGGGCCCGGGTGCCGTCTCCCGCCGTCGCGGCCACCTCGATCTCGACCGAGTCCAGCAGCGGCGGGTCCGGCCAGGTCTCGGTGAGGGTGACGCGCTGGGCGGGGAGGAGTTCGGGCGGGAGCGCGCGGGGGGTACGGCGCAGGACCTCGCCGAAGAGACCGTCGGCGGTGATCGTGACCCGGGGCCTCAGGGCCGTATTGCCGCGGTTGACGAGGGAGTAGCGGATCACGCCGTCCCGATGGGAGACATCCTCGACGGTGAGCGCGGCGAGCGTGGGGCCGGAGACCCTCAGGTGGATACGGACGGCCGATTCCCGGGGACGCGCGGAGGGGCGGGAGGCGCTGCCACCGGACGCGCCGTCACGGGAGGCACTCTCGCCGGAGGAACCGCCGGGGGCCGCGGCACGGCCGGACGCGCTGCTCGCCGGGCTGCCGCTCGCCGGTGCGCTGTCTCCCTCCCCGCTGTCTCCCTGCCCGCTGTTCCCGTGCCTGCTGTTGTTCCCCGGGCTGTCGCTCGCCGGTCGGCTCTTCGCCGGCCCACTGCCCTTGGCCGTATCGCCTCCGGTCTCGGCCGTGTCACCTCCGGGCCGTTCGGCTCCGGACGGATCGGCTCCGGACGGGTCGGGGCCGGACGGATCGGCTCCGGACGGATCGGGGCCCGGCACCCAGGCCGCCAGCGCCGCCGGGTGGTCGCCGGGGACCGCCCCGGGAGGGATGGTGATGGAGAAGGGGATCTCCGCGCGGGTGCGGGGCGGAACGGTCAGGGAGGTCACCGCCGGGGTGATCCAGGTACCCGCGCCCTCGGATTCGCCGGGGCCGCGCACCGCGAGCGCGCCCGTCCTCGTGTGGTACGCGTCGGCCGGGCGGAGCCGTACGGTCAGCGGCCGGTTCCCCGGGTTGCTCACCGAGAGCCGGTCCTCCAGCACGGTCCCGGGCACTCCCTCCGCGTAGATGTACGGGCGTTCCCCGCCGGGTGCGGGCTCCACCGTCCATGCCGGGCTCTGCGCGCCGAAGGCGGGCGAGGGCATCCCGAACACGCACAGCGGCAGCGCGGCGAGGGTCGCGAGGAGGCGTGCCCGCACGGTCAGCCCGCGGTACGCCGGGCGCCGCGCCTGGTCAGCCAGAGCACTCCGGCCGTCCCGGTCAGCAGTACCGTGCCGCCGAGCGTGCCGAGCGCGACGGCGGAGTCCAGCGGGCCGGTCTTCGGGAGTTCGCCGCCGCCGCTCGACGAGCCGCCGCCGGAACCGCCGGTGTCGCCCGACGAACCGCCGGAAGCACCGTTGGAGCCGGAGCCGCCCGAGCCTCCGGAGCCCGTGACGTCCAGTTCGAGCGACGGCTTCGGGTTGTTGGACGGCGTACACGTCGTCGTCGTGCCGAGCGCCTTGATGGTGAGCACCCCGGCCGTGAAGGTCACCTTTCCGCTCTTCGACGGGGTGTAGGTGCCCGACAGATCATTGATCTTGATGGGCGAGTTGGCCGGGATCTGCTCCGTGTTGGGCGGTCCGGTGACCGAGACCGAACCCGACTCCGCACCACCCAGTTTGATCTTCGCGCTGGGGGTCATCGAGTTCTTGCCCAGCGCCACCGGGCTGGAGGAGACGCCCTTCTGGAAGGACATCGTCAGCTTGTAGCCGCTGCCGCTCCTGACCGCCTTGATGTCGATCGGCGAGACCGCGCTCTTGGGGCCGATCGGGGTCTGACACTGGTAGTTGACGTCCACGACGGTGGCTTGCGCGGCCGGGGCGGCGATCAGCACCACCGGGCCCGCCACCGCTGCCGCGAGCGCGAGACCTTTCCGTTTCCGGTACCTCACCTCGTAGTTCCCCTCATGCCGGAATCCATTGCCCTGAGCCCGAGCGACCCACCGTTCATTTACTGACGGCACATCAGATCGGGGCGCTCAAGGTACGCCTGGGACCTTGGGGAGGGAAGACAAAGAGCACGCCTTATTGACGTGCTCTACAAGAGATACGGATTCGGGCGCGGACGGTCACACGACGGCCCGCGTCTTCTCACGAAGGCGCGGCCAGTTCCGCCCACACGGTCTTGCCGGGCGCGCCCGCGACCCGTACGACACCCCAGTCGAGACAGAGCCGCTGCACGATAAACATGCCGTGCCCGCCGGGGCGGCCCGCCCGGTGCGGGGTGCGCGGCGCGGGCTGCCCGGTGCCGCGGTCGGTGACCTCCAGGCGCAGCACCTTGCCGTCGCAGCCGACCCTCAGCTCCTCGGGGCCCTCGGCGTGCAGACAGGCGTTGGTGACCAGTTCGGAGACGACCAGCAGGACGTCCTCGGCGGCGGCCCTGCGGTCGGCCGTGGCGGCGGGCAGCCAGCCCCAGTCGTACAGCGCCTGCCGGGTGAAGTCACGGGCGAGCGGGACGATACCGCTCGCGCTCGCCAGCCCGAGCCGGCGGACGGGGCCGCGGGAGGCCACGGCCGCCGGGGCGGGGCCGGGCGGGGCGGGGTGGGAGGCGGGACCGCGACCCTCCGCCGGCGCGGGGCCCGGGGCCCCGGCATCGGGGGCGGCGGGCTCCCCGGGGGCCTGGTCCGCCGGTGCGCGGTCGCCCCGGGCCGGGTCGCCCGGAGCCGGACCGCCCGGACCTTCAGCGGTCTCGGTCGAGGCCGGACCACTCGGACCCGCAGCGGTCTCGCTCGAAGCAGGACCGCCCGGAGCCGGACCACTCGAAACAGGGTCGCCCGGAGCCGGACCACTCGGGGCAGTGTCGGTCGGAGCCGGGCCGCTCGAAGCGGGATCAGTCGGACCCGGGCCGCTCGGGGCGGGGTCGGTCGAGGCGGGTCGGTGCGACGCGGGCGCCTGCGCGGCGGCGGAGGAACCGCCGCCCGGGGCGCCGTTCGGCTCAGGACCGAGGTCGCCCGGCTGCTGCCGGGTGGTGCTCATCAGCGCTTCACCTCACCGAATCACCAGTTCGCCAGTTTTCTGTCTGCACGCTCACCGGCTCGCCACCGCTCCGACGCCCCGTTGAGGTCCCCGCTTGAGTTCCCGTTGAGTTCCCGGCTTTCACACGTCTGCACCACTGCTCCGGTTCCCGTACTCAGAGTGCCCGACGACCGGCGTTCCGCGCGGGACCTGTGGGAGTTCTCCTGCCCCACGGATCAGTGACAACACTCACCTTCGCCGACAACGGAAAACCCAGCGGAAACCGCCTTGGACTGCTCCTGCCCCCGGGCCCCGTCCGGGATGTCCCCGGCGCCCCGTCCGGGACCGCTCAGGACGGTGGGGACAGACCGTGCGAAGGTGCGCCTCGGGTGACCTCGGGGCCGGGCATCAGACGGCCAGCGCCGCTTCGACGCTCTCGTGCACGGTGAACACCGCTTCCGCCCCGGTGATCTCCAGCACCCTCGCCACCACGGGCTGCATCCCGGCCAGATGGACCCCGCCTCCGGCCGCCTCGGCGCTCAGCCGCGCGGAGAGCAGCACATTGAGTCCGGTCGAGTCGCAGAATTCCAGCCGGGAGCAGTCGACGACCAGCCGGGAGCGGCCCGCTTCGAGAGCCGCCTCCAGGGGCACCCGCAGCAGATCCGCCGTATGGTGATCGAGTTCACCCGCCGGCTGAAGCACCTCACTGTGGCCTTCGGTCCGAACCTCGACCCGAAGGCGGCCCTGATTCACGCTGCCGGCCGTCGCGCCGTCCATGCCCGCACCCTTCTCGCCGAGTTTTCGCTGGGTTTCACTGGGTTTTTGCTGGGTTTCGCCAGGTTTCCGACCGCGCGACCCGTTCGGCGCACGGCTGTCCAGAGAGCTGTGACGTCCGTCGAACATTACGCCTTCCGCACGGTCCACAGCCACCGGAACAGCTCAACAAAAGGGACATGGCCGACAATTGGAACTTGCTTCCGGCCGGGGGAAACGGGTAGGGCTTGTTAGGACCACGACCACGACGGGACAGCAGACCCACGGCCGGCTTTGGAGGCGCCGCTCACCGCAGCTGAAGTATGGGCATCGGCAGCCATATGCCGAGAACGATGGAGGAGACCATGTCACCCCGGCTCGACGCACCGCGTACCCCCACCACCGCGCCGTCGGCACCGTCAGACCGCACACCCGCCGCCCCCGTCCTGGAGGTACTGCCCCCACTCACGGAGGAGCACCCTCCGTTCCCGGACGAACTGCCGATCCCGGACGAACTGCCGCCGATTCCCCCCTTCGGCGAGGTGGGACCGCTGGACGCGCGCGCCCTGTCGAAGACACTCTTCGCCCGGCTGGAGCGCCTCGAAGAAGGCACCCACGAGCACGCCTACGTCCGCAACACGCTCGTCGAGCTGAATCTCGCGCTCGTCAAGTTCGCCGCCTCCCGCTTCCGCTCCCGCAGCGAGCCGATGGAGGACATCGTCCAGGTCGGCACCATCGGCCTCATCAAGGCGATCGACCGCTTCGAACTCAGCCGGGGTGTCGAGTTCCCCACGTTCGCGATGCCGACCATCATCGGCGAGATCAAGCGCTTCTTCCGGGACACCAGCTGGTCGGTCCGGGTTCCCCGCAGACTCCAGGAACTGCGGCTGGACCTGGCGAAGGCCGGGGACGAGCTGTCCCAGCGCCTGGACCGCTCCCCCACCGTCGGCGAACTGGCCGAGCACCTCGGCATCGAACGCGACGAGGTCGTCGAGGGCATGGCCGCGGCCAACGCGTACACCGCCAGTTCCCTGGACGCCCAGCACGACGAGGGCGACGACGGCTCCTCCGGAGCGCTCGCCGACCGCATCGGGTACGAGGACCACGGCCTGGAGGGCATCGAGTACGTCGAGTCCCTCAAGCCACTGATCGCGGGTCTCCCCCCACGGGACCGTAAAATTCTCTCCCTTCGTTTCGTCGCCAATATGACGCAGTCGGAGATCGGCGAGGAGCTGGGAATCTCACAGATGCATGTCTCCCGTCTCCTCGCCCGTACGCTGGTCACGTTGCGGAAAGGGCTGACGCTGGACGAGTGATCCGGGGCACCGCCGGAACGGCTCGGGGGGTCTGTTCCGTTACGGAACAGGCCCCTTCCCGTCATTGACGGGGCAGTCCGGTTTGGTCCACATTTGAGCACGGGGTGAGTGGGGGGAACGACTATGGCTCTCGGGGAGGGCCGGCCGTCCGCGTACACAGCGCTGGAACAGCTGATGCGTGAACGGCTGGGCAGAGAATGTCTTTATGTGCCGTCGGGCCGGATCGCCCTCTGGCTGGCCATGCGCCACTGGTGCAGACCGGGCGGACGGGTGCTGATGTCACCCGTCAACGACGACGTGATCTTCTTCGTGGCCCTCGCCGCGGGACTGCGTCCTGTGATGGCCCCCCTGCGTCCCGAGGACGGCTCGATCGACGTCGACGCCGTGCCCGAGTCCGTCTGGCACGGCCTCTCCGCCGTTCTGACCACCAATCTGTACGGGAACCCCGACCCGGTCCTCGAACTGCGCTCACGCTGCCATCTGCTGGGCATACCGCTGCTGGAGGACTGCGCCCACGCCATCGGCACCGAGATCGGCGGACGGCCCGTCGGCACCTTCGGGGACGCGGCCGGCTTCAGCCTCGGCAAGCACGCCGGCGCCAAGAGCGGGGGCATACTCGCCCTCGCCGACCCCGCGCTGCGCCGCCCGCTGGAACACGCCCGTGACGAACTCCTCGAACCCGGCGGTCTGCTGTCGGAGCTCGTCTACGGGGTACGCCCGTACGCCGAGGCGACCGTGCGGGGGCTGCGGCTCGCCCCGGCGGCCCGCGCCGTCATGAGGCGCCTCGGTATGGAGGAGCGCGAGGACATCCGGATGGCACTGCGCCCGGAGGAGCTTCGCCGCGCCCTGCCGACCGCGCCCTCGCTGAGCGGCTTCAACTCCTGGGTCCGCGTCGACATGCACGACTACCGCCAGCGGCCGGGCCCGCTGCGGCTGCGACGGACCGAACGGAAGCTGGCCGAGCTGGACGCCCGGCTGGGCGCCTACCGGGAGGGCACCCGCAAGCTGCTGGCCTCCCGCTGGGCGATACCTCGGCCGGGGCCCGTACAGCCGCTGTTCCAGGTGCCGCTGCTGGTCGAGGACCGGGACGCGGCCAGGGCCCTGCTCGCCCGGCACCGGATCGTCACCGGTTATCTGTACGACCCGCCGCTCGACGACTACGCCGGTGAGTACTTCACCGACCCCTCGCCCCTGCCCCAGGCCGCCGCCTGGTTCGGGCGCCATACGCTGCCCTGCGACCCGTTGAAGGCCGACCGGATACTGGCCGTCCTCGACGGGTCCGACGTCCTGCCCGCGCCGCCCTTCCGGCCCGGCACAGCCGCCGGAGTCCCGGGAATGCCGGGCGTGCTGGGAACGCCGATGGTGCCGGAGATGCCGGGGGTGCCCCTCCAGCAGACCCGCTCCTCCCGGACGATCCACGTCCAGGGAGCCGCGTACGGCGAACACCGTGCCGATCACCGCGCCGAACGGCTGCGCGCACAGCAGAGCCGGCTCCCGCAGGGCCCCGGGCACCCCGTACAGCGGAACCGGACGGAGCAGAGCCAGGCACAGCAGGATCAGGTTCGGCAGGACCGGGCACAGCAGGATCAGGTTCCGCAGGGCGGGGCGCCGCACGACCAGGCCCGGCAGGGCCGCGCGGAACTGGACCGGCTCATGGGTCTGGTGGACCCCGCACACCGCGTGGACCCGATCGTGCGGCAGCGACGCGACGGGAGCACGCCTCCCGCGCAGCCGGGAACCGGCCGGCACGCCCCACGGCATCAGGGGCCCGGCGACGAGCACCACACCATGGAACTGAGGGCGGTCCCGACCGCCCAGGACGGGAACAGTGTCTGATATCGAGACGACCCGGCTGCGCAAGCTGCCCGAGTCGGCGGACACCACTCGCCTGCGCAAGCTCCCCGAGTCGGCCGCGTCCCCCGGGGCGCCCGGGGCCCCCGCGACGGACGAGCCGGGGGGAGACGGAACGGAGGGGAACAGTCCGGACGGCGACGGCGCCGATCACGGCCAGGACTCCCTGTTCCGCAACGCCTATGCGCTGATGCTCTCCACCGGGGTCTCCGCCGCCCTCGGCCTCGGCTTCTGGCTCGTCGCCGCCCGCTACTACACCAAGGACGCCGTCGGCGAGGGCTCCGCGGCCATCGCCGCGATGCGGCTGCTCGCGTCCATCACCGCGACCACGATGATCGGCGCGGTGGTGCGCTACGTACCGCGCGCCGGCCGCACCACCGGGCCGCTCGTGTGGCGCACCTATCTCTTCAGTTCCGCCGTCGTCCTCGTGGCCTCGGTCGTCTTCCTGCTGACGCTCGACCTGTGGGGACCCTCGTACGAGCCGCTCCGCGGGCTGTGGCCGGGACTGTGCTTCGCCGCCGCCTGTGTCGCCTGGGCGCTGCTCACCCTCCAGGACGGGGTGCTCACCGGACTGCGCAAGGCGTTCTGGGTGCCGATCGGCAACGCCGTGTTCTCCGTCGGCAAGCTCGTCCTGCTCGCCGTGTTCGCGAGCGCGCTTCCGGTGCTCGGCATCTTCGTCTCCTGGGCGCTCGCCATGGCGCTGTCGATCGTGCCGCTCGCCTGGCTGATCTTCCGCCGGCTGATCCCGCAGCAGGCCGCGGCCGACCGTGACCGCGAGCCGCCGCGGATGAAGGAGGTCGGACGGTTCCTGGTCGGGGACTCGTTCGGCGCGCTGTTCTCCATGGCAATGATCAATCTGCTGCCGGTGATGGTCGCCGTGCAGTTCGACGCCACGCAGAACGGCTACTTCTACATCGCGTACACCGTCGGCGGCACGATGGAGTTCATGGCCATGAACATGGCCTCGTCGCTGACCGCGCACGCCTCCCACAGCCCCGAGACACTGGCGGCGGGCGTACGGGGTGCCCTGCGTCGGATGACGCTGCTGCTGGTCCCCGTGGTGCTGGTGCTGGTGGTGTTCGCGCCGCTGATCCTCGCGCCGTTCGGGTCCGCGTACGCCGACAACAGCTCCACCGTGCTGCGGCTGCTGGCCGCCGCCGCGCTGCCGAGGGTCGCCGTCGAGCTGTACATCGGCGTACTGCGCGTCCAGGGGCGTACGGGGATGCTCGCCCTCGTGCAGGGTGCGATGTGCACCCTCGTCCTGGGCAGCGCCGCTGTGCTGTTCGGACCCACCGGGATCTCCGGCGCGGGCTGGGCGATGCTGCTGTCGATGATTCTGATGGCCCTGGTGTGCGTGCCCGGACTGCGGGCCGCGCTCTCGGGGCGGGAGCCGGAGCCGTCGAAGCTGTGGGCCCGGCTGGTGGCCCGGGGTCCCGAGAAGGAGATCGAGTACGGCACCAACTGGGCCCGGAAGGCGGCGGAGCGGCGAGAGCGGCTCGCCAGGGACGAGCAGGAGTACGGCACCGCCGCGTATGTCTGGAGCGGGCACGACACGGCGACCCCGGCGTTCGGCATCCCCGTCTTCGTACCGCCGGATCGGGCGCCCGAACGCCCGGCGGCTGAGCCGGCCGCCGACGAGGACCGGCTGACCGTCTGGCTCTGGCTGGTGCTGGGGCTGGCGGCCGGGCTGTTCTGGGTGCCGCTCTCGCGCGCGGAGGATCTGGGCCGGGCGAGTCTGCTCGGCGGGGAACTGATCGGCGCGCTGCCGCCGGTGAGCCTGACCGCGGGCATCCTCCTCGTCATCGCGTACTGCGCCGCCGTCGCGCTCCAGCGGCCCAGGCCCGTACTGGTCGGCTCGATCCTCGTGGTGACGGTGGCCGCGCTGTACACCGGGCCGCTGCTGCTCGGGCTCCATCTCGACCAGGCCGGGGACGCGGGGACGAGGGCGCTCGGGGACTTCCTCGCCGCGGCGGCGGGGCTGGAGAGCCCGTCGAGCATTCTGCGGGCCCTGCCCGTGGTCCTTCAGGTCCTCTGCCTCGGCCTCGCTGCGGTGACCCTGCGGAAGCTGGGCGCGGACGAGCAGATCACGGCCATCGTGGTCTGGGTCCTCGCGGTGGCGGGCTGGGCGGCCCAGGACGCGATGGCGGCGGGGGCGCTGCCGGTGTTCGCGGGGTTCGCGGTGCTGTACGGGGTGACGGTGTGGTGGTCCCGCCGGAAGTAACTCTCCGGGCGACGGCCCCGGGCACCCCGCGCCTCAAACGCCGGCGGGGCTCGGTACTTGGTGTGCCGCCACCTCGCCAGCCGGACGCGGATCCGCGCCTCAAACGCCGGCGAGGCTGAGTTATGCCACCCGAGCCCGGAGAAACCCAGCCCGTCCGGCGATTGAGGACGAACCCGGGCCCCGGGCGGGGGCGCAGACACGCGCAACGGGGCACCCCCACCCCACAAGCAACGCGCAGCGCCCCCGCCTCAAACGCCGGCGAGGCTGAAAATGCCACCCAAACCCGCAGAAACCCAGCCCGTCCCGCGATTGAGGACGAACCCGGGCCCCGGGCGGGGGCGCAGACACGGGCAACGGGGCACCCCCACCCGTTGGCAGAGCCCCGCCGGGGTCAGCGGGTAGGAACGCGTTGGTGGAAGTAGCGGGACTCGCCCGCCTCGCGATACCCCTTCAGCGCCGGGCCCTCATTCACCGTGAGGTCGCATCGCTTCTCCTCCGACGTCGCCCGGTTCCAGTGCACCATCGCCTTCACCCTGGGCATGGAGCCGATGACCGAGGGAATCTCCTTGTACCAGTGGTACTGGCGGTCGGGGTCCTCCAGATCCGGCGCCGTCGCGAATTCCGCCATCATCAGGGGCTTCTTGTCGGAGATGTTCTCCAGCAGCCAGTCGTACGTGGGGCGCTGGCTCGCCTCGAAGTCCTTCCAGTTGTCGGTGTTGTGGCAGCCGTAGTAGTTGTACTGGTCCATGCCGATCCAGTCGACGTACTCGTCACCCGGATACAGCTGCTTCATCTCGTCCGCGCTGCCGAGATAGCCGGAGACCGTCCACACCCACACCACATTGTCGGCGCCGAGCTTCTGGAAACGTTCGTACAGATGCCGGTACGCGGCGACATACTCGGCGGGCGTGCCCGCGCCCTCCTTGATCCGGGCGTCGACCTCCTGGTCGAAGGAGAAGAAGACCCGCTTGCCGTACGCCTTGATCCGGCGGATCTGCGGGTCGATGATCTCCTCGTCGTACTGGCCGGAGGCGATGTTCTTCCAGCCGAGCTGTGTCTCCGTGTAGTTCTCGTGGTGCGGTTCGGTCCACACCGTGGACTCCCACGCCAGCATCAGCATGCGGTCGCGGCCCAGCTCCTGCTCGTCGTCGGTGAGCAGCTTCCCGTCGAGATCGTTGCCCGACATGTCGTGGTACGTGTAGACGAGGTCGAGCTTCCGGCCGATCTTCTTCTCGAAGGCGTACACCGGCGCGGTGAGGGAGCCCTTCTCGTCGTACGGGATGTACGCCCCCCACCACGCCCCGCACTCCGGCGCCAGCTTGTCGTCCGGTGCGCAGGGCCCCGTCGGCAGGGAGCCGGAGGCCGCGTTCTTGGGAAGGTCCTCGTCGCCCTTGCCCCCGAAACCGCCCGCCCAGACGCCGATTCCGGCGATGAACAGGGCCATCGCGACCAGGACGGCGGCGTACAGCCGCCTGGGCCCGGCGCGGTGCCTCGTCATCAACCGACGTCCGCGTGTTTGCGTTTGACCCGCTCGGCGGCGCCGGGCAGGGCAGCGGGAAGCGGGAAGCCGGGCAGAAACGCCGCCACGGTCGTGATCAGGGCGAGCGGCACCAGGAACGCCGTCGCCGAAAACACCTCCAGCAGGAAGAGCACGGTCGCGGTCAGTACCCCGAGGGAGAGGCTGAGCGGTGCGGCCAGCGCCCACACCTCCAGCCGGGCACCCTCCCGCAGCCCTTCCGGCCGGGGCAGGAGTACGGCCAGGCCGGGCCCGAAGAAGAGGAACAGCAGTGCCGGAATCCAGCGCAGCGGCCAGCCCCCGGGCAGCACGGTCGCCGTGAGCGCCACCCATCCGGACGCCGCCATGATGATTCTGAGCCGGGTCTCGTCGACCTTCTTCATCAGGAGGTTCCCCCACTTCGGGATCCGGCGGCACCGGCCGGCCGGTATTCCAGTACGACTCCGTACGGATGGTCCTCGATCACCTCGAACAGCGGCGACGCCTCCAGTTTCTCGCGCAGCTCGTCGAAGCCGCCGGGTGGCAGCAGCCCCTCGCCCGCGCTGTAGACGTCCTGGGTGCGGGTGAGGATGACGATCGCCGCGGGGACCCCGCTCGGGATCCCGTCGGCCAGGTATTTCGCCGGGTCCCTGAGCATCTTCTCGTTCTCCGGCAGTTCCTGCTCGGCGAAGAACCAGTGCTCGACCTTCTCGTAGCGGTGCAGGGCCTGCGGGAAGGAGCCGGTCGTGGCGAGGATGAGCGCGTCCTTGGGGGCCCGGTCGATGGCACGGGTGACCATGGCCGTCTCCGCCGGAGGCGTGTAGTACATCTTCTCCTTGCCGTAGTACGACGGCATGAAGCCCGCCACCAGCGCCACCAGGACGACCGGCAGCGCGATCGCGGTGACCCTGGTCCGGGTGTCCGCCCGGCCGGTACGTCTGCGGTTGCCGGGGGTCCCGGCCGCGGCCCCCGCCATACCGGCCGCGGCCGGTACGAGCGCGGCGGCGGCGAAGAACGCGGCGCCGGGCAGCCCGAAGAGATAGACGCGGAACAGCATCTCGCCGCCGTAGTCGTTGACGGCGAACAGCGGCACCGGCGCCGCCGACACCAGCAGCAGCGGCAGCGCGCTCCGGATCAGCTTGCGGCGCGCGAGCAGCGCGATCCCGGCGAGGAGCGCCACCGACAGCACCATGATGATGTTGGCGCGCCCGGCCAGCTCGGGCCCGGGGCCGGTGAGTTCTCCGGCGTATCCCGCGCGGGAGTTCTCCATCAGCCGGCCGATCGAGTCCTTCAGGGTGCCCAGTGTCTCCATGAACAGCGGGCGGCCCATGGTCAGGTCCCAGAACAGCATGATGACGACGGCGGTCGCCAGCAGACCCCAGTTGCGGTAGCGGCGGGTGAGCATCAGCGCGACCAGCGAGACACAGAGCATGACCGGGGTCAGCTGGTGGGATGCGTTGATCGCGAAGATCAGCGGTACGAGGATCGCGATACAGACGGCCCGCTGGCGCACGGTCGTCGGCGGCGGTACGGGCGCCGCCACCGGGTCGAGCAGGGTGCGGTCGCGCAGCGGTCCCGCCGAGCCGGGCAGCACGAAGTGGCGCAGCACCACGGCCAGCACGGTCAGATGCAGCAGGAAGGTGAAACCCTGGGGGGCGAGATAGTCCTGGCCGACCCAGTTGGCGGCCTGGAAGATCCAGACGCCGACCCAGACCAGCCGCCAGTCGTCGGTGAAGGTGCGGTAGATCACGACCAGCACCGGCATCATCAGCAGACCGAGGACGATCGGCGCCCAGTTGACGTACGCGGCGGCGCTCTCGACCCCGAAGACCCGCACCATGGCGGCGTTGAGGGAGAAGAAGCCGGGCCACTGCTCGTACGCGCCCATGTTGCCGGACTGCTCGCGGTACGGGTTCAGCTCACCGTTCAGCAGCAGCTGGTTGATGACCGCGTCGTGTTTGGAGGCCCACGGGTAGCGCACGGCGTCGTACAGGACCGCCGGTACGGCCTTCAGGGCGAACAGCAGGCCGACGCAGTAGGCGGCGGGCCACCAGTAGGCCGTGCCCGCCCGGCGCAGACTCAGCAGGAAGCCGCAGGTCAGAACGGCGAGCGCGAGGTAGAAGGTGATGGGCATCCGGTCCAGGAGGCCGTAGTCGCCCATGGTCCGGTGGCCGACGAACGGCAGCGACACCAGCCACAGGACGACGGCCACCGCCAGCGGCAGCCAGGACAGCAGCAGATCGCCCTGGAACAGACCGGGGGGGATGAGCCCCTTCCGCTGAGGGCCGCGACGTCTGCCGGTCCCTGCTGTCGCGTCGGTGCTCGCGGTCCCGTCGGTGGCGGTGGTGGCGGTCTCCGGGGGAGCGGCTGGGCCCTCGGCGAGGGTCGTGAGCTGCGGGGGCACGCGCAGCTTCATGGTCTCGCTGCCGTTGGTCCCGCCACCGCGACCGCCACCGACACCGCCACCACCGGACCCGGACCCGGTGCCGGAGGTGCCCGTACCGCTGCCGGTCGCGGTGGTGTCTCCCGTACCGGAGCCGCCCTTCTTCGCGAGGCGCCCCCGGGTGCTGCCCGAGTCCGCACCGCGTCCGGCGGCGCCGTCCGCGCCCGCCGTGCCGGCCGCCTTCCCGCGACGGCCGTCACCGGAGGTCCTGCCCGTGCCGGACGCACCCGCCGTGCCCGTACCGGCGGTGCCGCCACCGCCCGTACCGCCGGTATCCGTGCGACCGCCGCCCTTGCCCGTGCCCGTACGGGCACGGGTGCCGCCGCCCAGGACGGGAAGCCGCATGGTCTCGCCGCCCGGCGTGGGCCGCCGGTCCTCCGGCGGAGTGTCGGAACCGTCACTTCCGTCCCGACGGGGACTCTCTTGCACCTTGGTCTCCTGACCTATCCCGCGAAGCGCGGGCCCTTGACCGTCGCGCGAGCACGCCGGTACCACCGCCATCCGACCGTCGGAAGCGCGTCGCGGAACGGCGCGACCCTCGCCCCCCGGCCCTCCATCCACCCCTCGACGTCCGCCACCGTATGGGTACGGCGGACGATGAGCCGGGCGATGCGGTACATCTCGTCCGTCTGTGAACTCAGCGCGTGCCGCACCGCGACCGCCGAGGCGTACCCCTCGCGGAACGCGGCCCTGCGCACGCCCCGGCTGTTGTAGCCGTGCGGGTACGCCAGATGCGCGACCTCATGGCCGAGCACATCCTCCAGTACGTCCTTGGGCTCGCGCAGCTCCCGGCGCAGCTCGGCCGCCTTCAGGGTGTCCAGCTGGGCGTGGGTGATCGTGTGCGTGCCGATCTCCATGCCGTACTGCTCCAGCAGCGGCACCTGCGAGAGCGTCATCATCGGCGCGGGCGGCAGCAGACTGGTCCGGCCCGGTGTGATGGCCCCGGTGGTGAGATACGCGGTCGACACGATCGAGCGCTCGGCGAGCAGTTCGGCGGTCGGTCCCGGCAGATCGGCGAACCCGTCGTCGAAGGTGATCACCACGGGCCGGACGGGCAGCGGGGCGCTGCCCGTCAGATGGTCGACGAGCGCGCTGACCGTGACCGGGGTGCGCCCGCTGCCCACGATCGCGTCGAGCTGCTGACGGAAGGCCCGGGGGGTGACCGAGAACTCGGCGATCCAGGCAGGCGGGTCGTCCACGACGCAGTGGTAGAGCAGTACGGGAATGGTGGGGCTGGAGAGGCCGGAGGGCGCGGTCGCCCCACCTGCTCCGGTCCCTGCCCCGGTCCCGGACGTCCCACCGGCTCCCGTGGCCCCGGTCCCGCCCGTACCGGTACCGCCGCTTTCCCCGGCCCCGGTCCCTCCGGTCCCGCTCACGCTCCCGCCCGCACCGCTCATATCCGCCCCGCTCACGTCGACTCCGTGTTCCACGGCAGACGTACGCCACGGACCTTGCGGCGTGCCTTCACATAGCCGATGGGCCCGGCCAGCATCCCCCGCCGCTCCAGCCGGGAGAGATGGCGCGGCCAGGGGTAGTCCTGCGCGCCATGGGCCCCGGGCACGGCCGCCCCGCCGGAGTCCCTGCTGGCGGTGATGGCCCGGGCACGCGCCAGACCGCCGGGCAGCCGCCGCAGCAGCGCGGGCAGCAGCGCCGGGCGCCGGACCAGCGTCGCCGTCAGATACGCGGTGAGACCGGCGCCGTATCCGTACGCCTGGTTGGTGAGGTCCTTCCAGGTCTCGCGGTGGTGGTGCCAGACCAGGGCGTCCGGGCTGTAGCGCAGCCGGTGGCCCGCCGCCAGCACGCTGACGAACGCGTACAGATCGTCGCCGCCCCTGGCGGGGGTGCCCGTGCCGGTCGCCGGGTCGAAGCCGCCGACGGCCCGGATCACCGAGGCGCGGAACGCCATGTTCGCGCCGGAGCCGAAGCTGCCCGCCGTGAACGGGAACAGCGGCTCGTCGGCGGGCGGGTCCGCCGGGTCGTACGTCCTGGGCGTGAAGCCCTTCGCGAAGCCGCCGTGGCTCTCCAGCAGGATCTGCGCGGGCGTCCCGAGCTGCGCGGGCAGGATCAGTCCGGTGGTGCAGCCGAGCCCCGGGTCGGCGGCGAAGGGTGCGGTGAGGGCGGTGAGCCAGTTGGGGTCGGCGACCACGTCGTCGTCCGTGAACGCCACGATCTCGCCGGCCGCGACCGCGACCCCCCGGTTGTGCGCGATCGCGAGCCCCGGCACGGCCTCGCGCACATAGCGCACGCCCCGCGCCGCGTACTTGTTCCCGACCAGGTCCTCCGTGGCGCTCGTCACGGGCGCGTTGTCGACGACGACGATCTCGAAGTCCGGGTGGTCCTGGGCGAGCAGCGAGTCCAGCGCACGGGCGAGCTGGTCGGCACGCTCACGGGTCGCGACCACGACGCTGGTGCGCGGCGGGACGGCCCGGACGCCGCCCGGGTCGGGTGTCCCCGTACGGGCCAGCCGGGCGCGGGCGTCGGCGGCGACCGCGTCGGCGGGTGACTTGCCGGGCGGGACACGGCTGACGACCGTGGCGACCGGGCGGCCCCCGATCCGCACCAGGGTGTAGACGTCACCGCCGGTGATGGCCGGGCCGGCCCCCAGCGCGGGGCCGAAGGACAGCACCTCGCCGTCGGGGCCGTCCAGATCGAGCTGGGCGACGTGGATCGGGCCCGGCTTCGGTGGTTGGGTGTTCATCGGGTTCCTTGTATCGAATGGGCGCCTGACCGGTCGTCGCACGGCCGGGCGGCCCCGGGCGTCAGTGGCCGCGCAGCTTGCCCAGCCCGTTCAGCGTCTGCCTCGCGCAGTGGGCGAGACGCGGCCGGTCGCGCACGAATCCATGGGCGCGTCTCGCGGGCTCACGGGCCACCCACTGGATCGCGGCCCCCGGTCCGGGACGGGAGGAGAAGCCCTCGTAGACCTCCAGCCCGCCGGTCTTGAAGGCGTCCTTGTAGACGGCGTCGCCCCGGCCGAAGTCGAACATACGGATCCCGTCGGCCGCGGCGGCCTCCAGCATGCGCAGATGCAGGATGAGCCCGGGCGAGTAGCGGGCGAACTCGATGTCGTACGCCGGGAACCAGCAGCACAGCACGGTCCGGGAGCGCAGTCCGAAGTGCGCGGCGACGGGCCGGTCCCCCGCGTACAGCACGGAGAGCGACCCGGAGCAGCCGGGGGAACGCTCCTCGTGGAGCCGTTTCACCAGGCCGGAGATCCACTCCTTGGCGAAGCGGTCGCGGCGGCCGGTCCTGCGGTACTGCGCGGACTTCCACCCGGTGAGCGTGCGCAGCCGCTCGGGATCACGCTCGTCGAGGACGAAGCGCACCTCGCCCTCCCGGCGCCCGAGCCGGCGCTCCTTGGCGAGAGTGGACTTGAGGAACTTGGGCGATTCGGCCCGCAGCCACTTCTCGTACGCCGCGAAGCCGTCGCCGATGTCCGTGACCGGGGCCTCGAAGCGTTCGGCCGCCGAGGGGATGAACAGGTCCTGGCCCGCTTCGAGGTTGTCGTACTCCCAGGTGGACAGTCCGCACACCTGGAGCAGTTCCCGGGCGGTGATGTCCAGGCCGGGCGCCATGATCGCGCCCTGGCAGTCGGAGACGCCGAAACCTATCGCCCGGCCGTGGCCGAGCGGTCCGCGCTCGTACGGGAAGAATCCGGCCGGCTCCCCGTCCCGGGACAGGACGGCCACCCGGGCGGCCGGGCTGACCCGGCCCACCGCACGGGTGAATTCGGGTTCCATGAACGGGTTGGCGGGCGCGCCCGAACGGGCCCGCAGTTCCCGCCAGGAGTTGATCTCCGATTCATCCAGCTCGGCAGGTTTCACCACACGGATACGCAGCTGACGAATGGTGGCGGCGCGCTCATGCGCAACCCCGTTGCGTACGCTCAATTTCGACCCCCCTGTGTACTCCCCAGTGTGCGTATCCCCGGAAGAGGACGCTACCGGGGATGCCTCACCAGGGCGGCCGGCCCGGCCATCCTGTGACGGACCTGTGAAGACTTGGGAAACACGATACGTGTGATACCTAAGTTCTGGATGAGACGTAAGGTCCGATCTTGACCCGAGTTGGCCAACTGATATTCGAACAGGCCCTGTTGATCGTAGGATTCTGATTGCCCCCGTCCCCCTGCGGGAGCCGACGTGTCCTGGAAGGACTCAGTCTGCAGTGATCCTGGTCCGTACAGCCGTGTTTCGCCGTGACCTGATTCTCAAAAGTGACAAACCGAACAGGCCGGGACCGTCTGACGCCTGTGCGATGTCCCCGCCGTTCGTCTCCTCTGTCTCTTCCGTCTCCTCTGTCTCTTCCTCTTCCGAGCCTGTTCCGGTGGCCGTGGCCATGCATGTACCGGTGTCCGTACCCGCGCTCTTCCCGGGGGCCGTATCGGCGCCTGTGCCCCGGGCTGCCTCCGTGCCTGTTCCCGTGGCCGGGAGTGCGCCGGTCGCGGTGGCCGTGTGCGCGCCGCCCGGTCCGTCCGGACCGCCCGGAGCGTTCGGACCGGCGGGGCGGAACCGAGCAGCGGGAGCCGTGTCGTGAGCCGCGCGAGCGGCCGTGCCCCGGTCTGGTGGCCCCTGCTGACCCTGCTGGCCGTCGGCGCGGCGGGCGGGGCAACGGCGCTGTACGCCCCGGGTGAGTGGCGGCAGATCCTCGCCGGCGCGTGCGCGGCCGTCGCGGTGCTGGCCCTCTCCTGGACGCTCTTGTTGTTGAGGCTGCTGCGCAGCCGGCGCGCCCGCTATCGGGCCGGCCTGGTGACCGCCGACGCCCGGGGCGCCGAAGTGGCCCATCTCGCGTCCGTGCGGCTGCCCGCGATCTCCGAGCGGCTGCGCGCGGGACAGCGGCTGGACGGCGTCCCGGGCCCTCTCTCTCCGGCCGCCGACATCGGTGAGGAGTTCGCCGGAGCGCTGGACGCCGTGATCGAGGCGCTCGGCGCGGACGAGGCCGTACGCCGGGAGCGCGCCCTGCGCGACTCCGTACAGGCCGCCTTCGAGACCGTCGCCCGCAATATGCACGCCATGGCGACGGTCCAGCAGCAGGTGCTCGACTCGGTGGAGCAGATCATCGAGGATCCGCGCCTGATGGCCGAGGTGATGAAGGCCGACCACGCGGCGGCCCAGATGACCCGCAAGGCCCAGACCCTGCTGGTCATGTGCGGGGTCTGGCCCGCCCGCCGGGAGTCCCGGCCGGTGTCGCTGTACGACTGCGTGCGCGGGGCCCAGTCCCGGATCGTGGAGTTCACCCGGGTCGAGATCCACGGCGGCCAGACGCTGTTCGTGGTGCCGCCCGCGGTGGAGGGCCTGATGCACACCCTCGCGGAGCTGCTGGAGAACGCGACGGTGTTCTCCCCCTCCAGCACCCAGGTCGTGGTCACCGTCCGCGAGGTGGGCGCGGGGGCGGTCGTGGAGATCGACGACGCGGGCCTCGGCATGCCGCCCGATGTGATGCAGCAGGCGACGGCCCGGCTCCGTGACGACCTGGACCTGGCGAATCTGGGCGCGGTGCCCCGGCTCGGCCTCGCCTGTGTCGGGCGCTGGACCCGTGAGCTGGGCTTCGGTGTCGAGCTGACCGGCGCGTCGGCGTACGGCGGGACCCGGGCGGTGACCTTCGTGCCGTACCGGCTGCTGACCGAGCCGCTGTCCCACTTCCCCGAGCCGCGCGAGACACACGAGACGCAGGGGAGGCGCGGTACGCACGAGTCGCACCCCGGACACCCCGGGCACCCCGGGCACCCCGGGCATGGCACGGACGAGAACACCGTGCCCCCGCAGCGGGAACGGCTGCGAGCGCGGTTGCGGGACCACGACTGGACGACGGGCGCGTATCGGAGCGCCCATGGCACGGCCGCGCGGGTGCCGGGTCCGTACCCGGCCGACCCGTACGCCACCGGTACGGCTGCGGGTACGGGCCCCGGGCCACGTGGCACCGGGTCCTATGGCAGCCCGTCTTCCGGCGTCGAGGGGGGCACGGGATCGGGTACGGGTACGGGATCGTCCGGCTCGGGATCCGGGTCCGTTCCCGGTCCGGGGCCCGCCCACGGTCGCGGACCCGAGCCGTACGACTCGGGCGCCCACACCGCCCGTGCCCGGGGAGCCGGGACCAGCGGCCCGTACGACACAGGGGCGGGCGCGACCCGGACGACCGGCCCGTACGACACGGGCACACACGGAACCGGAACCCCCGAGACGTACCGCACCGGGACCCCCGAGGCGTACGGCACCAGGACGACGGGACCGTACGACACAGGCACAGGCGGAACCGCGAACCCGGAGACGTACCGGACCCGGGTGCCCGGGACCGGGACCACCGGGCCGTACGACACAAGGCCGGGGACGACCGGACCCACCGGCCCGTACGACACGGGCACACACGGAACCGGAACCCCGGAGACGCACCGCACCGGGACCCCCGAGGCATACGGAACCGGGGCGCGGCGGGCCGGGGCCGAGGGCTCCCAGGGCTCCGGGGCGCGCACCCCCGCCATCTATGAGAGCGGGGCACCGGACGACGACGGTGGCCGCCACGGACCCCGGGAATCCCACGGATCCCGCGGCTCCGGAGAGCACAGCCCCGTACCGTACGGGCCCGCCTACCAGTCGGCCGGCGGGTACCGCTCGGACACCGCACAGCCCTCACCCGCGCCCGCCGCCCCGCACCCGTCCGCCCACCAGGCCACGGCGGCGCAGGGGCGGTCCGACACCCGTGACGCGCTGCCCCGCAGGCGCAGCCGGCGTGGTGCCGCCGTCGAGGCGGCGGCCCAGCAGGCGCTCCAGCCGCAGCCGCCCGCGCCCCCGCTGCCCGACCGGCCCGCCTGGACGCCGGAGGCCGCGGGGGCCTCGGTCGCCAGTGTGGTCTCCGGCACGCGCCGGGGCCGCGCGGCCGCGGCGGACGACAGCACGCCCCAGCCCCAGACCACCGCACCCGAGACGTATCAGGGAGGCCGGCCGTGACCGGGACCATTACGAGACTTCCCGACCTGGGCTGGATGCTCCGCCCCCTGACCGAGATCCCGGGGGTACGCCATGCCGTCGTCGTGTCCGAGGACGGGCTGCGTCTCGGGCACGCCTCCGCGGAACGGCTCACCGGCCCGGTCGCCGCGCTCAGCGTCGGCGAGGCCGAGTCCCTCGCCGCCGCCTGTGCCGCGATGAACATGACGGCCCGGTCCACCGCCTCGCTGGTGTACGGCTCGGGCGCCGGGGTCCGCCAGCTGATGCTGGAGTCGGAGCACGGCTTCGTGCTCTTCACCCACGCCGGGGTGGGCGCCCATCTCGGGGTCGCCACGGGCCCCGACGCCGATGTCGGCCTGGTCGCCCAGCAGATGCAGCTGCTGGTGGCCAGGATAGGAGCCCACCTGGGCAGCCGGCCGAGGGATCCGGTGACCGGTCCGTCATGACGGACCGTCCGGAGAACCGGACCACCTCCGCGGTCAGGCCGTACGTGATCACCGGGGGCCGCTCCGACACCGGCGCCGAGCCGTTGTCGTGGGAGACCCTCGTGATGGCCACGGACGCCGCCTTCCCCGCGTCCCTCCAGCCGGAGCATCACATGATCCTGCGTCATTGCCAGGGTCTGCTGTCGGTCGCCGAGGTGGCCGCCCATCTCGGCCAGCCGCCCTCGGTGGTGCAGGTGTTGCTGTCGGACCTCGTCCAGTGGGGTCTGATCGTGATACGTCCCCCCATCTCACCGGCCGATCGAGCCGATGTGACCATGCTGAGAAAGGTTCTCCATGGCCTCGAAAGCCGTCTCTGACGCCCATGCCCGGGCGTCGGGACACCCGGGCACCCTCCCCCCACAGGGTCCCGGCGCCTCCGCGTCTCGCGGCGCGGGCCCCCAGCACGGCAAGTACGTCGCCGGCACGGTCGCGGGCGCGGCCAAGATCCTGATCGTCGGCCCGCTCGGGGTCGGCAAGACCACGCTGATCGGCACCGTCTCGGAGATCAAGCCGCTGTCCACCGAGGCGGTCATGACCCAGGCGGGCGCCCAGGTGGACACCCGGGTCCACGCCGGCAAGACGACCACCACCGTCGCCCTCGACTTCGGCCGGCTGACCATCGACGGCGCCCTGGTGCTCTATCTGTTCGGTACCCCGGGCCAGCAGCGGTTCCTGCCCGCGTGGCGGGACCTGGCGCGGGGCTCCCTGGGCGCGCTGGCGCTCGTCGACACCCGTGACCTGGGCGCCTCCTTCGACGCCATCGGCAATCTGGAGGACCTGGGGCTGCCGTTCGCCGTCGCCGTCAACGCGTTCCCGGGCAGCCCCCGGCACTCGGAGGCCGAACTGCGCGGCGCCCTCGATCTGCTGCCCGGCACCCCGATCGTCTCCTGCGACGCCCGGGACCTGCGCTCCTCGGTGCGGGCGCTGATCGCCCTGCTGCGCCATCTCATCGACGACGCCCACGAGGGCCTCCACCCAGCGACGGAGCGTTCATGAACTCCCGGCAGCACTCCGTACCCACACAGCACTCCCCCGCGCACTCCCCGGCCCATTCCGGTCCCCCCTCAGGTCTCGCCTCCGGTCTCCAGCCCGGACTTCAGCCGGGGCCCCGGCCCAGCACGGCGGGTGCCGGGCGCGGTCCCACCGCCCCCGCGCTCTACGGTCCGGACCTCGACGGCGACTCCCTGCCCGCGTTCTACGAGGAACTGCGCCGCGAGTACGGCCCGGTGGCCCCGGTGACCATCGCGCCGGGCATCGGGGCCTGGCTGGTGCTCGGTCACAGCGAGCTGCTGCGGCTCACCCGTGAGGAGCAGGACTTCTCGCACGACCCGCGCCGCTGGACCCTGCTGCGCGAGGGCCGGGTGCCGCCGGAGTCGCCCATCATGCCGATGGTGGGCTGGCGGCCCGCGCTGCTGTTCACGGACGGCCAGCAGCACCGCCGGATGCGTACCGCCGTGTCCGACGCGATCGCCCGGATCAACGGCCATGAACTGCGCCGCAGCGTACGGGCGATGGCCGAGGCCCTGATCGCCTCCTTCGCCGACCGGCGCGAGGCCGATCTCGTACCGCACTACGCGCGCAAGCTGCCGCTCCAGGTGATCATCGGGCTTCTCGGTCTCGACGACCGGACCGGGCAGCAGCTGGTGCAGGGGATCGCGGGCGTGGTCGCCGCCAACGCGGACTCCGTGAACGCGGGCAAACGGATGGACGCCCTCCTGACGGCCCTCATCAAGGAGAAGCGCCGCCGGCCCGGCGAGGACATCACCTCCTCCCTGCTGAACCACCCGGCGGGACTCACCGACGAGGAAGTGCTGCACAACCTGGTGGTGATGTTCGTCGCGGGCCAGCAGACCACCGTGAACTGGATCGCCACCACCCTGCGCGTCCTGCTGTGCGACCCGGCCTTCCGCTCGTCCCTCACCCGGGGGCACCTCACCGTGGACGACGCGCTCGACCTGGTGCTGTGGCGCGACCCGCCGACCCAGAACTTCCCCGCGCGGTACGCCACCCGGGATCTGGTGTTCGGCGGCCAGCGCGTCCGCGCCGGGGACATGCTGCTGCTCGGCCTGGCGGCGGCCAACCAGGACCCCGAGATCCTGCCCGCCGACGGGGCGCCGGTGATCGGCAACCGTTCCCATCTGGCCTTCGGCGCCGGCCCGCACACCTGCCCCGCGCAGGACCCGGCCCGGCTGATCACCCGTACCGCCGTGGACACCATCCGCCACCGGCTGCCCGATATGGAACTGGCGGTACCGGAGTCGGACCTGGCATGGATCACGTCCCCGTGGACCAAGGGCCTGGCGGCACTTCCCGTCCGCTTCGGGGAACCGCTGCTGCCCCACGGCTCGGAGGAACGGGCCCCGGGCAACCGCTGAGCCCCGCGCGGGGGGGCGCCGTCCGGGGTCGTGCGCGGAGTGTCCCGGGCGCCCCGCGCGGGGTCCCCGGTTCACCAGTCCCGGGCGGCGATCAGCTTCTCCACGTCCGCGTCCGGGAATCCGTAGGCCGTCGCCACGAACCAGAAGTCCTCGGCGATCTCCTCGCGCGCGACGGTCTCGATCTCACTGCCCGCCGCCTCGAACTCGGCCTCCAGCCGGTTGAACTCCTCGGTCGCCCCCTCGGTGAGCACATACAGCGCCGCCAGATCCGGCGGCCGCTCCGCCTCGATGCGCTCGCACAGCCTGAGCAGGATCGCCCGGCCCTTGTCGAGGACGTGATCCGGAAAGTACGGGTCCTCGTACAGCGGCTGAAGAAACGCCCGCCCCGCCACCTGCTGGTTGCTGATCGCCATGGTGAATCCCCGTTTCTATGGAAGGGCCCGGTTACCGCTGATCCCGGGGCCACCGGTCCCGAGTACCGCCGAGCCCTTCACCGATCCTGCACCACGCCACTGACAGCCGGGTGTTCGTCCGGGGTGGGGCCGTGGGTGAGCGTGGGGGCGCAGGTGGGGCAGGCGTAGTGGAGTGAGCGTTCTATCCAGCGGAGGGGGATGGGGGCGGTGGTGGGGCGACCGCAGTGGGCACAGTCGGCGGTGAGCGGTTCCGGCGGTCCGCCGGTGAGCGCGGCGGCGTTCATGTCGGCACGTCCGCCCGGCTGCTGACCTCCGCCGCGCCCTTTCCTCGTAAGCCGGTGTCCGGTACGACCGACAGCTCGGCCCAGACGACCTTGCCGGGCCCTTCCCGTTCGGTCACGCCCCACCGGTCCGCCAGCGCGTCCACGAGCCACAGCCCCCGCCCGCCGGTCGCGTCCGCCTCGGGCGCGCCCGGCACGGGCCGCCCCTCTCCCGCGTCCACGACCTCGATCCGCAGCCCGCCGGACGAGCGCGTACAGCGCGTCTCGATCTCGCGCTCCGGCGCGGTGTACGTGTGGCACACGGCATTGGTCAGCAGCTCCGACAGCACCAGCAGCGCCGAGTCCTCCACGGCCGTAAGGCCCCAGCCCGCCAGCGCCTTGCGCAACTGCGCACGGGCCCGCCCGACACAGCCCGGATGCCCGCTCCAGCGCGACACCACCACATCGCCACCACACTCGCCGTTCATCCGCCCACCGCCGTCGGACCGGCGACCGGCCCCTCGTATGTGCGGGTCGTGCGGTTCGACATGTCCGCGCTCCTCTTCAGACTGCCGGAAGGTGAACAGAGCACCTCAAATTAACCGGAATCATCTGATCCTTAATCAGATCAGGTGAAATGCAACGGTCTTGGGAGTTCAAGCTTGGTGGCTCGCCGTTACTTTCAACAGATCAGAGAGCGTGCCAACGACGGACTGTCACAAGGAGAAGGCCATGGGACGACGCACCGACCATCCCGGCGAGAAGACCGGCGCCACCACATCCGCCGCCCTGTTCGGCGAGCTTTTACGGGAACACCGCGACCGGGCCCACCTCTCCCAGGACAAGCTCGCAAGCCAGATCCCCTGCGACCGCTCCCTGGTCGCGAAGATCGAGGCGGGCGCGCGTGTCCCTCAGCAACCGTTCGTGGCCCGCTGCGATGAGCTGCTGGAGACCGGAGGAATGCTGGCCCGATTGTGGGCCCGCGTGGACTGGTACTCGCCGGCCGAGCACCCGGACTGGTTCCGGAGGAGGGCGGCTATGGATGCGGAGGCGACCGCTCTGCGTGAGTTCCAAACCCAGGTCGTGCCTGGGCTGTTGCAAACAGAGCGTTACGCCCAGGCTCTCTTCTCACGAGTGTTGAGCAGCCACCACGCTGAGGAAAGAGTTTCAGCTCGACTCAACCGACAACAACGCTTCTTGGACCCGGATGGTCCCCTGCTGATAGTGGTGCTGGACGAGAGCGCGCTCCGGAACGTCATCGTCGACGTGACCGTGATGCAAGACCAGTACGCCCACCTATTGGCCATGGGAAGACGCCCGAACATCCGTATCCAGGTTGCCCCCGCCAGCCAGTCCCTGATTCGCCCCAACACCTCCATGTCGCTGATCACGCTGCCTGACGGGCACCAGTGGGTCTACTCGGAGTCGCTGGACCGAGGGCACTTCAGCGACGATCCGACCATCTACGCCCGACACTCCCAGACCTATGATGTGCTCAGAGCGGACGCCTTGTCCGCCCGTGAATCTGCCGCTCTGATCGGCGACTTCATGGAAGGGTTTTCGGGCTATGGAACACGAGCTCAGCGCGGCGACGTGGAGCAAGAGCAGCTACAGCGGAGACAACGGCGGCAACTGCATAGAAATCGCCCCCGGATACGCCGACGTCGTCCCCGTACGTGACAGCAAGAACCCGACCGGTCCCACTCTGCACCTAGCGCCCAGCGCCTTCGCGGGACTCGTCACCTACGCCAAGAACACCACCGTCTAGCCCACCGCCTGGAAAGGCGACCCGAGCATGGACAACAGCCTCAGCACGGCAACCTGGATCAAAAGCAGCCACAGCGGCGACAACGGGGGCGACTGCGTAGAAGTAGCCGCCGGTTACGCCGTCGAACCCTGGATCAAAAGCAGCTATAGCGGGCCCAACGGGGGCGACTGCGTAGAGGTAGCCCCTGGACATGCCGTAGGGCCCTGGGTCAAGAGCCGTCACAGCGGGTCTAACGGCGGCGACTGCGTAGAGGTTGCCGCCGCCATCGACGTCATCGCCGTCCGGGACAGTAAGGACACGTCGGGCCCCATCCTGAGCCTGACGCCCAGCGCCTTCGCCGGACTTCTCACGTACGCCAAGAACACCGCTGTCTGACGGCCGCCCATCAACGCCCCCGTCACCGCACCAGCGGGCGGCGGGGGCACGGCTGGGGGCAGTCCGCCGGCCGGTGGTCGGTGGTCGGTGCGGCCCTGCCCCGTCATGGCCGCAGAGTACCGGGGCGGCTCAACCGGGGGCAGCCGCGAGGAAATTCGCGGCGTGATGGGAATCGGCCGCACTACGCTCGGCCGCCATGACCCAGGAGCCCCAGCGATATCCGGCCCACCCCGAACGGCTCGACCGGGGGCACCCGTTCCGTCAGTGGAAGACCTGGCGGATACCGGGGACCGAATTCACCCTCACCGGCTATTCACGGGCCAACGACAAGACGTTCTTCCACATCCCCGAGCTGCGGTGCGGCCTCGACGCGGGGCTGTGCGAGGGGCGGCAGGTGGACACCGTACTGCTCACGCACACCCATCACGACCATGTGAGGGACCTGGACTTCCTGGCCGCGCGGGCGGGGACCGAGATCTATCTGCCGGCGGCGGCGGTGCCGTACGCGGAGTCCTTCCTCCGCGCCTCCGGGGAGCTGAACCACGGCGCGGGATACGACCCCGGGCTCGCGGGGGGCCACCGGCTGCACGGGGTCGGGCAGGGGGACGAGTTCCGGTTCGGGCGGCGGGGGCACCGGGTGCGGGTGGTGGAGTGCGAGCACAAGGTGCCGTGTGTCGGATACGCGGTGTCCGAGACGGGGAAGGCGCTGCGGCCGGAGTACGAGGAGCTGCGCCGGTCGCTGGTGTCCGAGGGGCGGGGCGGGGAGTTCGGGCGGATCGTGGCGGGGCGGCGCAAGGAGGGGGCGGAGGTCGAACAGGAGGTGCACAAGCCGCTGTTCGCCTTCCTCGGTGACACCCATGTGCGGGTCTTCGAGCGGAATCCCTGGCTGCTGACGTACCCGGTGGTCATCACGGAGTGCACGTTCCTCTACGACAGCGAGCTGGACCGGGCCGAACGGGTCGGGCACACGGTCTGGAGCCTGCTGCGGCCGTTCGTCGAGGCACATCCGGAGACGCTGTTCGTGCTGACCCACTTCAGTCTGCGCCACTCGGACCGGGAGGTCGTCGACTTCTTCGCGCGGGAAGGGCTGCCCAATGTGATGGTCTGGGCGCACCCGGAAAGCCGGCTGCCGGAGCAGCACCAGCACGGCGGGGCGTGAGCGCGCTCTGGCTCAACCAGCCGGTGGGCACGGAGAATTGACGGTGTCACAGGACACGGCACCGGTCCCCGTCCGTCGGCCCGTCAGGAGAGCCCGCGTGAGCGCTGCACACGTCACCCCGCCGCACCGGATGGACGCCCACGGTGGCTGTCCCCACGCGGCCAACGCCCGGCTGCTCGCCGAGGGCTCCGCCGCCGAGGTCGTCCTGCCCGACGAGGTGCCCGGGATGGCCGTGCTGGGGCATGAGGCGCTGAAGGAGTTCCTCGCGCACCCCGAGGTCTCCAAGAGCCCGGGGCACTTCGCGGCGCTCCGGGAGGGCCGGATACCCGAGGGGTGGTCGCTGATGAACTTCGCCGTCCTGCCCGGGATGCTGACCAGTGACGGTGACGAGCACCGGAGGCTGCGCTCCCTGGTGAGCAAGGCGTTCACGGCCCGGCGGGTGGAGGGGCTGCGGCCCGGGATCGAGGCGCTGACGGCCCGGCTGCTGGACCGGCTGGACGCGGCGGCGGAGGCGGGCGGCGGGATCGCCGATCTCCGGGCGCACTTCGCGCTGCCGCTGCCGCTGAGTGTGATCTGTGAGCTGTTCGGGGTGGACGAGGCGGCTCATGACCGGCTGCACGAGCTGTCGGACCTGGCGGTCAGCACCACGGTCACGCCCGAGCAGGCGATCGCGACGACCCGTGACATGGCCGCCACGCTCGCCGGAATCGTGGCGGTCCGCCGGGAGAGCCCGGGGGACGATCTGGCCAGTGCGCTGATCGCCGCGCGGGAGGACGGTGAGGGGCTGAGCGAGGCGGAGCTGATCGGCACGCTGATGCTGTTCGTGGTGGCGGGCCACGAGACCACGCTGAATCTGATCACCAACGCCGTACGGGCGCTCTGCGCGCACCGCGAGCAGCTCGAACTGATCCGCTCCGGCGGGGCGTCATGGGCGGACGCGGTGGAGGAGACTCTGCGCTGGGACAGCCCGGTGAGCTACTTCCCGTTCCGCTACCCCATCCGGGATCTCACGATCGACGGGACGGTGATCCCCCGGGGGACGCCGGTTCTCGCGGGCTACTCGGCCGCCGGGCGCGACCCGGCCGCCCACGGCCCGGACGCGGACCGCTTCGATGTGCGCCGGGCGTCGCCGGGCCGTCATCTCTCGCTCGGGCACGGCGCGCACTACTGTCTGGGCGCGCCCCTGGCCCGTATGGAGGCGACGATCGCCCTGGAGCGGCTGTTCACCCGCTTCCCGGACCTGGATCTGGCGGTCCCGGAGGCGGAGCTGCCCCGGCATGCGAGCTTCGTGGGGAACAGCGTGCAGGTACTGCCGGTGAGGCCGGGACCGGGGGCCTGAGCGGACCCTGAGGCCCACCGGGGGCACCGGGCCCACCAGGCCCGACGGGTCCACCGGGCGCACCGGGCCCGACGGGCCGACGGCCTCCGCATCCCGCCCGGCAGCGGCGCCTCCAGTCACCGGGCCCGGAGCCTGCTTCCCCGGCGCCAGACGTCCCGCACCAGCGGGACTCCGGGCCGGTACGCGAGATGGACATGGCTGGGTGCGTCCAGTACGGCGAGATCGGCGCGGGCGCCGGGGGCGACGCGGCCGATGTCGGTGCGTCGCAGCGCCGCCGCGCCGCCCGCCGTGGCCGACCAGAGGGCTTCGTCGGGGGTCATGCCCATGTCCCGTACGGCGAGGGCGATACAGAACGGCATCGAGGAGGTGAACGACGACCCCGGGTTGCAGTCCGTGGACAGCGCGACGGTCACCCCCGCGTCCAGCAGCCGCCGGGCGTCCGGCCAGGGGGCGCGGGTGGAGAACTCCGCGCCCGGGAGCAGCGTGGCGACGGTGTTCCCGCTCGCGAGGGCGTCGATGTCCCCGGGGTCGAGGTGCGTGCAGTGGTCGGCGCTGGCCGCGTCGAGTTCGACGGCGAGCCGGACGCCGGGGCCGGGGCCGAGCTGGTTGGCGTGGACGCGGGGGACGAGGCCCCGGGCCTTCCCGGCGGTGAGGATCGCGCGGGCCTGGTCGCCGTCGAAGGCGCCCCGCTCGCAGAAGACGTCCACCCACCGGGCGTGGGGGGCGCAGGCGTCGAGCATCCCGCCGGTCACCAGCTCCACGTAGGCGGCCGGGTCGTCCGCGTACTCCGGGGGCACGATGTGCGCGCCGAGATAGGTCACCTCCTCGGTGTGCCGGGCGGCGATCCGGAGCGCGCGTGCCTCGTCGTGGGTGGTGAGCCCGTAGCCCGACTTGGTCTCGAAGGTCGTGGTGCCCTGGCGGAGCGCCTCCGCGAGATAGCGCGTGAGGTTCGCCTCCAGCTGCTCGTCACTCGCGGCGCGGGTGGCCCGGACCGTCGTACGGATGCCGCCGGCCTGGTAGGGGCGGCCGGACATCCGGGCGTTGAACTCCTGCGTACGGTCGCCCGCGAACACGAGGTGGGAGTGGGAGTCGACGAACCCGGGGACGACGGCGCTCCCCCCGACGTCGTACCTCTCGTCCGCGTCCGGAGCCCCCTCCGCCCGGCCGGTCCAGGCGATCCGCTCGCCCTCGACGACGACGGCGGCCTCGGCGAGGAGGCCGAGGGGCGAGGAGTCGCCGAGGCCGGGCACGTTGGTGACGAGCGTGCCGATGTTGGTGATGAGGATGCTGGTGCTCATGGCTTCCTGTCAGTGGTTGTTTTCCCCCACCCCGCCCCTTCCCGCGACCGGGGCCCTGTCCCGGCCCGGCGCCTCAATCGCCGGCGAGGCTGAGTTTCCCGGGCCGGGGCTTCCCTCACCGGCGAGGCTGAGAGGTGAGGACGCTCCTCCCCCGGTCCACCCGGGCCTCGAAGCCCCAGGGCCTCTCCTTTTGCGGCCTCGTCCGCCCTCCAGGCCTGTCCTCAATCGCCGGACGGGCTGATTTTCCCTCCCCACCGTGCATCGACGGGGCCTGCCCCACCGGCCTTCGAGCCCCTGCCCCGCCAACAACTGAGGCACCGGGCCGGAGCAACCCAGCCCCGCCGACGAACGAGGCGCCGGACCGGAGCAACCCAACCCCGCCAACAACTGAGGCACCGGACCGGAGCAACCCAGCCTCCCCGGCGTTCAAGACGCCGGGCCAAAGCACTCCAGCCCCGCCGACGATCGGGCGCCGGGCCGAAGCAACCCAGCCCCGCCGGCGTTTGAGGCGCCGGGTCCGGGGCGGAGCCCCGGGAAAGCGGTCGGCACCCCGGCACGGACCCTGAGCGCACAAAACAGGACGCCGGGCCCCAGCAACCCAGCCCCGCCGGCGATTGAGGCGCCGGGTCCGGGGCGGAGCCCCGGAAGGGCCCGGGCCCCTCACGACATCACCCCCGCAATCGTCGACGCCAGCTCCCCCGCCACATCCGGCACCAGCTCATGAACGCCCGAGCGGACGATCCGCCGCCCCCCGACCACCACCTCCCGCACATCCGCGCCCGTGGCCGCGAAGACCACCGCCTCGGGGGCGAGCCTCGGGACCGGCCCGGCGGTGCGTACGGAGTCGAGGGCGACCGTGGTGAAGTCGGCGAGCGCACCGGGCTCCAGGCGTCCCGCGTCGGGGCGTCCGAGGGAGGCGTGCCCGGCGGCGGTGGCGGCACGCAGCAGGGCGGCGGCCGTCCAGTGGCCACGGGTGCGGATGCGCAGGCGTTCGTCGAGTTCGAGGGCCCGGGCCTCCTCCAGGAGGTCGATCACGGCGTGGCTGTCGCTGCCGAGGGAGAGCGGGGAGCCCGCACGCTGGAGGTCCGCGGCGGGGCCGATGCCGTCGGCGAGGTCGCGTTCGGTCGTGGGGCACATACAGACACCGGCGCCGGACGCGCCGAGGACCCGGATGTCCTCGCCGGTCAGGTGGGTGGCGTGGACGGCCGTGGTCGTCGGCTTCCAGAAGCCGGACCGGGCGAGGAGCGCCGTCGGCGTACAGCCGTGGACGGCAAGGCACGCCTCGTTCTCGGCGGGCTGCTCGGAGACGTGGACATGGACGGGCACCCCGTCCGTACGGGCCGCGAACTCCTCGTACCCGTCCGCCGGCGCGAAGGCGCGTACGGAGTGGACCGCCGCGCCGATCCCGGCGTCCCACCGCGCGTCCCCCCTCGGCTTCAGCCGGGACCAGCGTTCGTACCAGGCGTCCGCCGAGCCGTCGCCGAAGCGGAGCTGAGGGCCCGCCAGGGGCTGGTGGCCGTCGCGGGTAAGGCCGCCGTGGAGGTAGACGGTGTCGAGGAGGGTGATCCGGATCCCGGCGTCGGCGGCGGCCGCGAGGAGCGCCTCGCCTATGGCGTTGGGGTCGGCGTACGGGGTGCCGCCGGGGCCGTGGTGGAGATAGTGGAACTCCCCCACCGCGGTGATGCCCGCGAGCGCCATCTCGGCGTATACGGCGCGGGCGAGCGCGTGGTACGACTCCGGGGTCAGCCGGGACGCGACCCGGTACATCACCTCCCGCCAGGTCCAGAAGGTGCCGGTGCCGACCTGCGCGGTGCCCCGCAGCGCCCGGTGGAAGGCGTGCGAGTGGGTGTTGGCGAGGCCGGGGATCGTGAGGCCGCGCAGGATCTCGGCGCCCGGGGGCGGGGTGGCGGTCTCCGAGCGGACGGCCCCGATCCGGCCGTCGGCCCGTACCTCCAGGGTGACGCCCGGCTCGGCACGGGTCTCCAGCCAGGCGTGTTCCGCCCAGTAGGTCACCGCCGGTGCCGTGGATGCCGACTGTGCCGTCGTGGGTGCGGACTGGGGTGCCGTGGATGTCGCCGGTGCCGTGGGTGCGGACTGGGGTGTCGAGGATGCGGCCGGTGTCACCGGCATGCCAGGCCCTCCAGTACGTCGGCGAGTGCGAGCACCCCGGCGGCGCAGTCGTCCTCGGCCGCGAACTCGGCCGGGGAGTGGGAGACGCCGGTGGGGTTGCGTACGAACAGCATGGCGGTCGGGACGGCGGCGGACAGGATCCCGGCGTCGTGTCCCGCGCCGGTGGCGAGGACGGGGACGCGGCCCCCGAGGAGCCGGTTCAGCTCGTCGCGCAGGGCGTGCCCGAACTCGACGACCGGGGTGAAGGACTCCCGTACGACGCTGAGGTCGACGCCGTCGCTCCGGGCGCGGTCCCGGGCGGCCCGCTCGATCTCGGCGACGACCGTGTCCAGTGTGGCCCGGTCGGCGGCGCGGGAGTCGAGCCAGGCGCGGACGAGGGAGGGGATGGCGTTCACGCCGTTCGGTTCGACGGCGATCTTGCCGAAGGTGGCCACCGCGCCCGCGAGTTCCGCCGCTCGGCGGGCGGCGAGGACGGTCTCCGCGTAGGCGGGCATGGGGTCGCGGCGGTCGGCGAGGCGGGTGGTGCCGGCGTGGTTGGCCTCACCGCGGAAGTCGAACCGCCAGCGTCCGTGCGGCCAGATCGCGGAGGCGATCCCGACCCGGTCGCCGGACAGGTCGAGCGCGCGTCCCTGTTCGACGTGCAGCTCGACGAACGCGCCGATACGGGCGAGGCGCCCGGGATCCGGGCCGATGGCGCCGGGGTCGTGACCGGCGGCCTCCATGGCTCCCGGGAGGGTGATGCCGTCGGCGTCGGTGAGTGCGTACGCCTTCTCCCTGGTCAGCTGTCCGGAGGTCAGACGGGAGCCGACGCAGGCGAGCCCGAAGCGGGCGCCCTCCTCGTCGCCGAAGTTGACGATCCCGAGGGGCCGGGTGAACTCGGCGCCTCTGCTGCGGAGTTCGTCGAGCGCGGCGAAGGCGGAGACGACGCCGAGGGGGCCGTCGAAGGCACCGCCGTCGGGGACGGAGTCGAGGTGGGACCCGGTGACGACGGCGTCCCCGGCGGCCGGGTCCCCGAGCCAGGCCCACTGGTTGCCGTTGCGGTCGGTCTCGTGGGAGAGGCCGCGGGCGCCTGCCTGGTCGCGGAACCAGGAACGGCAGTCGGTGTCGGCGGCGGTCCAGGCGTAACGGCGGTAGCCGCCGGTGCTCGTCTCTCGCCCGATGGCGGCCAGCTCCCGCCACATGGTCTGGAACGACGGACCGCGGGTGCCGGGGGCCGGGGCCGGTCCGCCGCCCCGGCGGACCCCGGCGGGTCCCCCGGCCCCGGAGACCGGGGCCGGTCCCTCGGCGCGGGGCCCACCGGTGGGTCCACCCGCGCCGGGGACACCGGTGGGTCCACCCGCGCCCGCCCCAGGGGCCCCGGTCCGTCCCCCGGCCCCGGGGGCATCGGCCGGTCCGCCCGCGACCGCCTCGGGAACTCCCGCAGGTCCGCCCGCGACCGGGGCGCCGTGAGGCGTCCCGGGCAGCCCGTCGCCCGGGGTCCCCGTACGCCCGTCGCCCGGGCCGACCGCCTTCCCGCCACGGCCCTCGGCGCCCCGCCCGGGCTCCCCGGGTGGGCCCACGGGCCCGCCGCCGGGCGCGGAGGTCATGATCCCTCCCGCATCGGCACGCGAACACCCTTGTCCACGGCCATGGACTCCGCGCGGTCGTACCCCGCGTCCACATGGCGGATGACCCCCATCCCGGGGTCGTTGGTCAGCACCCGGCGGATCTTCTCCCCCGCCAGAGCCGTACCGTCGGCGACCGTCACCTGGCCCGCGTGGATCGAGCGGCCCATGCCGACGCCGCCGCCGTGGTGAATGGAGACCCAGGACGCGCCGGAGGCGACATTGACCATGGCGTTGAGGAGGGGCCAGTCGGCGATGGCGTCGGAGCCGTCGAGCATCGCCTCGGTCTCGCGGTACGGGGAGGCGACCGAGCCGCAGTCGAGGTGGTCGCGGCCGATGGCGAGGGGCGCGGCCAGTTCCCCGCTCGCGACCATGTCGTTGAAGCGCTCGCCCGCGCGGTCGCGCTCGCCGTAGCCGAGCCAGCAGATACGGGCGGGCAGGCCCTGGAAGCGGACGCGCTCGCCCGCCAGGGTGATCCAGCGGCGCAGGGACTCGTTCTCGGGGAACAGTTCCAGGATCGCGCGGTCGGTCTTCGCGATGTCGGACGCCTCGCCGGAGAGCGCGGACCAGCGGAAGGGGCCCCGGCCCTCGCAGAAGAGGGGCCGGATGTAGGCGGGGACGAAACCGGGGAAGGCGAACGCCCGCTCGTATCCCGCGAGCCGCGCCTCGCCCCGGATGGAGTTGCCGTAGTCGAAGACCTCGGCGCCCGCGTCCTGGAAGCCCACCATGGCCTCCACATGGCGGGCCATGGACTCCCTCGCCCGCCGGGTGAAGTCGGCGGGCTTCTCGGCGGCGTACGACGCCATGTCGGCGAAGTCGACTCCGGCGGGGAGGTACGCGAGGGGGTCGTGCGCCGAGGTCTGGTCGGTGACGATGTCGATGGGGGCACCGGCTGCCAGCAGCTCCGGCAGCAGCTCGGCCGCGTTGCCGAGGACGCCGATGGACAGCGGGCGGCGGGCGTCCCGGGCCTCGGTGGCGAGCTGGAGCGCGTGCCGGGGCGAGTCGGCCCGTACGTCCAGATAGCGGTGCTCGATCCGGCGGTCGATGGCGCGCGGATCGCAGTCGACACAGATCGCGACACCGTCGTTCATGGTGACGGCGAGCGGCTGGGCACCGCCCATGCCGCCGAGTCCGGCGGTCAGGGTGATCGTCCCGGCGAGGGTGCCGCCGAACCGCTTGGCGGCGACGGCGGCGAAGGTCTCGTAGGTGCCCTGGAGGATGCCCTGGGTGCCGATGTAGATCCAGGAACCGGCCGTCATCTGCCCGTACATGGTCAGGCCGAGGGCTTCGAGGCGGCGGAACTCCTCCCAGTTCGCCCAGTCGCCGACGAGATTGGAGTTGGCGATGAGGACGCGCGGGGCCCACTCGTGGGTCCGCATCACCCCGACCGGGCGGCCGGACTGGACGAGCATCGTCTCGTCCCGCTCCAGGGTCCGCAGGGTGCGCACCATCGCGTCGAAGGAGCGCCAGTCGCGGGCCGCCTTGCCGGTGCCGCCGTAGACGACGAGCTGGTCGGGGTGCTCGGCGACCTCGGGGTCCAGATTGTTCTGGAGCATCCTCAGGGCGGCCTCCTGCTGCCAGCCCAAGGTGTTCAGTGCACTACCGCGCGGCGCCCGGACGGGGCGGGGTCCTGACATGGCGATGCCTCCCGGTGACTGGATTCATTCATAGCCTGATGAAATGAATAGCCCCAGTCAACAGGTCGCGCCCGGCCGGGCCGGGATGATTGGCTGGCACACATGACTGTGGAACGCCGCAATGAGGCCGTACGCGCAGCTGTTGAGCAGGGACTTCTCACGGAGGAGCAACCGGTCGCCGCCCTTCTGGACGTGGCCGGGATCCGGGCGTCGGCGGCCTCGCTGCGGGCCGCGTTCGCCGCCGTGACGGACGCGCCCGTGCTGCACGCCTTCGCGGTGAAGGCGGCGCCCCTGGTGCCCGTACTGGCGCTGCTGAACGCCGAGGGCATCGGCGCCGAGGTCGCGAGCCCCGGCGAGCTGGCCCTCGCGCGGGCCGCCGGGATCGCGCCCGGGCGTACGGTCCTGGACTCCCCGGCGAAGACCCCCGGCGAGCTGCGGGAGGCCCTGGCGCTCGGGATCGCCGTCAACGCGGACAACCCGCAGGAGCTGGCACGGCTGGACGCGCTCGTGTCCGCGTCGCACACCGGGGCCGCCGGGGCCACAGACTCCACCGGGGCTACCGGGGCTACAGACTCCAACGGCTCCAACGGAGCACCGCGCACCGGCTCGCCCCTCGGGCTGCGGGTCAATCCGCAGATCGGCGGGGGTTCCATCGGCGCGCTGTCCACGGCCACGGCGACCTCCAAGTTCGGGGTGGCGCTGCGCGACGAGGGCGCGCGGGAGGCGGTGGTGCGGATGTATCTGGACCGGCCCTGGCTGACCCGGCTGCACACCCACTCGGGCTCGCAGGGCATCGCGCTGACGCGGATGATGGAGGGCGTACGGGAGGTGTACGCGCTCGCCGAGGAGATCAACGCGGCGGCCGGGCGGCAGCAGATCGACACCGTCGACATCGGGGGCGGGCTGCCGGTCAACTTCTCGTCCGACGAGGAGATCCCGACGTTCGCCGCGTACGCCGCACTGCTGAAGGAGCGGGTCCCGGGACTGCTGGACGGGCGCTACGGGCTGGTCACGGAGTTCGGGCGGGCGCTGCTCGCCAAGAACGGGCTGATCCTGGCGAGGGTCGAGTACACCAAGGTCTCGGGGTCGCGGCCGATCGCGGTCACCCACGCGGGTGTGCAGGTGGCGACCCGTACCGTCTACGACCCGGTCTCCTGGCCGCTGCGGATCGCCGCCTACGACTCCGCCGGGGTGCCGAGGAAGGGCGCGCCGGTGGCGCAGGACATCGCGGGTCCGGCGTGCTTCGCGGGCGACCTGCTGGCGGAGGCCCGGGAGCTGCCGCCGCTGGAGCCGGGCGATGTGGTGGCGGTGCTGGACACGGGGGCGTACTACTTCTCGAACCACTACGGGTACAACAGCCTGCCCCGGCCGGGGGTGTACGGGTACACCGGCGGGGACGGCGGCGAGGGGGTGCGGTTCGCGCCGGTACGGGCTCCGCAGAGCGTGACGGAGATCGTCACCGAGTCGGGCGGCGAGAACCGGGACGCACTGGTGTAGGGGGCGGCCCTCCCCCGGACTCCCCGGACTCCCCGGACTCCCCGACGACGGTCCGCCGGACGGCAGGAGGAGGGCCGGAGGAGCCCGGCCGGAACACGTTCCGAATGGTCTATACATCCGGTTTCCCGGGGTCCGGCCGGTGACATCACGGCTGGTCAGATACGCTGCGTCCGCACGCCATTGGAGCCGATCGCAGGGGCCGCGGCCCGGCCGGATCGGATCCTTGGCGCGCGAACCCTACCTGGCCTGTGGCAAGTTCCTGTGGAAAATGCCACAAGTTCCCACAACGGCGGCAACGTTGCGTAACCTTTCCGTCACAGCGTCCGCGCGACCGCGCGCGGAACGTCCAGGGCGGAGAAGGGAGTCGGCGTGCCCGGAATCGACGAGTGTCTGCTGGAAGCCATGCTGGTGCCGGGCGCGCGCGGGGCGTCCATCGTGGACTGGGTCAGCGGCCTCGCGCTCGGCACCATCGGCGAGACACCGGGCGGGGACCACGAGACCACGGCGGCGGAGACCGCCGAACTGGCCCGGGTCGCCACCGAGTACGCGGCGTTCGCGCTGCTGACCCCGAGGGCTCCGGGCGGCCCCGAGTCACCCCCGGGATCCGGTGCGGGGATTCCGTTTCAGCCGGACGGCAGTGCGGTCGACGCCGGTCGGCCCGGGCCCGGTCCGATCGGTGCCGGTCAGGTCGGCACGGCTCGGACCGGGTCGGGCCGGGGTGCGGATGCCGTTGGGACCGGCGCGGGCCTGCCCCCGAACGGTATGGCCGGGGTCGCCACGGCTGATTCCGCTTCGATGGACCCGGGTCGTTTCGCCACCGGTGCCGCCGGCTCCGCCCCGAACGGTGGCGGACCGGCGGCCGGCGGTCCGGCCCCCGGGCACGAAGGCCCCCTGGTCGAGGACTTCATCGTGACCACCCGTACCTGCTACCACCTGATCCGCTTTGTGGAGACGGCCTTCGACAGCAGTGTGTTCCTGCATCTGTGGCTGGACCGGGACCTCGGCAATCTGGCGCTCGCGCGGCTGCGGATGCAGAGCCTCGCCGAGAGGCTGGTGCTGGCATGAGCACCGTCATATCGCCGATGCTCGTACGGCTCGCGGACGAGCGGGCCACAGGAGTGCTGATACGGGACCACGGCGCGCTGTATCTGGCGGACGGCCAGGTCGTGCACGCCGAGGCCCCCGCCGCCCCCGGGCTCGATGTCCTGCTCATGGCGAGCGGCAGGCTGCGGCCGGACCGCTGGGAGGACGCGATCGCGCACGCGGGCGCGCGCAACGAGGTCGCCCGCTATCTCGTCGACAGCGGCCAGGTCGCGGGCGGCGAGCTGGAGATCTGCCATCTCGCCGCGCTGTACGACGCGGCCTACTTCGCGCTGGCTCCGGCCACGGGGCCGACCCGGTTCCGCTACGGGGTCCACCACTGGCTGGGCCGGGTCCGTCCGGTGCCGACCAGATCGGTCGAGCGCGAGGCGCTGCGGCGGGGGCGGCTGCTGCACTCGGTCTGGCCGCACCCGTCGGTCGACTCGGCGCCCGTGGCCGTACGCCCGCACCGTGCGGGTCAGGCGCTCAGCCCCGTCCGCCGGTCGCTGCTGGCGCTGGCCGACGGCGTACGGACTCCGGCGGCGATCGCGCGGGAGCTGGGGCGGCCCGCGTTCAACACCCTGATCGAGGTCCGGCGGCTGGCCGCGGAGGGCCTGATCGGGACCCCGTCGGCGCCCTGTCCCCAGGGTCCCCCGCGCTTCAGGACGGCGCCCGCGCCGCTCCCCTCCGCCGGCCCCGGCACGGCCGCCCCCGGCAACCCTGTCGGCACGTCCGGCGCCCCCGGAGGCTCCGGGGCACCGCGCCACGCCCTGCCCGGACCGGCCGTGGCCCCGCCGTCCGGAGGCCAGGGCGCGGGCGAGCGGCGCTCAGGCGGCCGGCACGGAGGGCCGGGAGCCCACCGCGCACCCGGCCGGGCACCCGGCTCCCCGGGAACGGGCGGTCCCGGACCCGGCACCGTCACCCCGGGCGCGGGCCCGGGCCCGGGAACCCACCGCGCCCCAGTAGCACCCGCGGCACCTGTGGTCCTGGGAACACCCGGAGCGCCTGTAGCCCCCGGAACACCCGGCCACCTCGACGGCAGCACGATCCCTGACGGCCCGACCACGGGCACCCCGGCACCGGGCGCCCCCGCGGCCATCGCCCCGCCCCCGGGCAGCACCGCACCCAGCGGCGCCCCGACCCACGGCAGCACGCACCCGGGCACACCGGCGGCCTTCGCCCCCGCACCCGTCGAGCAAGGCCCACCAGGCCCGTACGCCACCCGGCGGGCCGAGGGATCACCGGGGGACCGCGCCGACACCGTCCCCGGCCCGGGACCCGGCGGAGGCCCCGGACCCGGCGGAGGCGGCCGGACCGGTGGCACGGAGTTCCCGGGGCTCGGGGACTTCCCGGGGCTCGGGCCCCTGGGGCTCGGGCCGACCGCCGCCCCGGACACCGCGCTGCTCCGCCGGATCCGCGACGCACTGGAGGCACCCCTGTGACGGCCCGCCCCGCCCACCACCACACCGTTCGCAGCACGGTCCGCACCTCATGAGGCGCGCACTGAGGCTGCGCGCCGAGAGGAGACAGCTCATGACGGCAGAGGAGGACGTACTCGCCGAGCTGAAGCGGCTCCGGCTGCGGATGCCGCAGCTGACCGGCGCCCTCGCCGCGAGTACGGACGGTCTGGTGCTCGCGGCCGACAGCGGTGACGCGGAGGGCGTCGCCGCGCTCACCGCCGCCGCGCTCGGCGTCTCCGCACGTCTCACGGAGGCCACCGGACAGGGCAGGTTCCGCGAACTGCTGGTCCGGGGCGACCACGGCTATGTCGCGACCTACGCGGCGGGCTCCGCCGCCGTCCTCACCCTCCTCGCCGGACCACGGGTCAACGTGGGCCGGCTCCATCTGGAGGCCCGCCGCTCGGGCGCCCGTATCGGCGAACTCGTCGACGGCGTCCTGGAGCGCCCGGAGCTCTCCTGACCCATGAACGCCACCCCCACACGCACCACCAGACCCTCACGCAACAGAACACGCAGCAGGAAGGGAAGTACGCCTCTCATGGCCAACACCGAAACCGCCCTCAAGGAAGCGACGACCTCGATCGAGGGCGCCCTGGGAGCGGCACTCGTCGACTACACCAGCGGTATGGCCCTCGGCACCATCGGCGGTGGCAAGGACCTCGATCTGACGGTGGCCGCCGCGGGCAACACCGACGTGGTACGCGCCAAGGTGCGCACCATGGAGCAGCTGGGGCTCAAGGACGGCATCGAGGACATCCTGATCACCCTCGGGTCTCAGTACCACCTGATCCGGCTGCTCCGGGGCCGCGGGACCGACGGTCTCTTCCTCTACCTGGCGCTGGACAAGAACCGTGCCAACCTGGCGATGGCCCGCCACCAGCTGAAGAAGATCGAGGCCGAGCTGGAGGTCTGAGACCGACGCCCGGCCGGGTCACCGGCGCCGCGCCCCACCGGGCGCGGCGTCCCCGGCCGCGATTCCGGTGCTCCGGAATCCCTTGACCTCCTTGCCGACCGGCCCGCGCGACACCCAGTCGGTACGCAGCCACAGCAGCGCCTCGTCGTCGCGCTCCCGGCGGCCGAGCCAGACCGCCTTGGCCCACAGCCCCGCGCCGACGCCCGCGAGAAGCCCGCCGCCCGCGCCCGGCAGCGCGAACGAGCTGCCCACGGCGGCGAGGAAAGCGAGCAGCAGCCACCACCGGCGGGCCCGCCGCCAGTTCCGCAGGGTCACCTTCCGGTCCTGGAGGAAGTCGGTGCGCCCCGCACGGGTCGCGGCGCCCGCGAAGTGCGTGTACCGGCCGCGCCGTACGACTGCGGTGACGGCGGCGGCGACGATGAACAGCGCCGCCGCGCTGAGCAGACCGATACGGCGCCCGGTGAGCCCCGGCAGCAGCGCGCCGATACCGGCGGCGACCAGCCCCAGCCACCACAGGGGGGCCGCCCCGGCCCGTACGACCACCGCCACCCTCGCCAGCGACTGCGCCCCGCGCCCCACGTCCGTGCTCCTCTCTTCGGTGGCCCACTCCGTGGTCCACGCCTCCTCGGTGTCCCACACATGTTCCTGCGCGCGGAGGCTAGCGGCGATTTCTTAACCGCGCCTGAGAAATGACATGTTCAGATCCCTGAGACGGCTGACGGCAGACGGCAGACGGCAGGCGCCAGACGACAGGACGGCAAGCGCCGGGCTGCCGCCGCCGGGCGGCGTTCATCGGCGTTCATCGGGGATTCAGTCGACAAAGAGACCTCGTGCCGCCGCTCGGGCGTCGAACTGCTCCAGCCGGGCCTGTGCTCCGGGAAGCTCGTCGCACATCGCCTCCAGCAGAACCCGCCCCAGCAGCATCGGCGCGCAGGCGGTGTCGAAGGAGAGCCCGGTGCCGACCGCGGCCGGGATCAGCAGATCGCTGTGGCCCGCGACCGGCGCGAACGCGGAGTCCGCGACGGTCACCACGGTCAGCCCCGCCGTACGCGCGTGGGTCAGCGCCTCCACGACCTCCCGGGGGTGGCGGGGCAGGGCGAAGCAGAGGAGCGCGCTGGCGCCCGCGTGCCGGGCGTCCTCGATACGGTCGGCGAGCAGGCTGCCGCCCTCGTCCAGGAGGCGTACATCCGGATGAACCTTGGCGGCGAAGTACGCGAAGCCGCGGGCCTGCGCGGCGGCGGCCCGCAGCCCGAGGACGGGCAGCGGGCGGGAGGCGGCGAGCAGCCCTCCCGCGCGGACGACGGGGGCCGGGTCGGCGAGCAGCTCGGCGAGATGGCGCAGATTCTCGATCTCGGCCAGAACGGCCTGCTGGTACTCGTTGGGGAGGTCCCCGGCGGGCTCGCTCCCCGGGGGCACGACGTCCCGCAGATGCCTGCGGAGCGCCGGGTAGCCGTCGAAGCCGAGCGCGACGGCGAATCGGGTCACGGACGGCTGGCTCACCCCGGCGGCCTCCGCCAGCTCCACGCTGGACAGGAAGGGGACGTCGGCGGCGCGGCGGACCATGCTGTGGGCGATGCGGCGCTGGGTGGGGGTGAGGCGGTGCCCCTCGAAGAGCTGCTGGAGCCGTGCGGCAGGGCTCTCGGTCATCCGGTCCCCTCTCGTCCGTTCTCGTCCGGGTCTCGTCGTCCCGGTGTCGTCCATGCGGTCCACATGCCGTCCCTGCGGTCCCTGCCGCCGGCAGCCGTCCCCGCAGTCGACGGCCCGTCCATGCCATCGGCTGCCGTTCTCTCCCGTCCGGACCGTTCGTGAGCGGCCGGGCCGGGCCGTTCGCGCTCGTCGATCGTCCGGGTCCAGTGTCGCCGCCGCAGTCACATCATCGTTCAGCGCGGCGCCCGGCGGGCGGGGTCACCCCGGCCGGCTCGGGGCGACCGGCGGGAAGGATCCGGGTAGCCCGTGCGAAAGAGTGGTGCTACCCCCACTGACGGGGGGTGCGGCCGCCCGTAGCGTGTTCACCATGGAAGCCAGCGACTCTGAGCTGAAGAAGGAACTCGACGCCACCCTCCACGCCCGCCGTGAACTGGGCGAGGAGTACGAGTCGGCGCTCGTCGAATCCTTTCTGGAGAAGGTCGAGCAGCGCCTCGACGGCACGGTGGACCGCCGGGTCCGCCGCCAGCTCGCCGAACAGCAGATGGTGGTCGCCCGTGGTGCCCGCCCGCCGCAGCAGGCCACGGAACCGAATTTCGGCGAGCGCTTCGGCTTCGCGATCATCTCGATGATCCTCGCGATCCCGCTCTCGGCGATCGGCGTGGTCCAGGCGGGCATCGAGGGGCTGGTCGCCACCTGGTTCGGCATCGTCGGGGTGAACGCGGTCCACGCGGCCCGCTGGTGGCCCTGGACGCGCCACAAGCCCTCGGCTTCCTCCGACTGGGAGGACTGACCCCGAGGGAGCCGCCACGGGCCCGGCACGGGCCGGTTCAGGCGCCGAGCACCGCGGGAGGCCGGCGCGGAGACCGCCGCACCCCCGGGGGTGGGCCGGAGGCCGGGACGGCAGCGGTCTCCACGGGGACGCGGACCCGGCCCGGGGCCGGTCACCGCGTCCTGGGGCGTTCTCGGTCCGGGAGCCGCTCCGGACGTCCGAGACGCCGCCCTGGCGCCGGCCGGGAACCCGTGCCCGGGTCCCCGCCGGCATCCACCACTGTGGGGGAGGCGTGTTAAGGGGATGCTGCGCCCGCGTGACACACGCGTTCCGATTCCGCGGAGGTGGCGGACCGCGCCTGATCCCCCCGGGCGGATCAGGCCCGTCCGAGGACGGCCCCGGCCCGGCACCGACGACGCCCGGCATCCGACGCGAGCGCACACCACGTCAACCGGCCCCGGCCGACCGGCCGGAGCCCGCCCCGCCTGATCGCCCAAGGGCCCGGCCACCGTCCGGGGGCCCGCTCGGCCCTGGCCCCCGGACGGCCCGTCCGGGAACGGCCCCGGCACCCGGCACCGGCCCGTACCTTCCGTGCGCCGGCACCGACCGGCGGCCCGAGCCGTTACTTTCCGCCGCCCGCCAGGAACGACAGCAGGTCCTGGCGGCTGACGACGCCCGTGGGCTTGCCCTCGACCAGGACGATCGCCGCGTCCGCGGCCGTGGCGGGGTCGCTGAGGACGTTCATCAGATCGGCCACCGGCTCGCCCGAGCCGACCTGCGGCAGCGGGGCGCTCATGTGCTTCTCCAGCGGGTCGGTGAGCGAGGCCTGCCGGGTGAACAGCGCCCCCAGCAGCTCCCGCTCCACGACCGACCCGATGACCTCCGCCGCCATCACGTCCGGGTGGCCCGCGCCCGGCTTCACGATGGGCATCTGGGAGACCCCGTACTCCCGCAGGACCTCGATCGCCTCGCCGACCGTCTCCTCCGGATGCATATGCACCAGGCTGGGGATCTTGCCGCCCTCCTTGTGACGCAGGACGTCCCCGACGGAGGCGGAGGGCCCGGAGTCCTCCAGGAAGCCGTAGTCGGCCATCCACTCGTCGTTGAAGATCTTGGAGAGATAGCCGCGCCCGCTGTCCGGGAGCAGGACGACGACCACGTCGTCCGGCCCGAGCCCCTCGGCCACCCGCAGGGCCGCGACGACCGCCATCCCGCAGGACCCGCCGACGAGCAGGCCCTCCTCCTTGGCGAGACGGCGGGTCATCTGGAAGGAGTCCTTGTCGGAGACGGCGACGATGCCGTCCGTGACCGTACGGTCGAACGCGGTCGGCCAGAAGTCCTCACCGACGCCCTCGGTCAGATACGGACGGCCGGAGCCGCCGCTGTAGACGGAGCCCTCCGGGTCCGCGCCGATGACCTTCACCGCGCCGTCGCTGACGTCCTTCAGATAGCGCCCGGTGCCGGAGATCGTGCCCCCGGTGCCCACGCCCGCGACGAAGTGGGTGATCTTCCCGTCCGTCTGCTCCCACAGCTCGGGGCCGGTGGTCTCGTAGTGCGAACGGGGGTTGTTCGGGTTGGAGTACTGGTCCGGCTTCCACGCCCCGGGGGTCTCCCGGACGAGCCGGTCGGAGACGTTGTAGTACGAGTCGGGGTGCTCGGGATCGACGGCGGTGGGGCAGACGACGACCTCGGCGCCGTACGCCCGCAGCACATTGATCTTGTCCGTGGAGACCTTGTCCGGGCAGACGAAGATGCACTTGTAGCCCTTCTGCTGGGCCACGATCGCCAGCCCCACCCCGGTGTTTCCGCTGGTCGGCTCGACGATCGTGCCGCCGGGCAGCAGTGCTCCGCTCTCCTCGGCCGCCTCGATCATGCGCAGCGCGATGCGGTCCTTCACGGACCCGCCGGGATTGAAGTACTCGACCTTGGCCAGGACGGTCGCCTGGATGCCCGAGGTCACACTGTTCAGCTTCACCAACGGTGTATTGCCGACAAGACTGATCATAGAGGTGTGGAAGCGCACAATTGTTCTCCGGGATCTCCGTAGTGAATGCGGCAAGAGTATGCGGACATGGACGGGATTGGGCGACGGCCGTTACCGGGCAGTTAGCTCTTGATGAGAGGAGGTGGCTCGGTGTCGAGGGCGAGAGTGGCACGGCGTATCGCGGCGGGCGCGGCCTATGGCGGCGGGGGCATCGGTCTGGTCGGAGTGGCGGCCGTGGGCCTGCTGCTCGCGGAGGTCCAGCTGGCGAAGCGTTCGGTCGGCGGGGGCATCGCACCGCTGCCGCCGAGGGGGGACGGGCTGTACGGGCTGGCCTTCGGCCGCGAGGACCCGCTGTCCCTGGGGGTGCTGGGCGACTCCACGGCGGCGGGTCAGGGGGTGCGGCGGGCCGGGCAGACCCCGGCGGCACTGCTGGCGTCCGGGCTGGCGGCGGTGGCCGAGCGGCCGGTGGACGTCTGCAATGTGGCGCTGGCCGGAGCCCGGTCGGACGATCTGGAGCGGCAGGTGACCCAGCTCCTCTCGGACACCTCCCGGATGCCGGACATCTGCGTGATCATGATCGGCGCGAACGATGTGACGCACCGCATGCCGCCGACGGAGTCCGTACGTCATCTGGCGGGCGCGGTGCGCAGGCTGCGTACGGCGGGCGCGGAGGTGGTGGTGGGCACGTGCCCTGATCTGGGGACCATCGAGCCGGTGTACCAGCCGCTGAGATGGCTGGCGCGCCGGGCGTCGCGGCAGCTGGCGGCGGCGCAGACGATCGTCGCCGTGGAGCAGGGCGCCCGTACGGTGTCGCTGGGCGATCTGCTGGGGCCGGAGTTCGCGGAGAACCCGCGCGAGATGTTCAGCATGGACAACTACCACCCCTCGGCCGAGGGGTATGCCACCGCCGCCATGGCGATGCTGCCGACGCTCTGCGCCGCGCTGGGCCTGTGGCCGGAGACCGACCGGCTGGACGCGGACCGGGACGAGGACATGCTCCCGGTGGCGAAGGCGGCGGCGACGGCGGCCAAGGAGGCGGGCACCGAGGTCACGGGCGCCCGGGCCCCCTGGGCCCTGCTCAAGCACCGCCGCCGCAGGCGCATCCCGGCGGAGTCCCCGGCCTCGGCCGCCCACGGCGCGGCCGAGGAGCCGTCCTCCTCCCGGGCGACCCGCCGCTGACACGTCCGGGGCGGGTCGCCCCGGACCGGCAGCCCCGGGAGCCGGCGGCCGGGTCCTCGGAGTGCCCGCCCCCGGAGCCTGCGTCCGGGTCCCGCTCATACCGGGGGCGCTCCGCCCGGGGAGTCCTACCGCGTGCCCGGAGCTGGCCGCGCATCCAAGGCAGGCCGCATACCCGGGGCAGGGCGCGTGCCCGGGGCGGGCCGCGCACCCAGGGGGCCGTGCGCATATCCGGAGCGCGCCCGCTCATGGCGCCGTACGGGGCCCATGGCCCGTATTCCGCGCGCCGCTCACATACCCCGGGCCGGGGTCTCCGGCCCGCCGGCAGCCCGGATCACACCCAGCCCACCGGCCCCGCACGGCACACCGCCCGGACCCGCCCGGACCCGGCAGCCCGGTCCCGCCCCGTGCGGCGGATACGAAAAAGTGAGCGCTCGCTTAGAATTGAGGTCCGCGTCACACCCCGGTACCGGTGACCTCGCCGCTACCAAGGGGTAGCTTCCGAACCGTCCACCCTCTCTCCTCCTGGAGCCGTGATGCCCGAAGCCGTCATCGTTTCCGCCGCCCGCAGCCCCATCGGCCGGGCCTTCAAGGGCTCCCTCAAGGATCTGCGGGCCGACGACCTGACCGCGACGGTCATTCAGGCCGCCCTCGCCAAGGTCCCCGGGCTGGACCCGAAGGACATCGACGATCTGATGCTCGGGTGCGGGCTGCCCGGCGGAGAGCAGGGGCACAACCTCGGCCGGATCGTCGCCGTACAGATGGGGATGGACCATCTCCCCGGCTGCACGATCACCCGTTACTGCTCCTCCTCGCTCCAGACCTCGCGGATGGCGCTGCACGCCATCAAGGCGGGTGAGGGCGATGTCTTCATCTCGGCGGGTGTCGAGATGGTGTCCCGGTTCGCCAACGGCTCCTCCGACGGCCAGCCGGGCACCCAGAACCCGCTCTTCGCGGACGCCCAGGCCCGTACGGCGAAGCTCTCCGAGGGCGGGGTGGACGGCTGGCACGACCCGCGCGAGGACGGCCTCCTGCCGGACGCGTACATCGCGATGGGCCAGACCGCGGAGAACCTGGCGCGGCTCAAGGGCGTGACGCGCCGCGAGATGGACGAGTTCGGGGTCCGCTCGCAGAACCTCGCCGAGGAGGCCATCAGGAAGGGCTTCTGGGAGCGCGAGATCACCCCGGTCACCACCCCGGACGGCACGGTCGTCTCCAAGGACGACGGCCCCCGCGCGGGCGTCACCCTGGAGGGCGTGGAGGGTCTGAAGCCCGTCTTCCGCCCCGACGGGCTGATCACGGCGGGCAACTGCTGCCCGCTGAACGACGGCGCCGCGGCCCTGGTCATCATGAGCGACGTCCGGGCGGCCGAGCTGGGCCTGACACCGCTGGCCCGGATCGTGTCCACGGGTGTCTCGGGGCTCTCCCCGGAGATCATGGGGTACGGCCCGGTCGAGGCGTCCCGGCAGGCGCTGTCCCGCGCGGGGCTGACGATCGGCGACATCGATCTGGTCGAGATCAACGAGGCGTTCGCCGCGCAGGTCATCCCCTCGTACCGGGACCTGGGCATCGACCTCGACAAGCTGAACGTCAACGGCGGTGCGATCGCGGTCGGCCACCCGTACGGCATGACCGGCGCACGCATCACGGGCACGCTGATCAACAGCCTTCAGTTCCACGACAAGCAGTTCGGTCTGGAGACGATGTGCGTGGGCGGCGGCCAGGGCATGGCGATGGTGATCGAGCGGCTCAGCTGAGAGGCAGCGGCGGGTAGGGGGCGCCCGAGGAACGAGGGCGGCACCTGCCCGCAGCGGAGGCGCGACCCCCGGGCCGGGCGGCTCAGCCGCCCGGCCGACCACCCCCGCCCGCGGCCCGGCCGGAGGGCGCCTCGCCCGTGGCGACGGCAGGCCCCTTCGGGCGCGACTACCCCCGCCCCCCCACGTACAGAAGGGCCGGGGATCTCAAGTCGTGACCGAAAAGCCCCCAGGATGTGATCTGCACCCCAAGGGAAAATCGTTTCCGCAGGTCAGCGCCACTCCCCCGATAAACGCCGGGCCAAAAGTCCTGTCCATTTCGTGACGTAATGCACTGACAGGAGCCCCACGGCCATCGCAAGCTGATGTAGGAAGTCGGGGGTGTGTCGAATAAAACCGGGAGTACGTCAGTGAGCGCCATGTCTCTTGCCCTGCTGCTGACGACGGCCGCTGCCACGGTCGTCGGCGCCGCCGCCCTGCACGCCGCCCACGGGCTCCGCAAGCAGGTCGCGGCCCTGCGCACCGAGCTGTTCGCCGCCACCGCCGGGACGACCCCGGGGATCGCCCAGGGCACGGCCACCGTGCCGCAGGCGCGGTCCACCCCCGCCGCCGAGATACGCGCCGCCGTCGCGGAGGCACTCGCCGAGGAGCGGGAGCGCGAACTCGCCGAGGCACGCGCCTTCTGGGCCGCGCAGGAGTCCCGGGACGCCGCGGACGCCACCGCCCGGCTCGGCGGCGACGCCCCCGCGCCCTTGGTGGGCGGGCTGTCGGCACCGGGTGACGAACTCCCGTACTACGTGCCGCGCCAGGCCGACTTCGTGGGCCTGGAGGCCGTCGACTACGAGATGGCAGAGGCGCTGGAGGACGTGGCGGAGCTGCCGGAGTCGCCGGAGTTCGCGGAGGACTCCCCCGAACTGGCCGCCGCCCGCCGCCGGCACCCCTCGCACCCGGACTTCGTACCGGTCCAGACGCCCGTGGTCACCGACCACGAGCGCACCGTGTCCCGGCTGGAGGACCTGGCGGAGGCGCGCACGGAACTCGCCGACGTACGGCCCGGTCCGCTCGGCACGCTCGATGTGTATGTGTTCGCGGACGGTACGACGCTGTGCATGACGCCCGGGCACCGGGAGACCGCGGAACGCCTGGCGCAGGCCCTGCGCGAGGGGAACACCCCGGTACTGCTGGGCGGCTCCAGCGTCTCGGGGGCGTACGCCCTGACGTTCGTCTGCGGCGAGGAGACCGTCTACATACTGGCGGACCGTGTCATAGCGTCCCTCTAGAGCGGCTACGGAACCACGGCGGACACAGCAGACGCAGCAGACCCACCAGGACACAGCGGACACAGGCGAAGCCCACCCACCGGATCGTCCGCCCGCCCCTCGGCCTTCCACCGGGTGCCGCGCCCTGCTCCCGGGACCCCGCCCCGCGCACCCCCGCACCCGGTCCGGGCGCCCCGCTCCCGTACGCCCCCCTCAGTGCCCTCATGCGCCTCTCTGCGCCCCGCCGGGCCGTCCCCGCGACGAGGAGCCCACCCCGGTCCGCCGGGCCCGCCAGACCCGACCCAGGGGCCGCGCTCCCCCGGGCCCCAGCCGGCCGAGTCTCGCCGCGTGACCGCGCGGAACGGCGGTTACGGGTTACGGGTTACGGGTTACGGGTTACGGGTTACGGGTTACGGGTTACGGGTTACGGGTTACGGGTTACGGGTTACGGGTTACGGACGCTAACGGCAGATGCTTCCCCTGACACACAGCTGGCTCGCGGTGGCCACGCCCGGGTCGGGGCTGGTCGCGGTGGGCTTCGTCTCGACGTCGACGCGGACCACGGTGGCTCCGCCCGGCACGCTGGGCGTACTCAGCCCCGCCGCGAACGGCTTCCCCCCTTTCACGCAGTGCCATGACGTCGTCGTGACGAGAACGGCGTCCGGGTGGCGGTCCACAATCGGCTCAAGACGGTCGTTCAGCGCGGTGAACCGGACCCGGCTGCAGAAGCCGCGGACATCGTTCTCGTTGGTACCGCCGTTGAATCTGATGACCCTGCCCTCCGAACGGACCTCGGCGTTCACATACCCCTTGCTGTAGACCAATCGGAGCGGAGTGAAGAATTCCAGGGCCTGCGCCGACGGTGCGGACGTGAGGACCATGGCGGCCGCGGCGGCCGGGACCAGTGCGGCAGGACGCTTTCTCACGGAGATGACTCCCTTTGAGCGGGTGCGATGTGAGCGGGTACGAACACTTCCCGGCCGCGCCGCGGGCGTCGGCCCCGGATCCGGCAACCCGGTCCGGCGACTCCCGTCGAGGCGGACGGCTCGCCCACTCAAGCCCGCTCCGGAATTGATCGGCAGTACCCGCTCAGCGATCTATCAATCAGCTCGTCCGCCCAGGTGGGACCACTGATCGCGGACGAGCGCCCCCGCGATGGTGCCGGTAAGGCCCGGCCGCTCCCGCACGGCTCGCTACGGGAAGGCCCGCCGCTCGGCCTCACGGATCAGCCGCACGGCTTCGTCCACCTCACGCGCCGCCGAGTCCGGGGTGCCCCGCAGTGCCTCCGCCAGATCCGTACCGGCCACCGCCAGCTGATCCGCGACGGCGAACATCCCGGCGTCCGGCATGATCAGCGGTTCGCGCCCGGGGGTCTCGATGCGCTGGGCACGCAGTGCCAACTCCCTGGCCAGCCCCAGCCCCTCCGCGGCCGCACCCCGCTGGAGGCGGCTCTGCGGGGCGGCCCGCAGCTGATCGGCGAAGTGGTCCAGCGCGGTGAGCAGCTCAGTCGTATCGGGCACATCGCAGCCTATGCACAGCCCACGGAGTGTTGCCAATACGCGAACGCTCAGGCACGGTGGCCTGAAGGAGCACACGCGCGAATGCGTCCGGAGGCGCCGATGTCCCAAGTCTTCTCCGAAGAGACCCATCGAAATCTGCTCTCCCGAATCCCCCACTGCACCGGTCGTGAGATCTCCGACTGGCTGCACACCGTCGAGGAAGGACCCTCCCTCTTCCGTTTCGAGGAGAAGGTCAGCTGGCTCCGGAGCGAGCACAACCTCTCGTACGGACATGCCAAGGCGATCATCCACGAGTACGACCTGAGGCGCGCCGCCCGCAGGCTGCTCTAGTGCTGTGACCGGAAACGTTCACCGGCCCGCGACGCCCTGCACGGCACTTCGCTGCGTTGTCGGACCGCGCGAGTACGGCGAGTACGAGCTGCGGACCTCCGCCTTGCGCTGCACCGCACCGGACGCCGCGGGCCCACGGCAAACCCTTCCGGCCACAGCACTAGGCAGGGCCGTCCCCAGGACGGGCCCGGTCGGTTGCCGGCCCCCTGAGTCCCGAGACGCCGATGGGCCCGCAGGCACTGCCTGCGGGCCCATCGTCATACAGTCGATCGTCACACGCTCCGGACACGGACGCCGCCGTCCGGAATCAGACGGCACCGTCCGGATCGATCACCGTCCGGATCGGACGTCCGCGCCCCGGGTCAGTCGTTCCCTTGCAGGATCGACAGCAGGCGCAGCATCTCCAGGTAGATCCACACCAGGGTCAGGGTGAGGCCGAAGGCCGCCATCCAGGACTCCTGGCGCGGGGCGCCGTAGGTCACGCCGTCCTCGACCTGCTTGAAGTCGAGGGCGAGGAAGCAGGCGCCGAGGATGATGCCGATGACACCGAAGAGGATGCCGAGACCACCGCTGCGGAAGCCCAGCCCGTCGCCACCGCTGAAGACGGTGAACAGCAGGTTGACGACCATCAGCAGCAGGAAGCCGACGGTGGCGGCCATCACGAAGCCGTAGAAGCGGCGGGTGACGCGGATCCAGCGCATCTTGTACGCGATCAGCACACCGGCGAACACCGACATCGTGCCCAGGACCGCCTGGACGACGACACCGGGGCTGATGTAGGTGCTGACGGTGTTGGAGATGACGCCGAGGAACACACCCTCGAAGGCCGCGTACGCGAGGATCAGCGCGGGAACAGGCTTGCTCTTGAACGCCTGGACGAGGCCCAGCACCATCGCGATCAGCGCGGCGCCGATAGCGATTCCGTACGACTTGCCCAGATTGTCCTGGTCCACGGGCAGCAGGAACCAGGAGAGCGCGGCGGTGAGGACGACCGTGCCGAGCGTCATCGCGGTGCGCGAGACGACATCGTCGATGGTCATCACCCCGGACCGCGCGGGTGCCTGCGGTCCGCCGGCTCCGGTGTCGGCCGGCGCGTAGGGGTTCGTGGCGTACGGGTTGGCGGCGCCCTGGGCATAGGGGTTCGCGGGTGTGGTTCCTACGGCGGGGCCCCCGGCCTGCGGCTGCGCGTTGAAGCCCGCAATGCCGTTGTCACGGCTGAACCCCCGTCGCGAGAAGACCGGGTTACTGCTCCTCATCTCACTCCTCCATGGCCACCGGGCGCGGCCTTGCGTCAAGAGTAATGGGACAGCAAAGCATCGGCCCTAGTGCTAACGGAGGATCTTTCCGGATCGTGACCCATCCCTCATCCGCCGGGTCACCTGCCGAAACCCCTCCGGGCCGCTGTCCACGGGCGTCCGGGCCACGCGATCCGGAACCCGGCCGCATCCGAGCGCGTCCCCTCTCCGATCGCGCCGGTACGGCCGTCCGGAGCACGTCCCGGACCCGCCCGCGGACGCTCCCACGGGCACGCTCCCGGGGCGGGCACTCTCCCGGGCGCGGGCACAGGCACAGGCACGGACACCTCCCGGCCTCTCCGGACCACAGGCGGGTCGCCGACGCCCCTGGCGGCGGACGCGGTTCAGCGGACCGGTCCGAGCGAGCGTTCCACGGCCGCGCTCAGATCGCCGTTCGCGGTGTCGCCGCGCAGGTTGGACAGGTACGCGCCGCCCAGACCGTACTGGCGGGCGTAGTCCATCTTCTTCTTGACGGTGGCCGGTGTGTCGTAGCCCCAGAACTGGCTGCCGCAGTGGGAGTACGCCGTCTGCCCCAGCTCTCCGGTGTCGGCGCACCTGCTCCTGATGGACCGGTAGTCGTCCAGCCCCAGTTCGTACGGCCCCGACGCCGGTCCCGTCGCGTAGTAGTGGCCCACCCAGGGCTTGGCCCTCACGCCTTCCCAGCCCCAGGCGTGGGTGGGAACACCGAGGACGAGTTTGTTGGGGTGGACCCCCTGGGCGGTCAGACCCCGGATGTCGTGGTGGACGGCCCGGCCCCAGTCATCGGTGTTCCACGAGTACAGGGGGGCGTGGGGAGTCGGGCGGTTCCGCTGGAGGGGATGGGTGGACTGGTAGTAGTCGTAGGTCCGCACGTTGAACCAGTCGGTGTGCGCGGCCGCGCCGGTGAGATCGGTCCTGCCGTACAGATCGGCGCCGCCGCCCCGGTGACCGATGGTCACGGTGACGAGCCGGTCGGGGCCGAGCGCCGCCCGCAGCGCCCGGGTGAGCGGCTTCACGGCCGCGGCTCCGCCGAGGTCGCAGGGGGCGAGCCGGCACTCGGGGATCTCCATGTCCAGGTCGATGCCGTCGAAGAGCCCCGCCCAGCGCGGGTCGTCGATCAGCCGGGCGCAGGAGGCGGCGAAGGCCGCCGGGTCCTGCTGGGCCCCGGTCCAGTCGCGGGCCTGTTCGAAGCCGCCGAAGGACCACAGGATCCTCAGGCCCGGACGGGCCTGCTTCAGCTCGCGCAGCTGATGGAGGTAGCCGCGGAGGGGCTGGTCCCAGGTGTCGGCCTTCCCGTCGACGCTCGTCTCGGCCGGATAGGCCCGTTCGAGGGCCGCGTAGGTGTCGGCGATGCCGCACCGGCCGCCCGTGACCCTGCCGTATCCATAGGTGAGATGGGTGAGCCGGGCCGCCGTACCGCTGGTCATCAGATTCTTCACGTAGAACTCGCGCTCATGGCTGCCCTTCTCGGTGAAGATCCCCATCCGGACGGGGTGCGCGGGCATCGGCGGGACCGTTCCCGTCGTCCGTACCGGGATGTGCACACTCGACCAGCCCTCCCGCCCGTCCGGGCTGATCGCGATCACGGCGAAGGTGTACGCGGTGTCCACGTTGAGGTGTGTCACGGTGAACGTGGTACCGGTCGTGGTGCCGACCTCGAACCCGCCGTCGACCACCACCTGGTAGTGGCCGACCTCGGCCGGACGCGCGGCCGGATCCCAGCGCAGGGACACGGTGGTGTCGCCGACCGCCACGGCCCGCAGCCCGGTCGGATAGTTGTTCTGCTGCGCCCGCGCGGGAGTGGCGACCGCGGCGGTCAGACCCAGCAGGAGTGCGAGGACACACACGGCGGCGAACGCCGTGGTGCGGGTGAAGGGGGCCGTGCGAGTCTTCATGACGCTCCTCGGCGAACACCGACAGAAGCACCACCCCCGCACAGGCGGCCTTCGCTACCGGTTGGACGGTAGGAGTACCCGTCCGGGAGATCAACGAGTATGAGAAGGCCGTTACCGGGTGAGAGCGCTTCTCATTCCCCCAGGGGGAACGCGGACGGGCCGGGCGGTGCCCGGCTGAACCCCGCGCGAGCGGGGTGGTCCGCGGGGCTCCCGCAGCGTGGGCGCGGGTGTCACGTGCTCCCCGCGCGAGCGGGGGTGGTCCGGTGTTCATCAGCCACCGTCGGCCGATCCCAGGGTCTCGCTGGTGGTGTGTGGCCCGAGGTCCACGCCCTTGGCCCCTCTCGCGAGTTCCGCGGATCCGCCGACCGGCGGGCATCGTGGGTTACATCAGCTCCATGGTGACGAACCGGTATCCGAAGAACAGAACCACCGCGACGATGATGACGAGCAGCGCGCAGCCCCCGTACCCCGTGACGATGTCCCAGGCACTGCTGGGCCCGTACATCTTCTGGGCGTCCCTCTCCGCCTGGCGCTTCCGTCGCTCCTCGGCGGCAAGTACTTCCTGGATGGCGTTGGGCAGCTCGTCCCGCACCCTGCGCCGGATCTCCCACTCGTCCACAGGCCCCCCTGTTGATTCGGTGAAGGGGTTCTTCCCATGTTCCGGTAGTCAGTACCCCCCTACTGGGCGGCTGGTGTACCGGAGCGGCTGGTAGATCCACCGGTAGCAGTAACAGGTCCCGGGGCACGCGAGTCGTCTGGTGCTTCGCGCGGGACGGGGGCGGATTCGTCGTGCACGGGTCAAGGTGTCTGGTCGTCAGCGCCTCCGGTGGACGTACGCGGTCACGGCTTCCCTCAGGTCGGTGTGAGCGTCACGGGAAATCTCACGGCCGGCGTCCAGCTGAGCCTCGACCTCTGGCGCGAACCGGCCGTCGACCGGCGAGCCGAGGTGGATCTCGGACAGGTCTATCGCCGACCAGGCCGCGTCCTGGGAGGCATCGACCAGGGCGGCTTCGTCGGTGACAAGGGCCAGGCGGTCACGTGCCCGGGTCACCGCACTGCGGGCAGCGTAGACCGCAGCACGGTCGGTCGGGTCGGGCTCGCCCGCCCTGATCGAGTCGGTCCTCAGCCAGTACAGCTCCCGATACGAGAGAACAGCGGCAAGCAGCGCGTCCGCAGCGTCAACAACGTCCTGATGGTGCTGTCGGTCGCGGTCTCGGCGGGCGGTGAGGAGCTGCGTGGCGCTTGCGAGGGCAACGCCCGCGAGGGTGCCGAGGACGGCGATGAGTGTGGACCACATGGGTGGACGGTACGGGCATGCTGCCCCGGGGCACGGGCAGTTCGGGGGTCTGGCAAGGATCTGTCTCCTCATGCCTGCCTACCGCGCGGACCCTGGGGCCGGATGCGGTGTTACGCGGCCTCGGCCGTGACCTCGCCCTCGGCCTGGACGGCCTCGGCCCACTGCACGACCAGGGCCTCGTACTCCGGCCGCCGGTCCGCCGGCAGAACCCCGTCCACCCACAGCCCTCGCAGCAGCTTGTTCAGCTCGGCGGCAGAACGCACGGGGCCACGGTCAGGGGTGGAGGACATGAGACCAGCCTACGACCCGGCACTGACACGACCGGGCTGCACGTGGTGCAGCATCAGCGGCGCGGCGGCCGGCTGCTCCGTGTCCGGGTGCCCGGCGCTTCAGTGGGCTCAGGCCGCGCCGGGCAGGTCAGCCACGGCGGGCTGCACCGGCCGGCCAGACCACGTCGACCGGTGTTCCGGCCGCGCGAGCTTCTTCGACGGTGTCCGCGGTCCCGCCGCCTTTCCCTGATGGCGGGATACCGTCCCACACGGCGACAAGCCGGTCCGCACGGGCCGGCAGTTCGGCGTTCGCCGCCTCGTACGCTCCACGGTTCGCCGTCTCGTGCGGCAGGGTCAGCACCTCGGCGGCGGCCTCAACAAGGTGGTCGAAGACCGGCGCGTGGCCGGGCTTCACCTTCCTGGCCCGGTAGTCCCGGGACGGGATCACGACCACCAGGCGTCCGCCGGCCTCGATGACGGCCTGCGCGAACAGCGAGTCGGCTCCCGCGGCGATACAGGACACCCCGGTCAGGTCATCGCCGTACCGGGCCAGCAGGTCCCGCAACGCGGCTCGTACGAGCGGGACGCTCTCCTCGGTCAGGTCCATATGCCCGGTCACAGCGAGCGTCGTCATCCGTCCAACCCTTCTGGTCAGTTCGACCTTCTGAGGTCGGGCGGGGGTGCTTCGTCGTGTTGTCGCCGTCGTCAGGTGGTGCTGGTGCGGGTGATGGCGAGCATGTGTGATGCGGTGGCGAGGAGCTCGGGGTGGGGTTCTGCGAGTCGTGCCGCTTCGAGGGCGGAGGCGAACAGGGGGGTGTCGGGTGTGAGTGGTTGGCCGGTGTGCTGCTCGGTGGCTTTCAGCGCTCCCCAGCCCGGTCCTTCGATCCCGTACACCTGCACCTCGTCGAGTCCGGCCGCCGTCATCTCCTCGGTGAGTTGGCCGGGTGTGTGGAAGTAGGCGGATGTGAAGCCCTTGCGGCCGGGCTCATGGACACCGGTGGCGAGGATGTCGGCGACGGCCTCGCGGACGCGTTCGTTCGTACCGAGCCATGTCGTGGCGGTGTGCTCGAACAGGGAGGCGTAGCGTCCGATCGCCGCTGCGGCGATCAGGCCGCCGGGGCGGGTGACGCGCCGGGCCTCTGCGATGGCCTGCAGCCGTTCCTGGCGCTGGAGCAGATGATAGAGCGGGCCGAGGAGCAGGACGACGTCATAGGCGCCGGTGCCGGCGGTGAGGGCGCGGGCGTCGCCGAGTTCCACGGTGGCGCCGGTGGCGCGTGCCGCGTCTACGTGGCGGGGCACGGGGTCGACCAGGTGGACGTCGAAGCCGTCTTTGACGAGCCATCGGGCGTGAGCGCCGGGGCCGCCTCCGACGTCGAGCACGCGTGCCGGCGGCTCGGGGAGATGGCGGCGCAGCAGTTCTTGTGTGCGGACCATCTCCAGGATGCCGTCGGCGGTGGACGTCAGGCGTCCGGACTCGTCCACGGTCTCGCCGTAGAAGGTGAGGATCTCCGGTGCGATGGCCGGGGTGCCGTTGGCTGTGGTCATGCCGGGCAGTCTGACCGCTGGCGTGCGCGGGGCGCCAGACCCTAGCGTGACCGGTTGACCGGTCACCTCCTTGATAGGACAGCCTCATGCCGCCGCTCAAGTATGAACTCATTGCCGAGGACCTGCGCCGTCGTATCTCCGAGGGCGAGTTCGCGCCCGGCGAGATCTTGCCGTCCAGCCGCGATCTGTGCGAGCAGTGGGGCGTCTCCCGCTCAACTGCGATCAAGGCGATGGATGTTCTCCGTACCGACGGTCTGGTGAGTCCGCATCAGGGTCGCGGATTCACCGTGGTCGAGACCCCGGTTGCCCGTCCCGCGGGCAGGAGGCGTGCGGGCGCGAGCCGGACCACGGGCGGACGCCCGTTCCGTCGCCTGGGAACACCGGAGATGATGACCCCGCCGTCCCACGTGGCTGTGGCGCTGGCGCTCCCCTCGGGCAGTCCGGCGTTGCGCCGGGACCGCTTGGTGCTGGCCGAGGACGGCAGCCCGATGACCTATGTGGTCGCGTGGTTCCCGCCGGGGATTGACGATCAGTGCCCGCGACTGTCAGCCGCCGGCCCTATTGCGGAGGGCACCACGCACTATGTCCGGCGCCAGACCGGGAGGTCCCCGGCGCGTGGAACGGACATCACCACGGTTCGGCTGGCGACCGGACAGGAAGCCGACCTCCTCGGGGTGAAGAAGCCGTATGCCGTCGCGGTGGTCCTCCACACCGCGTACGACCAGCACGGCATGCCTCTGGTCTGCGAGGAAGGTGTGACGCCGTCGCGGCTGTGGGAGCTGGTCGACAACTACCCGATGGGCACGGGCATCTGACACCCTTGACTGGACCGGTCCACCGGTCCAATCTGACTGTGCCGTGGCGCACGCGTATGGTGCGCAGCCCGCTACCCATGCGGCACGGCTGCGCGGCCTGCCCTGTCCGCGGGGCGGAGCCTCCCGGAACGGAGAGCATGATGCGAGACGCAGCACGGACGGATCACAACGGCCCGAGTGCGGCACCCGGTCCCAGCGGCCGGCCGACAGTCCTCGCCCTTGACGCCGTCCGCGCTGCGACCCGGCGGTTGCTGTCCGAGCACGCCGAGTTGCCCATTGCAGAAGAACTGGAGGACCTGACGCTACGGCTGCGCGGCCATCTGATGATCCTCATTCCGGAGGTCGAACGCGCCACGGCCGGACTGCCCCTGGGAGACATTCCCCGCGCCTGCGCGCTCGCAGGCGTTGGCGAGGCGAAACGAGTTCTCGCATCTGTAGCACGGCCCGGCTACACCGCCTCGATCCCCCACGCGCAGCGCATCGCCCGTTCGGCCAGCGCCCTCTGCCACCACATCGAGCATCTCACCTGCCCGACGGCGACAACACCACGCCCCTCCGGGGCACCCTTCGGTCCGGCCGCGCCCACCTCTGAGGACGATGCCGACCTGGGCTCCAGCCCCTGAGACCGCCGCCCGCGGCCCCGCACTCACCGCGGGCGGCCCCCGGGCCCCGGCCTGCCACCCCCTTGTACCGGCAGACCGGGGCCCACTCCACGACCGCACCCAGGAACCGAGACGACCATGACCCACCCCATCCACCGCACCCTGCGGAACCTGCGCGCGTTACTCACCCCCGGACACGGGCCTTGACCCCGGATCATCTGGCGGAGGCTGGTGCGAGCTGCGGTGAGCTCGTCTTCGAGCTCGGTCACGCGGCGGGCGAGGCCCTCGACCTCGCCGGTCTTGATGTTGAGAAGTGCCTCCAGCTCGGCATTGGCCTGGTTGAGTTCTCGGACTCGGGCCGCGAGGTCTGCACTGCCGATCTGGTCGAGCTGCTGGCCGAGGTGGAGGCGGCGTTGCGCTGGAACTGCTCGCGTTCTGCGCGGAGTTTGCGGATCTCCTCCCGCGCCAGTTCGAGGTCGATGCGCAAGCTGTTGGAGCTGGCCGCCGGGCTGTCTCGCCTGGAGGGGCGAGGAGCGACCTGGTCGCGGATGGCGGCCTCAACGTGCTCGCGCACTCCGTCGGCGTAAGTGAGCCACGAAGAGACACCAGCAGAACGGGCCACGGCAGCATGCGTGATCTTGTCGCCGCTCTGTTGAAGAGAACGGATCGCTTCAAGAACACGGGCTCGCTTCGCCCGGCTGTCCCGGCGTCGGGCCTCCTTCAGAACCTCAGCCGGGCTCTGGCTCTGCGGGCCTGTGCTCTGCGCCGATGGATTGGTCACGAGGACCTCCGGTTGATCACTGTCAGTGGGAGGGTGGTGCGCCCACGGCCGGCTCGCGCCTTTCGCAGCACGCGCTGGCCTCTTCGACCTCCTGGCGCTCCTCGTCGCTCATCTTGTCCATCTGCTTGCGCATCGCGCTCAGGACCTGCTGGAACGCGTCGATCTGGTCACTGAGGTTCTGGGTGACGAACGGATCCGCGTCCATCGCCTCGGCAGTGAACCGATCGGCTCGCAGCGAGTTGATGTGTTCCTCGATCGCCGGGAGGTAGGAAGGGTCGGGCCGGTAGAAGCCGCAGCCCGCGCACTGGAAACGGATGGGACACGCGCTTCCGCCCGCCTTGACGTTGGAAGGTTCACGGCAGTTGCCGAACGGGACCGCGACGGATCGGGCCTCGTAGGCGCTGTTCGATGCGATCGGCGCGGGCTTGCCCGAGCGGTCGACGACGTGCATCCGCATCGTGGTGACGGCCTCGCGCTTCCGCTTCAGCGAGACCTTTAATGGTGGGCTCGGGTATTGGAACTCCCGGAATACCCGAGGTACCGACGAAATGGGCCTCACCGAGTGACGAAACGCAGGCATGGGCCGGTCGGACACCGTCAGGATGTGCCTACGTTCGTCTACCGACCCTCGTGGAAGGGAATGCGGGCTCACCTGCGCGGGAACTCCACGCGTCGGAGGTCACGTTCCTGCAGGTCAACGAAATCCGTCGGTTGTCCGGGACCCTGAGCCTCGCGGACAACCGGCGTCACGGCATGCCCGCACCGTGACGCCCCGGCTTCACACCGCGGACGGGCTACGTCATCAACTCGATGTGCGGATGCTCGGGCTTCGCCGGGCAGACGAACAGATGCTGCCGGTAGCCGCTGCCTATCTGGACCCCGGTCGCGTTGTAGCCGCGGTGGCCGGGGTACGGTCCAGCACCTGGGTGGGGGTACGGAGACCAGCTGTTCCCGGCGTCGTCCCCTTCCTCGAACGTGGCGACGGTCATCAGGACCTCCATGCCGGTGCCGCACTCGGAGCAGGGCTGCGGCCTGGGGTCGGTGGAGTTCCAAGCGGGCCAGCCGCCGACCTTCCAGCCGGGTGCGTTGGACAGCACACAGTCGTAGTACGTGTCCGGGTCCATGTCTTCCTCTGCTGCCTGCGGCACACTCCACTGCTTGAGCTGCTCCTGCAGTTCTTCGCTCAGCTCCAGATGGTCGGGGTACTCGGTGATCTGCTCCGGTTCGAGCACGCACGGTTCCGGTAGATAGCCGTCGAACTGCACTGCGGGCGGCTCGGGGGGCGTGTCGAGGATGTCGGTGACGGCGGCTGCGGAACGCCAGAAGAGCAGGGTCCTGGGCATGATCGGATGATCGAAGGGGCACCACAGAACCTGCAGCAGGTCCTTACCCTCCGGCGGGCTCAGATCGGGCACATCCCGTACGTACAGCTGCGCGACGGGCAGCATCGCTATGGGGCCGTCGTACGGCTGGACCGCCAGCCTCACCGGATACGTCTGGGGGGGCCGGATCCGCTCGAGAGTCTCCCGTTCCTCCGGAGTCAGGTCCCGGCCGTGCGAGGCGGCGAAGATCCGTCGTTCCAGCCGCAGATCCGGCGGGGACTGGGCTGGGTTGATGCCGTCCACGACATGCGTTTCCTCGCAGTGCGGCCACGGTTCCTCAGCGGGCCACAGCAGCGGCCCGCCGATTGAGCTGTTGTGCCACGTCGGCGCCCCAGGGCGGGGGTGCAGGCGGGTCGCCGTGCGGGCCAGCGGGGCCAGTTGGGGAAAGACCGCGACAACGTCGATCGGCCGTGGCGGAGTGACGGGAGTGACATTCATGGCCGCAATCTTGCCAATCGCCTCTGACAACGGCCCTCGTGGCCGCCCCACGAAGAGCTCCGGCACGGGCGCCACCCGGGAGAGCCCTCCGCCGGTCCGTCGCCGGCAGATGGCCCGCGAGCAGGTCCACGATCGCCGCGTGGATGTCCGTCCACGCGCGCGGTTCGTCGCCACGTACCACTTCCATTCGGGTGTTTGAACCGCCCCGGTTCGGATGGAGACTCGATTCCATGTAAGGATCAGAGTCATGGCACGTCCCTCCTCCTACCCGCCTGAGCTGCGCAAGCGCGCGGTGCGTATGGTCGCCGAGGTCCGCGGCGACTACCCGACCGAGTCCGCCGCGATCAACGCGGTCATGACGAAGCTGGGCATCGGCTCGCGCGAGACGCTGCGCAAGTGGGTCCGGCAGGACCAGATCGATGCCGGACAGCGTCCGGGGACGACGACGGAGGAGTCCGCGCAGATCAAGGCGATGAAGAAGGAGATCGCCGAACTCAGGCGGGCGAATGAGATCCTGAAGGCCGCGGCGGGTTTCTTCGCGGCCGGGCTCGACCGGCCACACACACGCTCGTAGCGTTCGTCGACGAGCACCGGGACCGCTTCGGCGGCGTCGAGCCGATCTGCCGCGTGCTGACCCAGCACGGCTGCAGGATCGCCCTCTCCACCTACTACGCCTGCAAGAAACGTCTCACGTCGCCCTCGCCGCGATCGGTGCGGGACGAGGAACTCAAGACCCTGATCAAGGAGGTCCACGAGACCAGCTACCGCGTATACGGGGCCCGGAAGATCTGGCGCGAGCTGAACCGGCAGGGCCATGACGCAGCCCGCTGCACCGTCGAACGCCTGATGCGCGAGATCGGCATCGCCGGCGCGGTGCGCGGCAAGAAGGTGATCACCACCTTCCCGGACCCGGCCGCCGCGAGAGCCCCGGACCGCGTGGATCGTGACTTCGTCGCCCCGGCCCCCGACCGCACCTGGGTGGCCGACTTCACGCACGTCGCCGCCTGGGCGGGCGTCGTCTACGTCGCCTTCGCCGTCGACACCTTCTCCCGCCGCATCGTCGGCTGGTCCGCCTCGATGTCGAAGGAGACCCCAATCGTCCTGGACGCCCTGGACATGGGCCTGTGGCAGCGCGACCGCGAAGGCCGCCCACCCGTCCCCGGCGAGCTGGTTCACCACTCGGACGCGGGTTCGCAAGGCGGATTCAACTGGTCGTCGCAACACCTCGTAGGCATGGAGGTGTTGGATGGTGCGTCGTCAGCAGGCAGCGGACCGGGCGCTGCGTC